>NZ_QGMP01000001.1:1649239-1979087 GCF_003259185.1 Isoalcanivorax indicus
CCAGCCGGCGGCGAATGCGAAGCCCTATGCCGCATCTGGAACAGCCAGACCGAAGACTATTTACCCACTGCCGATCTCGCTGACGCCGATCATGCCGCACTGCAATCTATTCTTGATTATGCCAATGAGAGTGCAATGGCGTGCCAGGCAGAAGAACAGCGTCTCACCAGCGGCTGGGCTCGCTCACAGAAACTGCGCCTCTAATCACAAGGCAGCCCGAACGATGACCGATAACGAACTGAACTACTACGCAGATACTGCCTATAACAGCGAAAAGCCCCGCGATCTGCCGCCGGCCAGAGATCGCGGTGATGACGGCTACTTTCTCAATAAGTCACTCGGCAAACCTGTTAATCTTCCTAAGAAATCGCATTGCCAGGAATTTCTTGGACTAGAAACTGCCGGTCACTGGCACAAGGTTGCAAAACGCCGTGGCATTTGGTCTCGGCCACCATCGCAGGAGGATGGTCCTCATGTGAAGAAAATATGGGGAAACATCTTCGAGTGGCCTGTTTTCATTCGAATGCTTAATCATATTTTTGGGGTAATGCTACTTATAGGCGGGGGAGGTGTAAGTATCATGTCTTTACTTCCCTCCGGCCCGTCAGCGGAGGAAGTTTTCTTTTTCCTTTTTTTTCCCGTATCCATATGGATTATTGTAAAATTCTTAACACGTAAAGAGCCAAAATTAAAGACCGATACTCGATTCCTACGCCGTACCGGTATGGTCAGCATCTATCTGGGCAAGGGAAATCGGCAAGAAATACCCTTCGACGAGTTTGACCCCTATGTCAGTTTCACCACCGGCCCCACAGGCAGCTCAAATCTGGTTTTGAATCTGGTTCATCGCTATTCCAATACCGCAGTTGGATACCATAATTCCTTCATGTTCGAGGAAGATTTAAAAGCCGAATGGGAGCAGCTATGCGATTTCATGGATATCTCCCGCCCTCTACCAGAGACCCCCGTTTACGAGCGCTGCCGCCATTGGGACCCCGTATCTCGCATGTACGATGAACAACATAACCGCACCAGAGATTACTGGTTCAATATGAGCAAAGGTGCCATTCATGCTCTTAGCATGCATTCCTATCGAGCAATCCGCGAATACCCTTGGGGTCAGACCCGCCAGCAAGCTCTAGCCCAAGGCTGGAAGCCCTCCGAACAACGCTGGCGAGAGGAGCAAGAGGCAAGAAGACAGGCTCAGGCAGATGATCTTGTCTGATGCTCATCCTTGATGTCCCTTATGTCTGCCGCGAAGCTCCAACAACATGACGTCACGCAGTACGTTGAGCGCCCTATGAACCCAAATGACAAGACTTCGGTGTATTCCGATACCGCCTACGACAGTCGGAAGCCGCGCTCGATGCCGCCGGAGCCCGAACACAAAGACGGGTTCCTTATGCGCACGGCAAGGGGGCAGCGCATTACGCTCCCGGCGGGCGCACACTGCAAAGAGCATGCCTCTATGGGCTATATGCCCTCGGACGTCAAAGGTAGCATCCAGATCGAGCAGTATGAGCAGGAAAACCGCGGCGGACACAGAATGGTCACATGGCCTGATCTGCTTGAGTGGCCGGTCCTTCAGCGGTCATTACAGTATGTAATCGCATGGTTCACTTTTGCCGGCGGCCTTTTTTCTGCTATCTTTATAGGAATCTTCACCGGATTAAGTAATGGAATTTACTTATTTACATACTTCTTTTTACCGCTATTTTCAATCTGGGTCATTCTTCGTTATTTGAACAGAGGCGAACCCAAACTAAAGAAAGACACTCGCTTCTACCGCCGCACTGGCATGGTCAGCCTGTATCTCGGCAAGGATCAGCCTCGTCAGGAGATTCCCTTCGACGAATTCGACCCGTACATGAGCTTTCGCACCGGCCCCACCGGCTCCAGCAGCTTTGTCCTGCAACTGGCTCACCGCTATTCAGAAACCCTGATCGGACACCCCAACCAGTTTGATCACGTTCATGGGGTTTATCTGGCATGGGAAGAGCTACAGCAATTTATGGATGTCTCGCAGCCCCTGCCTGACACCGTGTACAACGAACGCTTCCGCCCCTTCGACCCTGTCACGGTGGAATTTGATCGCGAGACCAACCGAAAGCCAGATCACTGGCGCCGCTTCGATAATCGCACTTATCTGGATTACTGCGTCGTGGCCAGTGATGCCGCAAAAGACTACCCATGGGGCAAAACGAGGGAACAGGCTCTGGCCGAGGGCTGGAAGCCGTCTGAGCAGCGCTGGCAGGAAGCGCAGCAACGCCGCGAACAGCGTCAGGAGAACGACATCGCATGAGTGCTGCCGGGGTTACTGCTCGTCAGCAGCACGCCAACTGATCCCGGCAGTCACCCCCAACGTGTCCCCTGCCCCCACGAGTACGGCAGCATCCAGATGCAGCCGGCGCACGGCCAGCCCGGCGCCCAGGCTTACGGTGTGGGCCACGTTACCGTCGAGGTCATGGCGGTATCCGGCGGATACCCTGCCCTGGCGGCCCACGCGATATTCACCGCCAACGCGGGCCATGCGGCTACTGTCCAGCTCGCCGTAGCCGGTCCGGCGGGTGACATCTACGCCCAGTTCCGCCTGCCAGCGTTCGCCGCCTTGTCCCAGCGCCACAGCAATCAGGGGCCGCTGGTGGAAGTGCACGCCATCAGGCCCGGAGAAGCGTTGCGGCACCAGATTCTCCACGGTAGCCGCCACCGCCAGGGGGCGTGGGCCATCACTGTGCCACAACGCTGCCAGGTCGATATTCGCGGTGTCATGGTGTCGGCGCTCGGCGCCGCGCAGCAGTTCGCTGATATCGAATCGTGACGCGCGCTGGCTGCTGTTGAGCAGTGATACGCGCTGGTATTTCAGCGTGCCAGCCAGGCGCAGGTTGACGTCGTCATGTTGCCAGCCCTGACGGATACCCAGATCGGTCACCGCTACGCCCGTGGCGATGACTCGAGACTCGATATCGTCGCGTTCAAAAAAAGGGGTGCCGAGCAGGTCGCCAATCAGGTCGATCAGGCCCGGTGTGTTGGCCGCGCGGTTCAGGGTCTCGCGGTCACGCTCATCGTAGCGAAAGCGGATACCCACACGGGTCTGCTGGCGCAGCATCAGCGTCGGCTGCGCGGTTATCGGCGCCACGGTCAACTGACCGCCAAGGTCCACTTGGGCAATCTTGCCGTCGGCCGCTTCCATGCGGTCGGCCAGTGCGTCGCCATCGGCGACCACGGCATTCTGCTGCCGCTCCAGTTCCTGCTCGAACTCGTCCACATCACGCAGCAGGCGATCTTCGTCGCTGGCCAGCACACCCAGCTGAAGGGACATGATGTCATGGGCTGGCCAGCGGCCGGGGCTGTCATCGAACGTCAGACCTACGCCGCCCCGCCCGGCCTGGCGGGCGTCTCTCACGTCTACCTGAGCCGCCTGAACCGCCGCTGGCAGCAGCAGCGCACACGCGACGGCCCACCCATTGATACTGCGTCGTGTCATTCAGGCCTCCTGATCCTCAGCCCCAGCTTAATAACAAAAAACCCGGCAGTGCCGGGTTTTTTGTGGGGCTTGCGTAAGCCGCGTAACGGATTGCGGTGTCTCAGCAACCGTATTTGGCTTTCGCCTCGATGCGACGACGGTGCAGAACCGGCTCGGTGTAGCCGCTGGGCTGCTCGCGGCCCTTGAACACCAGCTCGCAGGCGGCTTCGAAGGCGACGTTGCCTTCGAAATCCGGCGCCATGTTGCGATACGCGGGATCGCCGGCATTCTGCTCGTCAACGATCTTCGCCATACGCTTCATGGCTTCCATCACCTGCGCTTCGGTGCACACGCCGTGGTGCAGCCAGTTGGCGATGTGCTGGCTGGAAATCCGCAGGGTCGCGCGGTCTTCCATCAGGCCGACATTGTTGATGTCCGGCACCTTGGAGCAGCCGACGCCCTGGTCGATCCAGCGCACCACGTAGCCCAGGATACCCTGGCAGTTGTTGTCCAGTTCCTGCTTGATCTCGTCAGCAGACCAGTTGGTCTCCGGCGCCAGCGGGATGGTCAGGATGTCGTCCAGGTTGGCCCGGGTGCGGGACTTCAACTGCTCCTGCACGTCCGCCACATTGACCTGGTGGTAATGCATCACGTGCAGCGACGCAGCCGTCGGAGACGGCACCCAGGCGCAGTTGGCACCGGCCTTCGGATGGCCGATCTTGGCTTCCATCATGGCCTTCATCTCGTCCGGCATGGGCCACATGCCCTTGCCGATCTGGGCGTGGCCCTTCAGGCCTGCGGCCAGGCCGATATCCACATTCCAGTCTTCATAGGCATTGATCCACGCCTGCTGCTTCATGGCCGCCTTGCGCACCACGGCGCCCGCTTCCATGGAGGTGTGGATTTCATCGCCGGTGCGGTCGAGGAAGCCGGTGTTGATGAAGATCACCCGTTCTTTCGCTTCACGGATACAGGCTTTCAGGTTCACCGTGGTGCGGCGTTCCTCGTCCATAATGCCGATTTTCAGGGTGTTGCGCGCCAGGCCCAGCGCGTCCTCGACGCGGCCGAACAGCTCCACGGCAAAGGCCACTTCTTCCGGGCCGTGCATTTTCGGCTTCACGATATACACGGAACCAGTGCGGCTGTTGCGCGCGCCGTCCTGCTTTTTCAGGTCATGCATGGCGGCCAGCACGGTGACCATGCCGTCCAGAATGCCTTCCGGCACTTCTTCGCCGTTGAACAGCACGGCGTTGTTGGTCATCAGGTGACCGACGTTACGCACCAGCAGCAGTGAACGGCCCGGCAGCACCAGCTTGCCGCCGTCAGGCGCGGTGTACTCGCGATCCGCATTCAGCTTGCGGGTCAGCGTCTTGCCACCTTTCTGGAAAGACTCCTGCAGGTCGCCTTTCATCAGGCCCAGCCAGTTGCGATAGACCACGGTCTTGTCGTCCGCGTCCACGGCCGCCACCGAGTCTTCGCAATCCTGAATCGCGGTAATCGCGGATTCCAGCAGCAGATCCTTGATATGGGCCTTGTCTTCAGCACCAATCGGATGGCTGGCGTCGAACTGGATTTCGACGTGCAGGTTGTTATTGCGCACCAGCACCGCAGTCGGCTTGGCCGCATCGCCCAGATAACCGGCCAGCTGGGACGGGTCCTTCAGGCCCGTCTCGCCGCTTTCCGTGCGCACCACCAGGGCACCGTTCACGATGGCATAGCCGGTCGCCGCCTTGTGCGAACCGGACGCCAGCGGCGCGGCCTGATCCAGGAAGTTGCGGGCATACTCGATGACCTTGGCGCCACGCTTCGGGTTGTAGGCGCCACCACGCTCGGCACCGCCTTCATCGGAAATCACATCGCCGCCGTACAAGGCGTCATACAGGCTGCCCCAACGCGCGTTCGCAGCGTTCAGCGCATAACGTGCGTTCATCACCGGCACCACCAGCTGCGGGCCGGCGACGGTGGCAATTTCGGCGTCCACGTTCTGCGTGGTCACCTGGAAGTCATCGCCTTCCGGCAGCAGGTAGCCGATCTCGCTCAGGAACGTCTTGTACTCGTCCATATTGATCGGCTGGCCCTGACGCGCCTGATGCCAGGCGTCAATGCGGGTCTGGATCTCATCACGCTTGGCCAGCAGCGCCTTGTTCTTCGGCACCAGGTCGGTCAGGATCTTTTCCAGCTCGCTCCAGAAGTGTGCGGTATCCACGCCGGTGCCCGGCGCAATTTCCTTTTCCACCAGATCGTGGAGAACTGTGGCGATCTCAAGCGCGCCATGGGTGATGCGATCAGTCATAGTGCTGCTACCCTTTCGGTCAGGAAATGCGGAAAGCGCGGATTCTAGCGGAAAGCCGCCGTCAATTCATGCGCCGGGCTGCACCAGGCGTGACTCGGCGGTCAGCCGCTGGCGCTCAATTGAACAGATTGACCAGGTCCAGTCGGTGCGCCTGGCTGCCGCCACGGGCCACACCCTGCTCCAGCGTGGCAAAATCGAACAGCTGTGCATCCGCAAGCTGCGACGGCGACACGTTCTGGATCGCCGAGAAGATGCTCTCGATGCGCCCCGGATGCTCACGGTCCCACTGCTGCAACATGGCCTTCACCGCCTGGCGCTGCAGATTCTCCTGCGAGCCACACAGGTTGCAGGGGATGATCGGAAATTCGCGATGCCGGGCAAACCGCTCGATGTCCTTCTCACGACAGTACGCCAGCGGGCGAATGACCACATTGCGACCATCGTCGCTACGCAGCTTGGGCGGCATCGCCTTCATCCGGCCGCCAAAAAACATGTTCAGGAACAGCGTCTCGATAATGTCGTCACGGTGATGCCCGAGCGCGATCTTGGTGGCGCCGATTTCCTCGGCAAAGCCATACAGGCTGCCACGGCGCAGGCGTGAACACAGCGCACAGGTGGTCTTGCCCTCGGGGGTCTTCTCCTTGACGATCGAATAGGTGTCCTTCTCCAGGATGTGGTACTGAACACCTTCTTTTTCAAGGTAGTCCGGCAGCACCTGCTCCGGGAAGCCTGGCTGCTTCTGGTCCAGGTTTACCGCCACCAGCTCGAAGCTGACCGGCGCCGAACGCTGCAGGCTGCGCAGGATATCCAGCATGGTGTAGGAATCCTTGCCGCCCGACAGGCAGACCATGATCCGGTCACCGTCCTGGATCATGTTGTAGTCTTCGATCGCCCGCCCCACCTCACGCCGCAACCGCTTTTGCAGCTTGTTGAAGCTGCCGGAACGGGCGGGCGCCGCTCCCTGCGCGGGAGAAGCCGGATAAGCCAGATCTGAGGCGGACATCAGGTTACCTTTATACGACGGATGACTTTGCGGTAGAGCGACGGGAAGAAGCGCTTGAGCCAGATCCCGGCCACTTCGCGGCCGCCAATGATAACCTGCTCGCGGCCACGCTGCACGGCACGCACAATGCGCCCTGCACAGACATCCACATCCAGCCCGGCGGCCTGATGGTCGTCCATCACGCCATGTGCCGAGCCGTCCGCCGTGATGGCGTTGATCGAGACGTTGGTGCGGATAAAGCCGGGCATCACCATCAACACCCGGATGCCCCGGTCATGCTCTTCAGCCCGCAGTGCCTCGAACCAGCCGTGCAGGGCATGCTTGCTGGCGCAGTAGGCCGAGCGCATGGGCGTGGGCAGCTCTCCCACCAGGCTGGATATCACCACCACCTGCCCACCTCCTGCCTCGCGCATGGCGGGCAGCACGGCCTTGGTCAGGCCAATGGCGCCAAAGTAGTTGACCTCCATGACCCGGCGGTCCACTGCCAGATCGGTGTCGATAACGCGCGATCGCTGGCTGATACCACCGTTATTGACGAGGATGTCGATTCGTTGGCATTGCTCGAGCACGCTCTGCGTGGCGGCGGCGAAGCTGTCGCTGTCGGTGAGGTCCAGGGGCAGCACTGTATGCCGGTCGGGATCACGCAGGCTGGCGCGCACACGCTCCAGCTCATCGCGGCGGCGGGCAGACAGCACGAGCCGGGCACCCTGGTGACTGAAGGCGCGGGCCAGGGCCTCGCCGATGCCGCTGGAGGCGCCGGTAATCCAGATAACCTTGTTGTGCAGTGCCATGTGCTGTCCCCGCCTTGTGATCATTGGTGGGGGCAACAATAGGCAATCAGGCGCGATTTCGCCAGCGGAGAGGCTCTTCCGACCGGGGTCACCCTCCAGCAAAGAGGCGTTGAGGCGGGGTGCGCCCTTCCGGGACAGCTCAAGCCATCCATGGGCGCTCTTTCTTTGCCCATCCCTGGGCAAAGATGTCCCTACAGGGCGCACCCCGCCTCAACGCCGCAGCGAGATTCGAGGTCAGGTGGCTATAGAACGTGCTGGAGGAACAAAACCATCGGCCGTCTGCCGGCTTGAAGATCGGGTTGCGCGTGACGGCCCTCGGGGGGCGGGTAAAGGGTTTCTGGACCTTCGAGAGGCATGGATGCCGAACGAGAGCCCCCAGGGATGGGTTCACGGCGTGTCCAGAAACCCTTTACCCGCCCCCCGAGGGCCATAACCACCACAACTGAACAGAATGGCCCAACCAAGGACGATTACTTGAGCTCGCGCGAAGACAACCCAAGCAAGTTACGGGCAACAATCAGTTGCTGGATCTGCTGCGTCCCCTCGAAGATGTCGATGATCTTGGAGTCACGCGCCAGTTTCTCCAGCAGCAGTTGCTCGCTGTAGCCCATCTCGCCACACAGCTCCACGCACTTCAGCGTCACGTAGTTGCCCATGCGCCCGGCCTTGGCCTTGCACATCGACGCCTCCTTGGAGTTAGGCTGGCCGTTGTCCGCCATCCACGCCGCCTTGTAAGTCATCAGGCGCGCCGCTTCCAGGTCGGCTTCCATGCGGTAGAGCTCGGCTTCGATGGCAGTGCTGTTATAAAGTGATTTCGAGTAATCCGCCTTAACCCCTTCTTTTTCAAGGATTTCACGAGTTATCTCCAGCGCAGCACGGGCCACACCCAGCGCCATGGCAGCCACCGCCGGGCGGGTGTTGTCGAACGTTTGCATCACCCCGCCGAAGGCCTTCTTGCGCGCTTCTTCGGTGTCCGCGATCTCCGGCGATCCGAGGATGTTTTCCTTCGGAATACGGCAGTTGTCGAACGACAGCGCGGCGGTATCGGAGATACGCAGGCCCATCTTGTCCTCGACGCGGACCAGGGTCAGGCCCGGCGCGCCCTGGGGCACGATAAATGACTTGATAGCGGCCTTGCCCTTGCTCTTGTCCAGGGTCGCCCAGACCACAATGGCGTCGCCACGCTGGCCAGCGGTGCAGTAGATCTTCTCGCCGTTGAGGACCCACTCATCACCCTCAAGGCGTGCCGTGGTGGAAATGGCGGCGGAATCGGAACCGGCGCCGGGCTCGGTGATGGCCATGGCGCAGTAGAGCTTGCCGAACTTTTCTTTCTGTTCCGGGGTACCGACCGCGTTGATGGCGGCATTACCCAGGCCGGAGCCGGGAATCGACAGCAGCAGGCCGACGTCGCCCCAGCACAGCTCCTCGCCGCCGACGATGCCGGACAGGTTGGCGCCGTTCACGGTACCCGCATCGGCCGATGGCGCTTCTTTCTTGCCGCCGCGTGCGGGGCGGATCGAGGCCATCATCTGCGCCACCGGCTTCAGCTCTTCCGGGGTGTCGCAGTGCTCGATACGGTCGTACTTGCGAGAAATCGGGCGGAAGACGCCACTGGCCAGCTGGTGCGACATCTTCTGGATGTTAAGCAGTTTCTGAGGCAGTTCGAGATTGATCATGACTGTCTACTCCGTATCAGACCAGCGTGGCGGCGTCGAGCAGCGCCACGGCGCGCAGGTTCCGGTACCACATTTCCAGGGGGTAATCGCGCACGAAACCGGCGCCGCCAAAGAGCTGGACGCCGTTGGTGCCGATCTGCATGGCTTTCTCGGCGGCATAGGTCTTGGCCAGATGGGCTTCGCGATGGAACGGCAGGCCCTGTTCGGCGCGGCTGGCGGCGCGCCAGACCAGCAGGCGCATGCCTTCCAGCTCGATCGCCATATCGGAAATCATGAAGGCCACGGACTGGCGCCAGGCAATCGGTTCGCCAAACGCCTTGCGCTCCTTGACGTAAGGGATGCAGTAGTCGAGCACGGCCTGGCAGCAGCCCACGGCCAGCGCCGCACTGCCGATACGGCCCAGGTCGACCAGGCGTTCCAGATCAAAGGCCGCCAGGCGGTGGCTGGCGGGCACGCGCACGCCGTCCAGGGTGACGGTGGCGGTCTCGACGGCACGCAGGCCCATGTAGTCCTGTGCTTCGGCGCTCAGGCCGTCAGTGCCCTGCTCTACCACAAAGGCGGCGGGGCCCTCGCCTTCCAGGTCAGCCACCACCAGCAGCAGTTCGGCGCTGGCGCCGAGGATAACCAGGCGCTTTTCGCCGTTGATGACGTAGCTGTCGCCGTCCTGGCGGGCTTTGGTGGCCAGTTGCGTCGGGTCGAAGGTAGCGCGGCCTTCGGTCAGCGCCACGGTGGCGGGCACGAAGTGCTCCTGGGCCAGGCGCGGCAGGAAGGCTTCGTGCTGGGCCTCGTTGCCGAAGTCCAGCACTGCATTGATGAAAGACAGTGGCGCCAGGGTACCCAGGGCCAGGGAGATATCGCCGTGGGCGAGGTCTTCGGCATTGAGCACGTTGGACATCGGCGAGCGCGGCATGCCCGCGCCGCCATGGGCTTCCGGTATCGGCATCAGGCCAAGCCCGAGTTCCATGGTGGCGGCGTAGAAGCCCTCGGGGGCGGCGCCCGCTTCGTCCGCGTCGCGGGCGATGGCGCGCAGTTGGCGCTCGGCGTAGCGGCGCATGCTTTCCCGGGTAATGCGCTGCTCTTCCGAGAGCGACAGATCAAACGGCAGGTCCTGACTCATGACCACGACTCCTGTACGGCAAATTAGCCAATTAAACGCTTGTTTGAAATCGGTCCACATCGTGACACAGGCAACCAGAACCGGCAAGTCATGTACAAAAACGTGACCTGTGTCATGATATCGGCTGAGAACAGCGTCAACCGTGCGGCTCTGGCCAGGGCACGGTTGATCTCCGGGGGAGCCATCCGTGCCGCATCAACACCATGCACATGATCACCGTCGCACCCTGCGCTTGCGGCGCCAGCGGATGGCGATCTACTCCTATCTGCTGGTATGGGGTGGTGTGCTGCTGGGCATCGAAATCGGTTATTTCGAACCCTACACCCCACACTGGTGGTTGTTCGGCAGCACCCTCGCCGCCAATGTTGTCATCTTTCTGCTGCTCGCCTCCGGTGCGTCGGAACAGTGGGGCGAACGCTTTGGTGATCCGAGCCTGACGATACCGCAGATGATGATCGGCATCATCCTGATCACTGCCCTGCTGCATTTTTCACGGGAACTGCGCGGCGCCATCATGGCGATCTATTTCATGGCCATGACCTTCGGCGTGTTCGCGCTGTCGCGACACCGGATGATCCTCATGGCCCTGTTCGTGCTCGGCTGCTTCACGGCGCTGGAGGTCTGGGAATACCTGGATGCGCCGGAATCGAAGATCATCAGCCTGTCCATCGGTCATTTCGGCATTCTCAGCATGGGCCTGGCCTGGTTCGTCTATGTCGGCGGGCATATCCACAACCTGCAGCAGCGCAATCGCGAGCAACGCAGTTCCCTGCAGGCACAGCAGCGTCATCTGGAGAAGGTCAATCAGCAGTTGCACGACACCATGGCACAGCTGGAAGAAGTCGCCATTCGCGACAGCCTGACCGGGCTGTTCAATCGTCGGCATTTCATGGAACGCATCGAAGAAGAACTGGCGCGCGCCGATCGCCGCCACTCGCCTCTGCATCTGGCGCTGATCGATCTGGATCACTTCAAGCAGATCAATGACAACTGGGGGCATCAGGCCGGTGACCAGGTGCTGGTGCGGTTTGCTGAAACGGCGCGCAGCACGCTGCGACGTGCGGATCTGCTGGCGCGCTATGGCGGGGAGGAGTTCGTGATTCTGTTTACCGATGGGTCGGCAGAGGATATCCGCCATGTGCTGGAGCGACTGCGTTCAGCGCTGTCGGTGCTGCACTTCGGTGGGCGCCCGGGCTTCAGTGTTACGCTCTCCGCAGGCCTGGCCTCCTGGCGCCCCGGCGACACCGTCGATTCACTCTTCCAGCGCGCCGACGACGCCTTGTATCGCGCCAAGGAAACCGGCCGCAACCGTCTGGTCGAGGCGTAGAACCGGTTCGGTCCTAAACCGCTGGATACTTGCGGGACGCATCCCTACACTCTCCAGCACACGCCTTCGCCTCTGAATCACCCACCTAACAGGGTCCCGTCATGGAACTTACCGACAATCCCGGCCTGCGCGCACGCATTGATGCCCTTATCGAACGTTATGGCGAAGATGCCATGAGCTGGACGGAAATCCACGGTTTGCTGTGCGCCGTTTCCGCTGGCCCCGGCCACCCGGAAGGCTGGCAACAGATGGTGCTCGGTGATGCCGGCCCGGTGGACGACGACACCGTTGCCGCGCTGCACGCGTTACAGCAGCGTGTGGCCACCCAACTGGGCGCAGGCGATCGCATCCAGTTGCCGTGCCGCCTTGACCCCTACAGCGAGGACGACAACGGCAACGATCTGGGCGGCTGGTGCGCCGGTTTCATGACCGGGGTGCTGCTGCAGGAAGACGCCTGGTATGCGCAGGACGAAGAGCGCGCCGCCAATCTGCTGCTGCCCTTCGTACTGATCAGCGGTTTCGATGATGATGATCCGGATCTGGATGCCCTGTGGCAGGACACCAAGGTGGTCCGTGGCATGGCGATGGCACTGCCGGAACTGCTTGAAGAACTGTTCCTGTTCTTCAATGCGCCGGACGCACCGGACCAGGGCGACGAGGGCAGCGACGAAGATTAATCGCTTCGCTGTTCCTCTGCGTCGTCACTGACCTCCGGGTTGTGCTGCACTTCCGGTCCCAGCAGCACAGCCAGCCAGCGCGTTTCCTCGCGGCTCTCCAGAGCAATCCGCAGAATCATCGTCAGGGGCACCGAAAGCACCATTCCCACGGGCCCCAGCACCCAGCCCCAGAATACCAGGGACACGAACACCACCAGGGTCGACAAGCCCAGACTCCTGCCCATCAGACGTGGCTCAAGCAGATTGCCCATGCCGGTATTAATGGCCACAAAACCGGCCACGGCGATGGCCGCGACACCGAATCCGTGCAGCACATAGGCCAGCAGGCAGGCCGGAATGGCCGCCAGGAAAGAACCGATATTCGGAATGTAGTTGAACAGGAAGGCGAGCGCCCCCCACAACACCGGGTAATCCACATCCAGCATCCACATCCACAGCGTGACAAGAATACCGGTGGCCAGGCTGACCATCGATTTGATCGCCAGATACTGGTTGACGCCGCTGGCAAACTTCTGGAACACCGACATGCCGGGGCCTTCATCGCCCAGTGCCGCCTTCAGCTTGGAGGGGAAACGCGCCGCTTCCAGCAGGATGAAGGCCACCGTCAGCAAGACCAGCATCAGATTGCCCAGTGCCGAGCCGAAGTGCCCCGCCACCTTGCCGGCCATATTCATCAGGGTGCCGGCATCCAGCTGGTCCTTCAAAATACCCGTATCAAGATGCACGCCAACGCCACCCAGCCATTCCAAGACCCCGGCAAGACGTTCGTTGAGGGCCTCTTCGTACTTCGGCAGTTCGCGCACAAAACCGTTGATGGAGGCGCCCAGCCCGGTCGCGGCACCGATCATGACCACAATCAGGCCGATCATCACCAGCAGGACCGCCAACGCTTCAGGGACGTGATGACGTCGTAACCAGGCCACGCCAGGGGCGCAGACAATGCTCAGGAAAACCGCGAGCAGGAAAGGCTCCAGCAGGCTGGACGATGCGCGCATGCCGGCCACCACGACCACCAGGGCAGCCAGCATTCCAATCCATGGCCAGGAGGCCCTTACATCCGACATATCATTTCACCCGTTTACAAGACCTGCATTGTGCCGACGCGGCCGAGGCCTATCATACGTTGCCAGCACCTGTACCGGACACCCTGACCATGCAAACGATTTCACGTCTCTCGCTGCTTGTTGCCCTGGCGCTGGCAACGCCGTTGCTGGCTGCCGAGGAATGCCCTGAGGTGGATCGCGCGGGGTTCACCTCGGCCATGCAGGCCCGTGAACCCGGAGACCTTCTGGCGCAGGTGCCATCGGAGGCCCGCACCCTGTACTTCTTTACCGACGTGCGCGGTGGCCGGGGTGAGACGCTGATTCATCAATGGCAACACGGCGACACCGATACCGAAGTGCGCCTGCGTATCGGCGCTGACCGCTGGCGCACCTGGTCGAGCCATCGGGTGCCCTCGGCCCAGGGTCATTGGCAGGTCAGTGTCCGCACCGGGCATGGATGCGACCTGGGCAGCTGGTCGCTGGCCGGGGCGCCCGCCCCCTCACAACCCGCTGCACAGCCCCCTGCCCGGGCCAGCACACCTGATACCCCCGCCCCGGCCACACAGCGGGCGCACACGACTCGGGCCGAGCGCCTGGACCAGGCCGCCATGCAGGCCCTGCTGGCGGACAACGACGTCATTGGCTTGCGCATGCTGCTGGATGACGCCGAAGCGCGAGGCGTGAACCGGGACGAGATTTCCAGAGCACGGCGCATCACCCTGGTGCTGGCCAGCGCACGCCGGGAAATCGAGCACGACAGATTGCACACCGCCCGCGCCCGCCTGCTGTCGCTGGCGGGCCAGACCGATATGAGTGAGGAAGAACAGGCGAGCCGGGAGGCGTTGCTTGCCCTGGCAGACGCGCGCGCCAGGGCCCTGTCGCAGGACTACCTCTACTGGCTGGCCGCCTGGGACATCACCCTTAATCGCGGGCTGGCTGGCGGTGCCCTTTGCGCCGACCCGTCCGCTTTTGCCAGCGACTGGCCGGCGCACGTCAATGACAGCCTGGCCTGGGTCGATCGGCAGGACACACCCGGTGGCTATCGGTTCATCCTGCTGGACCACCGCACGGCACAGAGCCATACGCTGACACTGCACTGCCCGATGCGGCACATGCAGTATCTGCGCGGTGGGCAGGTCAGTCTGACAGGGACAGGTGACTGATATCCGGGTTAACCGGCGCCTGTTTCGGCTTCAGTTCTTCCAGATCAGCGCCCGCTGGCGCCATGGACAAGTGACTGATGTCCGGGACCTCGGCGGCAACCCCGCTCTGCCCTTCGGCCATGTCGGCGCCCACCGGCGCCACATCGAAGGGTCCGCTGAAACCGGCACCGCCGGTGCGAATAGTGCCGACCATTTCGCGGTCACCGGCCCGCTCTGCGGGCATGGTCATGGCCGACGTGGAAGCCGAAGCCGACGCCTCAGGGGCCGCCGGGGCCGAGGCGGCGGTGGGCGCCGGTTCTGTCACCGGACTTTCCTCGCCAACCGGCACCAGTTGGCACTGGGCACCAGCCTGCTTCAGCGCCGCGCGGAATTTCATCGCCGTCGCCTGGTCTGCATCGCGCTTCAGGATCACACGCTTGCCGGAAAACAGCGCTGCCACCTTTTCCGGCGGCATGCGAAACAGTTTGCCCAGGTTGGCCTCCACCGCCTCACGGGCGGCACCGGCCACCAGCTGGCCCTCAAATACGATGTGATAGCGAATGTCGTCAGTCATGGTCCGAAGAATACTAATCAATGTGTGAAGCGGCAAACTCTGCCAGTGCCGCGATGGTGCGCGAGGGATTGAGTCCCAGTGCCACCGGCACGACCGCACCGTCCATGACGAACAGGTTGGGATGGCCGAAGACCTCACCGCGATAATCCACCACCCCCTGGGCGGCCGAATCGGCCATCCTGCAACCGCCCAAAGGATGTGGGGTCACCAGGTTCCGGAACCAGCGCCAGGTGGGCGGCACCGACGAACGCCCCCCCGTGGCCTCTGTCAGCTGCACATGCGTGTCCACCAGTGCCTCGACGGCCTTCTCGGCAGCGCGATAATCCCATTTCAGACGCAGGTGGTCCCGTCGCCAGGGGGCGTACCAGCGGCGCCCCAGCGACAGGGTTCCGCCCGGCTCATCCACCGCCTGACCGAACCACAGCATCATCGACGACAACGGGTCGCGCCGGTCGATCATGCCACGCAGCACCCGCGCCAGCAGATTACGCTCCAGCGGCACGCGACCCGTCAGGGCGCGCTTGCGGCGTCGCAACAGGTTCGCCAGCACATCGGGAAAACCGCCATCCTCCACCAGAAAGCGCTCGCCACTGCGGCTGCCGTCAAGAAAATCGATGGCCGCTGAAATGGTCGGCCCTTGCGAGGGTGACAGGTCCCGGCCCGGATAGAACGCGGGCGTCAGAAAGTCGCCATTGGACAGCCAGCCCTGCCCCAACTGCTGGCTCAGATTCGGCAAGGTGCGGTACTGGTCCCGGCATCGCAACAGCAGTTCCGTCGAGCCGACACTGCCCGCAGACAACACCACACGATCCGCCCGCAACGCCAGATCAAGGCCGGCATCGAGGTCGCGCGCATAAACGACATAGCCACCGTGCTCATGCGGGCGAATACAGCGCACATGATGCAACGGCCGGATATCGGCGCCGTGCTGCTCGGCACAGGCCAGATAATTCAGGTCCAGCGTGTTCTTCGCTTGCACCGGGCAACCGATATCACAATTGCCGCAATGCACGCAGGTCCCCTGCTCACGACCATGCGGATTGACCCAGCGCCGGGAATGGGCCAGATCAAAGGGGCGCTCCAGCCCGTAATGCCAGGCGCTGTCAAAAGTCACCGCCTGAGGCAGCACGTGGAATCGGTCCCCCGCACCGATGGCTTCGGCGGCATCCCGCATCAGACGCGTGCGCGCCGTGAACTGGTGGGCAGGCAAAGGCGCCACCGCCAGCATATCGCCGGTCGTGGCAAAGTGCGGAGCCATGGCGTTCCAGGTCACCGCTTCCGGCCAGCCCTGGTCAAAGGTATCCGGGCGCGCCGCGATGCTGATGTTCGCGTAGATCAGCGACCCACCACCGACCCCGGCCCCAGCGACCACGCTCATGTCACCGAACCGGCGAAAGTCGATCCAGCCGTTACGCCGCTCCGGACGGCGTTCATCCCAGAACCAGTTGCGACCGCTGACACTCGGGTAGTCCTTGACCGCCCAGCGCCGACCGCGCTCCAGTACCACCACGCGGCGGCCTTTTTCCGCCAACCGCAAGGCCATCACGGCGCCGCCAAACCCACTGCCGATGATCAGTGTGTCGATATGTTCCATCGCACGCCCCCGCTCCCCAATGTTCCTCCCTGTTGTGCCTCAAGAACGGGGGCGTGTCACGCTTTTTTGTGACTGATTTCTCAGAATGAGAGCGTGGCCTGCGCCCACAGCTTGCGGGTATCGGTCGCGAAATCTCGCGCGTCGTACTCCGCCGCCTTGACCAGCAGGTGCAGCCACGGACGCGCCTGCCAACCCGCCGAAAGGTTCAGCTCACGACCGTAGTCCGCGCCGCCCGTATCCGCCTCGAAACGGTGCGCGGTTACCGTCAACGCCACCGGACCCACCGGCATCCCGGCCCGCACCCAGGTATCACGCAAGCCATCGGCAGGTGTGGCCAGGAACAGATCGGTAAACCCCTGGAAGGCGTGCAGGGTGGCCAGCGGCGTCTGTACCGCCACGCCCGCATCACGGTCAGCACCAAGCTGCTCGTAACCCAGCGTCAGCGTATAACCCGCCTGGCGCACCCCTGCCTCGGCGCGCAGATAATCGGCGGCAAAATCCGTCGGGTTATCGCCATGATCCCGCTGACGCGCGTAGGCCAGCGCCAGCGGAAAGCGCCAGTCACCAAGGTGTGCGTCACCGGACATTTCCAGGCCGGTGGTCAGGCTGGAGAGGCCGGGCGCATTGTCGAAGTCGAGCGCGTAGGCAAAGCCCACCAGCTTGACCGGCCCCAGCGTGCCCGCCAGGTTCAGCAGGTGGCTGTCGCTCTCCAGAGCAGCGGGCGGAGTGCCCTGCTCCGGGCCAAAGATGCGCCGCACCTGATCGATCCACGCATAGCGCAGTGTCACCCCGCCGGGCAGCGTCGCGGTACTGCTCACCGCGTCGAACGTCTGCTCGTTCTGACGCCAGCCCACACCGCCAACAAAACGCTGGTTATCCAGATTGATACGCTGGCGTCCCAGGGTAAACGCCAGAACATCGCTGGCCTGATAATCCAGGGCCAACTGGTTCAGATCCGCCCCTTTCGGGTCAGCCACTACGGGAAAATCGGTGTTGCCGTTGCGGGTATTGTTGAAACGCTGCTCGGTCAGATAGCCGACATGATCCATTTCCACGCGCAGGCGCAGGCCGGACCAGTCACCGCTGGCATAGGTAAGGCGGGTACGCACACTGTTGGCGTTGGCATCCCGATCAAGCAGGTCGGGTTGGCGCACCTGTTCGAACCGATAACGTACGCCGAGGGACACGTTTCCCTCCGTCAGTGCCTCAACCAGTGAATCCGCTTCGACGGCATTGACGCCGCGAACCCCGGTCAGACTGACACAACACAGCACCATGGCTGCAAGCCGATAATGACGCGACATGGACATCTCCGTAATTCCTGTTCAGGTGGATGACGATGCCTGTCCCAAAAAACAGCCTGCACGGGGTCCGCCGTGCCGGCTGTAACGGCCGACGCTATCTCAACGCGGGCGCTTTGCCCTGGCCGGTAGCGCCGTACCTGTTGCCTCTCAAACGTCGGCCGTAGCCTCCAGGCGGTGCTTCACCCGCTCAGGATCCGCCAGGGTGACCACATCGCCGATCATGACCAGACACGGCGACGGTAACTGCGCCTGCGCGGCCGCATCGGCCATACTGGCCAGCGTGCAACGCAGTGCCCGCTGGCGCGCTGTGGTGCCTTCGCTGACCAGGGCCACCGGTGTTTCTGGTGGCAGACCATGGCGCGTCAGTTGCTGGCTGATTTCAGCCAGCTCCGACAGCCCCATGTAGCACACCAGGGTGCGATGCGGGTCTGCGGCCAGCGCGGCCCAGTCCAGCGCGGGGGCGCCATCACGCCGATGCGCGGTAACCAGGCAAACGCTGGCCGCATGATCACGGTGCGTCAATGGAATCCCCGTGCTCGCCGCGCATCCTGCCGCCGCCGTAATGCCCGGCACAACGGAGACGCGCACCCCGGCCTCGCGCAGCTCGGCCATTTCTTCACCGCCACGCCCGAAGATAAACGGGTCGCCGCCCTTCAGTCGTACCACGATACGCCCGGCTTTTGCCTCGCGGACCAGCAGCGCATTGATATCCTGCTGCGGCACACTGTGGCGACCACACTGCTTGCCGACATACAACTTGCGCGTGCCACGCGGGCAATAATCCAGCAACGCGGGTGCCACCAGACGGTCGTAAATCACCACATCGGCCTGTTGCAGCAGGCGCATGCCCCGCACCGTGATCAGTTCCGGGTCTCCCGGCCCCGCGCCCACCAGAAACACTTCACCGCAGCCGCCTTGAGCGGTGGCACGGCGCGACTGCCACCACTGCGTCAGCTTGTCACCGCTGCCTTGCAGCACATCAACCCACGGCGCGAACAGGTGCATGGCTCTCTTCCTTCTCGGTGGCGACCAGCAAGGCGCGCAGTTCCGGTATACAGGAACCGCAGCCGCTGCCAGCCTGGGTGCAGGCGCTGATGGCGGCCACATCGGTGCAACCGCCTTGAATGGCTTCTTCGATACGTGCCTGCCGCACCTGATGGCAACTGCATACCATCGGGCTGTTGTCGCGGCGCCCGCCCGGCACACCGGACAGCAACTGCATCACGTCACTGTCGCCCGCCTCCAGGGCACGGGTCAGCCAGTCTTCATCGAGATCCGGCAGGCTCGGCGCCAGCACCGCCACGCAGGCCGGCTTGCCATCGCGATAACCCACCAGCCGGTAATGGCCCATCGCCTCGTCGGCCATTACCGCAAACTGCTCGATGTCCGGGCAGCGCGCGCGCAACCACTGGGTGTCCACCGGGCGCGTACCGGCGCAACGCAAACGCGTTACCCGCTCGCCCGGAATACGGCACCAGTAGTGCTGGCTGTCCGGCACGTTGATCTCGCCCCGGGTCACAATCAGTGCCTGCCACGACGGCGCATAGGCCAGCAGCTGCACCGGGGTCTGCTTGAATGCGGGCTGGCCGGATTCAGCATCGCAAATCGCCGCCACCAGGGCATCCACCCGCGCAGCACTGGCAAAACAGTCGTTCCAGTGAATCGGCATGAATACGTGGCCGCGCTGCTGGTCGTCGCTGGCGCGCGCCGTGACCACACACCGTGACTGCGGGCTCTGCACATACACCAGATCACCGTCGCGCAGCCCCGCGTCGGCCAGGTCATCCGGGTGCACCGCAACAAAGGGCTCGCTGGTATGGCTGAGCAGGCGTGCAGCGCGGGCCGTACGCGTCATGGTGTGCCACTGGTCGCGCAACCGGCCGCTGTTGAGCAGCAATGGCCAGTCGCGACTGACCGCCGCCTGCGGCAAGCGTGGTGTGACGGGTGCGAAACGGGCGCGCCCGTCGGAATAAAAAAAGTGGCCGTCAGCAAAAAGGCGCTCGGTGCCCACAGCACCGTGATCACCCGGACCAAGGAGACTGACCGGCCACTGGACAGGTAAAAGGTGTTCGTAATCGGCGTCGCTGATCTGCGCCAGCGCACCGATATCGAAGGCACGTTCGCCCTGGTTCTCGAAACCGGACAAGGCGGCATGCTCACGGAAAATGGTGGCCGGCTTTTCATAGTCGAAGGCGTGCCCGTAACCCATGCGCTGCGCCACCTGCGTCATGATCCACCAGTCC
This sequence comes from Isoalcanivorax indicus, assembly GCF_003259185.1. Lineage (NCBI taxonomy): Bacteria > Pseudomonadati > Pseudomonadota > Gammaproteobacteria > Oceanospirillales > Alcanivoracaceae > Isoalcanivorax > Isoalcanivorax indicus. The sequence goes on from NZ_QGMP01000001.1 coordinate 1,669,487, forward strand.
GGACGCGCTTCGCCCGGCAAGGGCAGGAACGCACGCTGGCGGGAAATACGCCGTTCGGAGTTGGTCACGGTGCCGTCTTTTTCGCCCCAGCCCGCGGCGGGCAGACGGATATGCGCCATGCGCAGTGTGTCGGTGTCCGACACGCAATCAGACACGATCACCGTAGGACACTGGGCCAGGGCGGCACGCACCAGATCCGCTTCCGGCATGGACACTACCGGGTTGGTGGCCATGATCCAGATGACCTTGATGCGCCCCTCGCCCACCGCGCGGAACAGGTCCACCGCCTTGAAACCCGGCGAGCGTGCCAGCCGTTCCGTTCCCCAGAAGCGGGCCACGCGATCGCGCGATGCCGGCTCAAACCCCATGTGCGCGGCCAGCATATTTGCCAGGCCGCCGACTTCGCGCCCCCCCATGGCGTTGGGCTGGCCGGTGATGGAGAACGGCGTGGCCCCGGGGTGCCCGATACGGCCGGTCGCCAGATGGCAGTTGATGATGGCACTGGCCTTGTCGACGCCGGTATCCGACTGATTGATGCCCTGGGAAAACACCGTCACGGTACGCGGGCAATCGCGGAACCATTGATAGAACTTTTCCAGTTCTGCTTCTGACAGGGCGCACGCCGCGGCCACCGACGCAAGATCCGGGCAGGCGGCTTCGGCCGCCGCCAGGGTGTCGTCGAACTGAACGGTGTGCGCATTGATGTAATCGTGGTCCAGCGCTTTCTCGCGCGCCAGCCAGGCCAGCAGCCCGGCAAACAGATAGCCGTCTGCCCCGGCCTGTAACGGCAGATGCAGATCGGCCAGATCGCAAGTGGCGGTCGCACGCGGATCGATCACCACCACTTTCATGTCCGGACGCGCCTCGCGCGCGGCGACAATGCGCTGATACACCACCGGGTGCGTCCATGCCATGTTGCTGCCGACCAGTATCACCAGATCCGCCAGTTCCAGATCACGATAGCTGCCCGGCACGGCATCCGCACCCAGCGTCTTCTTGTGCGCGGCCACCGCGCTGGACATGCACAGGCGCGAATTGGTGTCGATGTTGGCGGCGCCGATAAAGCCCTTCATCAGCTTGTTGGCCACATAATAGTCTTCGGTCAGCAACTGACCGGACACGTAAAAACCGACCGCTTCCGGACCATGCGTCTCTATCGCCTCGCGCATCCGCACGGCGATGGTGTCCAGCGCCTGGTCCCAGTCCACCCGGCAGCCGTTGATCTCGGGATACAGCAGCCGCTCACGCAAGCCGACCGTTTCACCCAGGGCACTGCCCTTGACGCACAGGCGACCGAGATTGGCAGGATGACTGCCGGTGCCCTGCGCCTGCCAGCCATCGTCCTGGCGTTGCATGGTGACGCCGCAACCGACGCCGCAATAGGGGCAGGTTGTGCAGACGTTGTCTGTCGCGCTCATGCCGCCACCTCCGGAAGTCGTTCTGCAAACAACAGCGTGTCACGCCAGGGAGAAATATCTTCACCGATATGTTTTCCGTACCAGGCACCGGCGCTGGTGTCGCCATACAGCACGACGCCCGCCAGACGGTTACCGTCAAGCCACAGGCGTCGATAATGGCCGGAGACGGGATCACGCCAGTACAGGGTGGCATCCCCTTCCCGCTCACCAGCGGAAAACAGCGAAACGCCGCTGACTTTCAGCCGTGTGGCCGTGTCACGCCAGGCGTAGCGGCGATGGCCCATTTCTGCCAGATGCGCGGCGCAGACCCGCGCCTGTTCGTAAAGCGGCGCCACCAGGCCGAAGGTCCGGTGGCGATGCTCGACACACTCCCCCACGGCATAGATCGTCGGGTCATAGGTTTGCAGGGTGTCGTCGGTCAGCACGCCGTGTCGGCAGGCCAGCCCGGCGTCTTCGGCCAGCGATATGTCCGGGCGAATACCGATGGCCTGCACCACGAGGTCCGCTGGCAAGGTCTGCCCGTCCATCAGCGCCACCGCGCGCACGCGGTTGTCCTCGCGGCGCCCGATAAAGGCGCGGGTGCGCGCATTGAGGCACAGCTGCAGACCACGGCGGGTCAGATCCCGTGCCAGCAGTTCGCTGGCTTCGGCATCCAGTTGCCGGTTGAGCAAACCCGGTCCGGAGTGCACCAGCGTCACGGCAACACCGCGCTGGCGCAGCCCCTCGGCAGCCTCGATACCCAGGAAGCCGCCACCAATGACGACGGCAGCGCGCACTTCGCGGCTGGCCTGGATCAGGGCGCGCGTGTCCCGAAGGTCGCGGAAGGTCATGATGCCGTCGAGCTCACTGCCGTCGCAGGCAAGACGCCGGGGGCGCGAACCCGTCGCCAGCACCAGACGTTGATAAGGCAGTACCTCGCCACTGGCGGTGACCACCTGACGGCGACGGCGTTCGATACGCACGGCGGGATCGCCGGCAATCAGTCGGATATCGTGCCGCCGGTACCAGTCCGTGTCGTGAGTCACCACCGACGCCTCGTTCTGCTCACCGCTGAGCACCGGCGACAGCAACACACGGTTGTAACCCGGAGCCGCTTCAGCGCTGACCACAGTAATCGCATAGCGCTCCGGTGCGAGGGCCAGCAGCTCTTCCAGCAAACGCGTCGCCGCCATGCCGTTGCCAATAATGACGAGGGGGGCTTTCATCGACATTCAGGCCGCCGCAGGCTGTGCGGCGATCAGGATGCGACCGTCGCGTACCGTTACGGGCCACACCGGCACCGACACCGTCATGTCTTCCAGGCAGATGCCGGTGTGCAGGCAAAAATGCTGCTTGTACACCGGCGAGGCCACCACCAGCTTGCCACCGATATCCCCGACTATGCCCCGTGCCAGCACATTGGCGTCACTGAACGGATCATGGTTGCCGACAGCAAAGAAGCCATCATCGGTATGAAACAGCGCCACCTGCATGCCATTCACGCGCGCGGCCACGCCGGTGCCACGCACCACATCGGCCGTCCCGCAGATGTCTTCCCAGCCCACTACATTGGCCTTGACGTTCATGCCGGCTCTCCCTTTTCCTCGGTGACACGCAACCGTTGTTTTTCTTCCGGTCGCGCAGGACGTTTCTGACCCCGTTCGCGCACATAGACGATATGTTCGTCCGGTGTGTCGTCGTTGACGAACGCGTTGAAGCGCTTCACGGCCTCGGCGTCTTCGATGGTGCGTTTCCATTCGCAAACATAGGTATCGACCACCGACTGCATCTGCGCTTCCAGCTCTCCGGCGATGCCGAGCGAGTCATTGATGATGACGTCCTGCAGGTATTCCAGGCCGCCCTCCAGGTTGTCGCGCCACACGGAGGTCCGTTGCAAGCGATCCGCCGTGCGGATATAGAACATCAGGAAACGATCGATATAGCGGATCAGGGTCTGGTCATCCAGGTCGCTGGCAAACAGCTCCGCATGGCGCGGGCGCATGCCGCCATTGCCGCACAGATACAGGTTCCAGCCTTTCTCGGTGGCGATCACGCCGACATCCTTGCTCTGCGCTTCGGCACACTCACGGGTGCAACCGGACACCGCCATCTTCAGCTTGTGCGGCGAACGCAGCCCGCGATAACGCTGTTCCACAAAGATCGCCATGGCCACGGAATCCTGTACGCCATAACGACACCAGGTATTACCGACACAGGATTTCACGGTGCGCAGTGATTTACCGTAGGCATGCCCGGATTCAAAACCGGCTTCAATCAACTCACCCCAGATCAGCGGCAGCTGCTCCACGCGCGCGCCAAACATATCGATGCGCTGACCACCGGTAATCTTGGTGTACAGGTCATACTTCTGCGCCACCTCGCCGATCACGATCAGCTTTTCCGGTGTGATTTCACCGCCAGGCACGCGCGGTACCACCGAGTAGGTGCCATCCTTCTGCAGGTTGGCGAGGAAGTTGTCATTGGTGTCCTGCAGGCCGACATGCTCCGGCTTGAGCAGGAATTCGTTCCAGCAGGAGGCCAGGATCGAGGCCACCGCCGGCTTGCAGATGTCGCAACCGCGCCCCTGTCCGAACTGGCCCAGCAGGTCGTCGAACGTGCGAATGCCATGCACCCGCACCAGGTGGTACAGCTCCTGCCGACTGTAGGCAAAATGTTCACAAATGTGGTTGTTGACCTCCACACCCTGGCGAATCAGTTCGGCATCCAGCACCTGCTTCACCAGCGCTGCGCAACCGCCACAGGTCGAGGCGGCTTTGGTTTCGCTTTTCAGCGCGCCCACCGTGGTGCAGCCGCCGCTGATGGCGCCACACAGATCGCCCTTGCTGACATTATTGCAGGAACAGATCTGCGCCGTGTCCGGCAGTGCATCCACGCCCAGCGCCGGTTTATCGGCCCCCGCAGGCAGGATCAGCGAGGCGGCCTGATCCGGCAGTTTCATATCGTTGAGGCAGTATTGCAGCAACATGCCGTAATCGGCGGTATCGCCGACCAGTACGGCACCGAGCAGCTTCTTGCCGCTTTCGTCGATCACCAGCTTCTTGTAGATACCCGCCGGGCCATCCTCGAAGACACAGCTGGTCGCACCGGGCGCCATACCGTGTGCATCACCGATGGACCCCACTTCCACGCCCAGCAGCTTGAGTTTGGTGCTCATGTCCGCGCCTTCAAAACCGCGCGCGGTATCGCCGCTCAGATGCGCGGCGCAGACACGGGCCATTTCATAACCCGGCGCCACCAGGCCATAAATGCGCCCGGACCAGAGCGCCACCTCACCAATGGCAAATATCGACGGGTCCGAGGTGCGGCAGGCATTGTCGACCACCACACCGCCCCGCTCGCCGGTTTCCAGACCGGCCTCGCGGGCCAGTGCATCGGCTGGCCGGATACCGGCAGAAAACAGCACCATGTCGGTATCCAGCGTTTCACCGTCGGCAAATTCCAGCCGGTAGCGGGACTGCTCCCCGGCCACGATCTGTTGTGTCGCCTTGCTGGTGTGCACCTTGACGCCCAGCGCTTCGATCTTGCGGCGCAGCAAACGGGCACCGCCATCGTCCAGCTGCACCGCCATCAGGCGCGGCGCAAATTCCACCACATGGGTCTCCAGACCCAGATCCTTGAGCGCCTTGGCGGCTTCCAGACCCAGCAGCCCCCCGCCGATCACCACGCCGCTTTTTGATACCGACGCGCTGTCACGAATGGCTTCCAGGTCCTCGATCGTGCGATACACCAGACAGTGCGGCTGATCGTTCCCGGGAATCGGTGGCACGAAGGGGTAAGAGCCAGTGGCCAGCACCAGCTTGTCATAAGGCACGCGCTCGCCGTTGCTGCTGACCACCACTTTGGTATCACGCTCGATCCGCTCTGCGCGCTCCCCCAGCCGCAACGTCATGCCGTGCTCATCAAAGAACGCCAGCGTGGTCAACGCCAGGTCCTCGGTGGTCGCCCCACTGAACCAGCTGCTCAACTGCACCCGGTCGTACGCCGGGCGGGGCTCTTCACAGAACACCGTGATGTTGTAGCCATGCTCGCGGGCGGCCAGCGCCTCCAGCAGGCTCTGTCCCACCATACCGTTGCCGATAACCACCAGTTCCGGTTTGCTCATGAACACACCGCTCCTTCACCTGTCCGGCCTTTCACAAGGCACAAAAAAAAGGCACCCACCGCCCGGAGGTGACCGGGCCGTGAGCGCCTTTGCTCGCAATTTCGTCGTGATCTGTTCTGCGCCCCGCGCGGCTCGCCATTGAGCCGGGCGCGGCATACACCAGGGAAAGAGCAAGAGTTATGCCAGCTTGCTGCTGCGGATCACCCGGGACCCGGCAAACGCCTTCACAGCGCAGCCCTGGCGCGCTCTGCCCGCCCACCGGAGCGCCGCTGATCGGGTACACGGCGCGGCACCTGCGTCGTCTGCCTGCTTCACGCTTGTGCACCGCGCACCACAAGAAGGCACGCCGCCACCGTGGCGCCCCCCATGCCACCGCCGGAATCCACCTTGCGGCCACGGAATATGCCGTGCACGGATATGTGGCATACATCGTGCATCGTTATGGACAGCGCGCAGCAATGGTGCCGCGCGCAACGATTCAACGGGCAACGGCGCCCACCCACCCGGCCTTTATTGCCTGCCGGGCAGGTCTGTGGCCGGTGCCCTTCCATGCAGCGTGCCCAGACGGGTGGCCCGGTCCTCGATATCCGCGAGTACGGAGACTTCATGGCTACACAGCACGCGCGACTCAATCTGCTGAAACTGTCCGAACCCCGCATCCGTCTGCTGCACCTGAGCTGGATGGCGTTCTTTGTCAGCTTTGTGGTGTGGTTCTCCCATGCCCCGCTGATGGGCGAAATCCGCGAGGTGTTCGATCTGACCAGCGATCAGGTCAAGGCCCTCCTTATTCTTAATGTGGCCCTGACGATCCCCGCGCGGGTGGTGATCGGTTCACTGGTGGATCGCTTTGGTCCCCGGCGTGTGTTCGGCGGGCTGCTGATCATCGCCGCGTTGCCCTGCTGGGCGTTTGCGCTGTCCACGACCTACGAACAGCTTGCCGTGACCCGTCTGCTGCTCGGGTTTGTCGGCGCTGGATTCGTGGTCGGTATCCGCCTGATCAGTGAATGGTTTCCGGCCCGCGAAGTGGGCCTGGCAGAAGGCGTCTACGGCGGCTGGGGCAATTTCGGTTCCGCCGCCGCCGCCATGACGTTGCCAACCCTTGCGATGCTGTTCGGCGGCGAAAACGGCTGGCGCTGGGCCATTGCCAGCACCGGGCTGTTGTCCTGCATCTACGGGGTCATCTTTCTCTGGCGCGCGCGTAATACCCCGGCCGGCGCTTCCTATTTCCGCCCCAAGAAGGCCTCGGCCCTGGAAGTCAGCAGCCGTCGCGATCTCTACTTCTATATGGCCATGTGCGTGCCCCTGTACAGTGCGCTGCTGGTCATCGTCTGGCGACTGGGCCCGGGCCAGTTGGGCCTTTACGGCCTGAACGCGCAACTCGCGCTGGTGGCCATCATCGTGAGTCTGGCCATCGTGCAGCTCTGGCAAATCTGGCGCGTGAATCACGCACGCCTGCGCGAAGGCGTGCCACAACACGACCGCTACCGCTTCCGTCAGGTCGCCATTCTTGATCTTGCCTATATGGTGACCTTCGGCTCAGAACTGGCCGTGGTCTCCATGCTGCCGTTGTTCTTCATCGACACCTTCGCACTGAGTGCGGTGTTGGCCGGGGTCCTGGCCTCAGGCTTTGCCTTCATGAACCTGGTGGCCCGTCCGGGGGGCGGCTGGCTGTCTGACCGCTTTGGCCGCAAACGCTCCCTCAGCATCCTGCTCTGCGGCCTGATGCTCGGCTATGGCCTGATGAGCCAGATCGGTAGCACCTGGCCTCTGGTGCTGGCCGTCATGGCGACCATGTGTTGCTCGTTCTTCGTGCAGGCCGGCGAAGGCGCCGTGTTTGCCACCGTGCCCCTGATCAAACGCCGTCTGACCGGACAGATCTCTGGCATGGTCGGTGCTTATGGCAATGCCGGGGCGGTGTGCTTCCTGACCGTACTGACGTTTGTTGATCCGTCGGTCTTCTTCCTGGTGATCGCCGGTTGCGCTGCCGTGACCCTGGCGGCGGTACAGTGGCTTGACGAACCCCGCGGGCATATTGCCGAAGTGGATGAGAACGGTCAGGTCCAGTTGATCGAGGTAAGCTGATGACGAGTATGCCGGACATGGCGGATACCCTGGACGTGCCACAAGGCTCACCACCCGGCACACCCCAGGGCGCCACGCAAGACGCGGCCACCAGCAGCTTGCGTGTGCGCGTGGGCCAGTGCAGCGAGTGCGGCGTAAAACCGCATAATCAGGATGCTGTGGCGGTGCGCTTGCCGGCGGGCGAACCGCTGCGCACCAAGGGTCTTGTGGCGGCGCTGGCCGACGGCCTCAGCTCCGCCGAGGCCGGTCGTGAGGCGGCGGAGGCCTGCGTGCTCGGTTTTATCAATGACTACTACGCCACCCCGTCACTCTGGAGTGTGCCGCGCTCGGCCCAGCGCGTGCTGGAAGCGCTTAACCGCTGGCTATGCCGCCGCACGCTCGCCGGTGAAGATCACCTGTGCACCCTGTCGGTGCTGATTCTTCGCTCGCGACTGGCGCACCTGTTCCAGGTGGGCGATTCACGTATCTGGCGGCTGCGCGGGCGACAGCTGGAATGCCTGACCGAGGACCATAGCCGTCAGGCCGGTGGCCGGCGCCTGCTGACCCGCGCCATGGGCGGGGACACGCGGCTGGATGTCGATTACCGGCATTGCGATCTGCAACAGGGTGACATTTTTCTGCTGACCAGCGATGGCGTCCATGATGCCCTGCCCTGGCCCGTGATCGAGGACACCCTGCTCGGCTCGGAAAACCCGCAAGTGGCGGCCGACAACCTGGTGCGTTTTGCCCTGAATAATGGCAGCCGCGACAACGTCAGCTGCCAGGTGCTCGAAGTGATCAGCCTGCCGGATGCGAGCGCGGACGACGCTCTGGCCAGCCTGCGCGAGCTGCCCCTGCCGCCCCCCCTGGCACCAGGCATGCGCATTGACAACCTGACCGTCGTGCATGAACTCTACGCCAGTGCGCGCAGTCATCTTTATCTGGTGCGCGACGGTGAAGGGCAGCTCAGCGCCCTCAAGGCGCCGTCGATCAATCTGGAAGACGAACCGGAGGCACTCACCCGCTTTGCCCTGGAGGGCTGGATCGGAGCACGTCTGCGTAGCGCACATTTGCTCCGGCCGCTGCCACCGGAGGGCCCGCAGAGTTGCCTCTATCAGCGACTCGAATACATCGACGGCGTCACCTTGCGGCAGTGGCTGCGCGAACACCCCGATGCAGCGGTGGAAGAAAAGCTCTACCTCGCCGATCAACTGCTCAATGGCCTGCGTGCCCTGCACCGCGCCGATGTCATTCATGGCGACCTGAAACCGGACAACATCATGGTCGACCGCCACGGGCTGGTGAAACTGATCGACTTCGGCAGCTGCTATTGTCGCGGCCTGGATCAGCCGCCACCACCACTGCCGCTGGGAACACGACACTACACCGCACGTCATGTCAGCGCCGGCGCTGCACCCGATGAACGCGCAGACTTGTATGCCGCCGCCGTGATTATCCACGAAATGCTTACCGGCACCCTGCCCGACCCGGACAAACCCGCCCTGCGCCTGCAGCAACACAATGCCTTTGTGCCCATGTGGCTCAACCAGGCACTGCAACGTGCCCTGCACCCGGATGCCATCCCCTATGCCGATGCCGCCGAATTCCGGGCAGCACTGCGCAGCCCGGCCCATCATCCGGCGGTCATCACTTCGCAGCAACGCAACACCTTGCGCGCCTGGCAGGCCAGCACCGTGGTCCTGCTGCTGTTGCTGCTGCTCAGCCTCGCCTTGCATGTGTGACCCTGGCATGCGGCGTCGTCCTCGCTCATTTTTCGGGCATGGTTGCACCGGGATAACGCAACTCCGGTGCCACCTGCTCTCCTGCCAGCCAGGGAACGGACCTTTCGCTCACGCGTCGTAAGCCTCACAAGTCACTGATAAATATTTACTTATCCTGCGCATACCGCTGTCTGACCCGAGCCTTCCAGTAAAGCTGGCACACTTCCTGCTTTTATCCCTGTGTGCAACAGGATCAATGCGGGTCCTGTTTGCACAGGTCAATTTGTCGGGCAATGGCGCCCACACGTATTTCGGCTTCGGCCTGGTACGCGTGGGCGTTTTTTTTGGATTTTTTTTCGGGAACGGAAAGAGGGATACGTCATGAGCAAGGTACCGGGCCAGGCACAGGACAAGGCGTCACCGCTAAGCCACAGCGGCCAGCAACGCCGGGATTTTCTCAAGCAATCGGCAGCAGCGCTCGGCGGCGCCACGCTTGCTGCCCCGCTGCTGACAGGTCGGGCGCGGGCCAGTGCCGGCACGCCTGAAACACGCACGGCCAAGTTGGGTTTTATTGCGCTGACGGATGCTGCCCCGCTTTTTGTCGCAGCGGAAAAAGGTTTCTTTGCCAAGCACGGCATGCCCGATGTCGAGGTGCTCAAACAATCGTCCTGGGGCACCACGCGGGACAATCTGGTGCTGGGGTCGCGCCGTAACGGCATTGATGGTGCGCATATCCTGACGCCCATGCCCTACCTTATTTCCACCGGCGCCATGACGGCCAACAATCAGCCGACCCCGATGTATATTGTGGCCCGACTGAACCTGGCCGGGCAGTGCATTTCTGTGGGCCGGGAGTACGCCGATCTGAAAGTCGGCGTGGACACCACGGAGTTCGCCAGCGCGCTGGCCGCCAAACGTGCCCGGGGCGATGCCGTACGCGCGGCCATGACCTTTCCGGGCGGCACCCATGACCTGTGGATTCGTTACTGGCTGGCTGCCGGTGGCATTGATCCGAACAGCGATATTTCCACCATCGTGGTCCCACCCGCACAGATGGTGGCCAACATGCGCGTCGGCAGCATGGATACCTTCTGTGTCTGCGAACCGTGGAACGAACAGCTGATCCGCCAGAATATCGGCTACACCGCCAACACCACCGGCGAGCTGTGGCACAACCATCCGGAAAAAGCACTCGGCCTGCGCGCCGATTATGTCGAACAGAACCCCAATGCCACGAAAGCACTGATCAAGGCCGTCATGGAAGCGCAGATGTACTGCGAGCAACCGGAAAACATCGAAGAAGTGGCGCGCATCTGCTCACGCCGTCGCTGGATCAACGCACCCTATGACGACATCATCCAGCGCATGCAGGGTCACTTCGACTATGGCACCGGTCGTGTGGTGGAAAACAGTCCGCATCGCATGCGCTACTGGAATGATCAGGCATCCTACCCGTTCAAGAGCCATGACCTCTGGTTCCTGACAGAAAACATCCGCTGGGGCTATCTGCCCCGTGATCTGGATATGCAGGCCCTGGTGGACAGCGTCAATCGCGAAGACCTCTGGCGGGCCGCCGCGGCGGAACTGGGTATCGACAAGTCAGCGATCCCCGAAGGCACCTCACGCGGCAAGGAAACTTTTTTTGACGGCAAGGTGTTTGATCCTGAAAACCCGCTTGCTTACCTGGACACCCTGGCCATCAAGCGCATGCGCTGAGGCCCTGAACCGGAGATGCTGTCATGACGACTCACGCTTCTGTTTCTCCCCTGGCTTCCCTGGCCTCGCGTATGTCGGCGGCCAGCGACGTCTGGCCGCGCCTGCGCTATGTTTTGCTGGAGCGCATCCTGCCACCCGTACTGGTCACCACCGCGCTGCTGGTCATCTGGGAACTGCTGTGCCGTGGTGAAGGTGCGCTGCTGCCCGCGCCCAGTACCGTGGTCACAGACACCTGGGACCTGATCGTCAACCCCTTCTATGACTATGGCGGGAACGACGTCGGCATGGCCTGGCAGATCCTGGCCTCGCTGGAACGGGTGGCCTACGGCTATACCCTGGCGGTGTTTGCCGGTGTCGGACTGGGCGTGCTGATCGGCCAGTCTACCTGGGCGATGCGCGGCCTTGATCCGATCTTCCAGGTACTGCGCACCGTACCGCCCCTGGCCTGGCTGCCCATTTCCCTGGCCGGTTTCCAGGACAGCAACCCCTCGGCCATCTTCGTGATCTTCATTACCGCCATCTGGCCGATCATCATCAATACCTCGGTCGGCATCCGGAATATTCCCGAGGACTACCGCAACGTCTCGCGCGTGGTGCGTCTCAATGGCCACGAATATTTCCGCAAGATCATGTTACCGGCGGCCGCACCCTACATCTTCTCCGGGCTGCGCATTGGTGTGGGCCTGTCCTGGCTGGCGATTGTCGCCGCCGAAATGCTCATCGGTGGTGTCGGTATCGGCTTCTTTATCTGGGACGCCTGGAACGCCTCGCTCATCAGCGACATCGTTCTGGCACTGGTTTACGTCGGCATCGTCGGCTTCATGCTTGACCGGCTGGTAATGCTGGCAGGCAACTGGGTAACACGCGGAGAAGGAGGCAAATAATGAGCGCACATTATCTGACCATCGAGAATGTCGACAAGACCTTCGTCAAGGGCAAAACCAGCAGTCACGTGCTCGACAAGGTGAACCTCAAGGTCGACAAGGGCGAATACATCTCCATCATCGGCCATTCCGGTTGCGGCAAGTCCACGGTGCTGAATATCGTCGCCGGACTGCTGCCGGCCTCCTCCGGCGGGGTGATTCTGGATGGCGCGGAAGTCACTGCACCCGGACCGGATCGCGCGCTGGTGTTCCAGAACCATTCGCTGCTGCCCTGGCTGACGGTTTACGAGAACGTCGCCCTGGCCGTGAACAAGACGTTCCGCAAGACCATGAGCCGCGCCGAGCGTCACGAATGGATCTTGCACAATCTGGCCCTGGTGAACATGGGGCATGCTCTGGACAAGCGACCGGCGGAAATCTCCGGGGGTATGAAGCAGCGGGTCGGCATCGCCCGGGCGCTGGCCATGCAGCCCAAGGTGCTGCTGCTCGATGAACCCTTCGGCGCGCTGGACGCGCTGACCCGCGCTCACCTGCAGGATGAGGTCATGCGCATTCAGGGTGAGCTGCACAACACCGTACTCATGATCACCCACGACGTGGATGAAGCGGTGCTGCTGTCGGACCGTATCGTGATGATGACCAACGGCCCGTCGGCAACCATCGGTGAGATACTGAACATCGAATTGCCGCGCCCGCGGGACCGCATCGCCCTGGCCGATGACCCCCGGTACAACCATTACAGGCAGGAAGTGCTGCGATTCCTGTACGAAAAGCAGCGCAAACTGGAGAAAATCGATGCCCATCGAAACAGCCGCAAGGCCACGGACGGCGCCGCCTTCAAGGCAGCGGGAACATAAATCCTTCCGCTATATACCCCTGTTCGATTGACAGAACTCATGGGTTCTATCGTATCCTCGGGGCATGAGTTCTCCGCATGCCCCCGAGGTTACAATGCTGTCACTGGACGCCCTGCGCGCGAAAGTAGAAAACCAGAAGACCCTGATCCCGTCACTGTACGGTGATATCGATTTCTCCATGACGCCGGAACGCTTTACCGCCGACATCGCGGATACCTCACTGCTGCCGGCTGATTTTGCGCGCCGTTATCGTGCCGGCATCCTGGCTGACAGCGAACGCGTCGAACGCGCCCGACTCTACACGCTGCTCGGCGACAATGTGGCCGATGCCTATGCCGCGCTGGCACCGCAGTACGGCATGCGCAAACTGATCAACATGCTCAAGCAGGCCTGCGACGAAGGCGTGGAGAACGTGGAGGACGCGCCACAGGAACTGGTGAATTTCATCCGCGAAATGGAACAGGTGCCCGACTGGGTGGATATGGACCTGGTTCGCCAGGGCGCGCGCATCAGCCGCACCGTGATGGCCACCCTCAGCCCTTTTGCCATTCGCGGGGCCTTTATTGCCACCTTCATGAACAAGTATTCCGGCCTGCCCATGGCGCTGACCGGGGCGCTGTCCGGCCAGTCTGCGGTCCAGCGGGTCAACGAAACGGCCAGCTTCTTCACCACCGCCGCCCTGCCCGGCGCTCTGGAGCGCTACGGCCAGGGCTTCAAGGCCGCCGCCATGGTGCGGCTGATGCACTCGATGGTGCGCTTCAATATTCTCAAGCGCTCGAAAGTCTGGGACGTGGGCGTCTACGGGATTCCCATTCCCCAGGTGGACCAGATGCCGGCGGGCACCATTCCCGCGTTTCTCGCCGCCTTCAACACCGTGCGCAAGGGCAAGAAGGCATTCGGCCCCTCCGACCGTGCGGTTGCGGAACTGTGTCGCTACCAGAGTTATCTGCTGGGGCTGCCCGAGGATCTGCTGCCTGCCGACCCGCAGGACATTTTCGATGTGATGATCACCTACTCCGGCACCCTGCGTGACGGCTATGACGACGCCACCTGTGGCGAACTGGTGCGCGCCACCATGGGCGCCTACCGCCCCAGGGACAAGTCGTTGCGCAGTCGTATCTTCAACACCGCCGAGCGGGGCTTTGCGCGGGTTTTCTTCACCCGCACCTTCCTGCGTGGCGAATCCCGATCACGCGCGAGTCTGATGGGCGTCGAGCCGCGCCTGTTCGATTACGCCATGTTTGCCGCCAGCAGTCTGTATATCCTGCCGCAGATGCAGGCCCACGCCCTGCTGCGCCGTGTTCCCGTTGCCAACGAGATTGCCGACGCGTTCCTGATCCGCAAACTCAATCGCATGCTGGTGGAATACGGCCACGCGGAATATGTCACCGATGCCAGCCAGTATCGCGAACACGGCAGCAGCGAGACCCCCGCCAGAAAGAGCGCCTGACGCGTCAGTTGCCCAGCACATCGGCCATGGCCACCACGGCACGCGCTACTTCGATCAGACGCTTGCCCTGGTTCATGGCCATCTGCCGCAGCAGGCGATGGGCTTCGTCTTCCTGCAGCTTGCGATGTTTCATCAGCAACGCCTTGGCACGCTCCAGCACCTTGCGCTCTTCCAGCGCTTCGCGTGCCGCATTCAGTTCATCCTGCATGCGCTGCAGACGCTGCCCCTGGGTCTGCACCATCTCGATAATCGCCCGCCCCAGTTGCGGGCTGACGCCTTCGGTGTCATACCGCTCCGGCGTCTCACCCTGCCCGTCCGCACTGCTGCCGGTGGCACAGAACACCATGAAAGACTCCCCTTGCCCGTCATCGGCATCCAGCAGTTGTTCGATCAGTGACTGATGGCGGGCCAGCCGCTCACGGGCTTCATGCAGTTTTTCTTCACACAGGCTTTGCAGGCGCTGCTCAAGATGGTCTTCCACCCGCTTCATGGCATCGATGCGTTCTGTGGTCACCTGGAACCAGCGATCTGCCTGTTCTGCTGTCAGCGACGACGGCAACAGCCCGGTGCAGGCCATGCGCCGGAAACGCTCGACCTCCGCCTGGTCGGTGCCCGCCAGCAGCGCCTGCCAGAGCGCCACGCTGTCCGGGTCGGCAAAGCCGGTGAAGATTTCGAAACAGCGCTCCTGTGCCTCGATCAGGTGCTGCATGCGCCGCGCCTGCTCGATATCGAATTCACCCCGGGCGAACCCGGCCGCACCCACCGCCCGTTCCTGACCGGCCGTTTCCTTGCCCTGCATCAGGTTGAACATGGCCACCAGCATCGCCGAGATGGTCGGGTCCATGGCGCTGTCTGCAGCCTCGAACACCACAGCCAGCAAGGCACGCACCAGTTCGCTGTATTGATGAACGGCCTGTTCGGGTGCGAGTTTCAATGCCCGTACCCGGGCGCGCATGGCCGACAGATCACCCAGCACATGCACAGCATGGGCGATGCGGCTGAACAGACGCGCACCACCCTGCACTCCGCTGGTGCGCGTGCCGACCTGTTTCAGTGCAGAAAAGAAGCCCTGCATGGCGCCATCGGCGTCCGCGCTCAGTGCCTGGAGCTGGTGGGCAAAGCGCTCGCCATCAGACCCCAGGAACACGTTGGACGCGCCGCGCTCGCGCTGCAGGGCATGGACCAGGTTGCTGATCGCCGCCACCAGCTGCCCCATGCGCAGAAAGTGCGCGAGACCGTCGATCTCGCACTGTTTGGATGCAATCAGAAAATCGGTGGCGCAGGGGCGCGCGCTATCCGCTTCGGACATGGGCAGTCCCTCCTGGGGAGCGTGAATGCAAGGATCACGCCATACGCAGCCTGGCAGCGCTCCGGGGCTCAGGATTCGGCGCGCGGGTCCTGCCCCAGATGGGCACGCCCCCGCTGCCGCGCCAGTTCGATCTGTTTCTGGCGCTCGGCAAAACGCGCCTTCTGCTCGTCGGTCAACTGGTCATGGCAGTGCGGGCAGGCCACGCCCGGCTGGTAGAGAGGAGACGCCTTGTCGTCGGCGGAAATCGGACGGCGACAGGCATGGCACTGATCGAAACTGCCCGGGCGCAGGCGGTGGTCCACGGTGACGCGTTCGTCAAACACGAAGCATTCGCCCTGCCACAGCGACGTGTCTTCAGGCACGTCCTCCAGATATTTCAGGATACCGCCCTGCAGGTGGTAAACCTCATCAAAGCCCTGCTCTTTCAGAAACGCCGTGGATTTCTCACAGCGAATGCCGCCGGTGCAGAACATGGCAACCTTCTTGTGTTTTGCCGGGTCCAGATGGGTGCGCACGTATTCCGGGAATTCGCGGAAGCTGGTGGTTTCCGGATTCACCGCGCCCTTGAAGGTTCCCACAGCCACTTCGTAGTCGTTACGCGTATCGATCAACAGCACCTCGGGATCGCTGATCAGCGCGTTCCAGTCCTTCGGCTGCACGTAGGTACCCACCACATGGCGCGGGTCAATGCCTTCCACCCCCATGGTCACGATTTCGCGCTTGAGCTTGACCTTGGTGCGCAGGAACGGGTGCGCATCGGTGTAGCTTTCCTTGTGTTCGATCTGCGTCAGCGCCGGCTCCTGCGCCAGCCAGTCCAGCAGAGCATCCACGCCTTCACGCGACCCGGAGACGGTACCGTTGATGCCCTCCACCGCCAGCAACAGGGTGCCGCGCACCTCCAGGCGTTTCATTTCCGCGAGCAACGGCTGTTGCAACGCCTCGAAATGCGGCAGACGAACAAACTTGTAGAGTGCAGCGACAACGATCTGTGACATGGCGTTCGGTAACCTGACCTTCTCTAATCTGACAATATGCTCTGTAGCAAACGGATCAACCGGCCTTGCTGCCCCCACGGCACTGGGGCGAGGCCGCCGTTTCCCCACCGCGCGCCGTCCATTCCTCCGGGGTGAGGGTGTGCAGGGCCAGCGCATGCACCGGCCCCGCCATTTCTTCGCTGACCAGCGCATAAATGCGCTGATGACGTCGCACCAGCGACAACCCCTCGAAATCCGGCGATACCACCACCAGACGAAAATGGGATTCCGCAGCCGGACCACTGTGCAGGTGGCTTTCATTTTCCAGTGACAAGTGTGCCACGGCCAGGCCATCTCGAACCTTGCGCTCGATCAATGCAGCGACTGACATGATCATCCACTCTTGCTGATGCGGGGCGCCATGATACGCCGGTTGCCTTCAGGCTGCATCGTCCCGCTGACCCGGCACCTCTATCACCTCTGCCCAGAAGGCCTCCAGGGGCGCATCGATCAGCGGCCCCTGACCAGCCTGTCGCTCCCCGGCCTCACGACCAAAGTGCTGCGCCTCGGCACGCCGTGCCCAGTCTGCCCAGCCCGGCTGGCCGCTGCGGGCGAAATCACCCCAGGCCTGTTGCACCCGCCCACTCAACGCGGCCGCCTCAGCCCCGCCTCCGGTGAACAGCTGGCCCACCGGCGTGTCGGTGATGCCGAACACGAACGGCACATCCGAGACATGGCAGGCCCCCAGCGGCAACCCGAACGCCGTGGTTTCCCAGGTAAACTCGAAGCCCCAGGCCGCACCGCCCGCAGCCACCTGCGCATCGAGCAGACGGCGGGTGGGTACGCGGAACAACCGGTCCGACTCCATGGCGCTGAAGATATCCAGATCGCAACGTTGCGGGTGGGGGGCCACATGAGCCCGATACAGCTCAAAGGCCTGTTCGCCACGCCCGGGCAAGGCGCGCTCGAATCGACGGCGGATTTCAGCCCCATCCAGTTCCCGCAACCGCTCCATACCGACACCGCCATTGAAGGGCGGCGCATACTGGAACAGATGCCATTCATCCCGGCAGGTGCCGGCCATTATCTGCTTGTCGCGCGCACTGCCCGCTGCGATGGCGTCCACCGGACGGTACGGCAAAAGCCCGGCATCAATAACCGGCAAGAAGGTCATACCAAACTGCGGCGTGCTCTCTCGCAGGCCGCGCCGTACCACACACTTCACGGCCTCCCGCTGGGCACGCACCACATCCTTCGCGGTGGCATGGCGCAGCTTGTCAGCGGCACTGCCGTTGCCCGGCAGACCGGCCACCAGACGCTCGGCCACCAGACTGGCGTCATCCGGCGCCAACACCATATCGCCAGCGCCGGATTGCAGGATCGCGCGCTGAAACAGCGACGCCGCCTCGGGCGCTGCCAGCAGCGTCGCCACACTGAACGCGCCCGCCGATTCGCCGAATATCGTCACCTTCTCCGGGTCGCCGCCAAAGGCAGCGATATTGATGCGCACCCATTCCAGCGCCGCGATCTGGTCGCGCAGCCCGAGATTGCTTTCCGCCTCCAGGGACGGCGCGATATCCGCGAACCAGCCGAACCCCCAGGCCCCCAGACGGTAGGCGGCATTCACCACAATCACCTGCTGTGAGCGGGCCAGTTGCTCGCCGTTATACAGCAGTTGCGATGGCGACCCAGCCAGATAGCCGCCGCCATGAAACCAGACCATGACCGGGAACGGGCCGTCACCTTCCGGCACCCACAGATTGACTGCCAGACAATCGTCACCGATCTCGTCGACGCCCATCAGCGGGTTCTTTTCCTGCCAGGTGGCCACGGCAAAGCGGTCTGCCGCACGCACGCCCTGCCAGGGCTGCACCGGCTGCGGACCACGAAAGCGTGCCGCGCCAGTGGCCGGAGCCGCATAGGGAATACCGCGATACTCGGTGCAGCCTTCACGGGCCAGCCCACTGACCTGACCGCTGCTGATGTCCACCTGCCTCATACCTTCTCCTGAAAATTCCTGACACCTGTTTAATTGTCGGACAGCAGAAACAAAAGTGTCAGGAATGACTGCCTACACTTGCCGCTGTCCTCATGGAGCCACAGGACCTGCTGCCGGGGACCTTAACCTGACATCCAGTATCTGCAAAGGAGCTTGATAATGCCCCAGTTGAACAAGGAAAGCCTTGACCAGGCCCGTGAAGAACTCACTGCCGCCCGCGACAAGGCCATCAAGGCCCTGCGTGGCGCCGTCAGCCGCGCCGAGCAGCGTGGTAATGACCTGTTCCAGGAGCTGGTGAAAGCTGGCGAGGCGCTGCAAAAAGAGCGCGCCAAGGCGCAGAGCAAGGTACAAGGCAAGGTCAAGGCTCAGAAAGCCAGCGCGGAAAGCACCCTGGACACCCTGCGCCAGCGCACCGCCGAACTGCTCGGCCTGCCGACCCGCGACGACGTTGACGCCCTGAACAAGAAGCTCAACAGCCTGACCCGCAAGGTCCGCAAGATCGAAAAAGCCACTGCCGACGCCTGATGTCGGTGCATGACCCCGGCCACGGCCGGGGTCATGCTATTGACACATCTACAGCGCTTCCGTTGACTATGCGGTCTGACTCCTCGGGCTGCATTGCATGAATAATCCGAACAACATCCGCCCCGGCACCCTCACGGTGGCGTCTTACTGGATCGAATACCTGCTGGATGCCGCGCTGCACCTGGGCTGCGATCTCAGTGGCGACCTGCTGCGCCTGGGCATCACCGAAGAGCAACTGGAGCAGCCCCACGCCCGTGTGGCCCTGCGCACCGAACAGGCCCTGTTGCAGGCGGCCGTGAGCCGCACCGCCGACCCCTGCTTCGGCTTGCACATGGGCGAAATGATCCGCCCCCGCTTCATGGGGGAACTCGGCTACGCCACCATGTCCAGCGCCAACCTGCGTCAGGCGCTGGAGCTCACCATCCCCTTCCAGCGCGTGACCAACGAGTTGATGACCCTGGATGTTGAACGTGAAGACAACCGGCTGATCCTGATGTGGGAGGCGATCCTGCCGGATCAGCCGGATAATCACCATCGGGTCGAAGCCCTGTGCGCCGGGGCGGTGACCTTCGGCCGCTGGATTACCGGCACCAGTGAGAATCCGGAGTCCGTGCACTTCCAGCATGCCGCCCCCGAAGACCTGAGCGAATACCAGCGCATCTTCCGCTGCCCGGTGCATTTCAACGCGCCACACAACGCCGTGATTCTGGACAAGCGCCTGCTGGATCTGCCGATTCGCGACGCCGACCCGGAAGTGCACCGCATCATGCGCCAGCGGGTGCATCAGGCGATGACCCAGTTCATGGCCCGCGACAACCTGCTGGACCAGGTGCGTGCCGAGATCCAGCGGCAACTGCTGGACGGCACCCCGCAACTGGAAAGCGTGGCCGAGGCCATGAACGTGAAACCCTGGACCCTGCGCCGCCGGTTGCGCGCCGAGGAAGCCGACTTCACTACCCTGCTGGATGACGAGCGCAAGGCGCTGGCCACCGACTGGCTGATCAACAGCGACCGACCCGTCAGCCAGATCGCCGCCGACCTGGGCTACTCCGAACAGAGTGCCTTCAATCGGGCCTTCCGCCGCTGGTTTGCCTGTACCCCGGTGGCCTATCGTCAGCAGCACCGGGGCTGAGCCAGGCCCGTTTGCTCTGCACCAGCGTCAGGCCCGCCGCAAACCCCTGCATCAAAGGCCGATGCAGGCCCAGCCGCAATAACGCGTATCCGCCCGGCAAGGTGCGATAGAAGGCCCGGGCCAGATGGCGCGTTACCCGCAGTTCACGACGCCAGCTGCTCATCAGCGCCTGATACCGGGCGGCAACCTCCGGCACCCCCTGCGGGGCCCCGAGCAGGGCCGCCGCCGCCATTTGTCCACTCAGCAAGGCCCCGTAAATCCCCTCGCCCAGCAAAGCCTCGGCCATACCGGCGGCATCCCCCGCAAACAACACCCGCCCGGCAGTGATGCGGCGCTGATCGCCGTTGACCGGAATCGGGTAGCCCTGGATACCGGTGAGTGCGTCACTGCCCAGACGCCGCCGGGCATAGTCCAGCAAACGCTCGCGGCTGACACCGTGGCGCTGCCCGTTGCGGCTGTAAAGCCCGACGTTGACGTGATCGCCTTTGGGAAAGAGCCAGCCGTATCCCCCCGGCTGATCGGCAAAATCCAGCTGCATGCCCGGCCATTCGGCCCCGCACTGCGCACGGTCCAGCAATCCCTCGATGGCCACCGCCGCGACGCCCCGGGGTTGCCCGAGCAGCATCCGCCGCACCGGCGAATGCGCGCCATCAGCCGCGATCAGCCAGCGGCCCCGGAACACCTGGCCGTCCTTGCCGGTGACGCTCACTCCGTCGCCATGCTGCGCCACCCGCGCCAACCCGTGCAGCGTGGCCGCTTGCACGCCCGCTGCCACCGCCGCCTCCCGATGCCATTGATCCAGTTCCGGCCGATGGGTCATCAGGCAAACCGTGGAGGCTGCGCTGAAACGATCCGGCCAGCGACCGGCATGGCTCATGTCGATCGCACAGACGGTTTCACGAACCACCGGCGTAATATCAATACGAAAACGCTGCAGCGCCTTGATCGTGACCCCGCCGGCGCAGGGCTTGCTGGCGCTGCCGTCGGGGCGATCCAGCATCAGCACCGACAGGCCACCGCGCACCAGATCCAGCCCCGCCGCCACGCCCGCAGGCCCGGCACCGACAATCAGTACGTCCGCATCCAACACAGCAGGCATGGCATCATCCTGAGTCCACAAGGCACGAAAACCGCAGTGTGCGTGGCCTCGGCGCCGAGGTCCATGACCGCGACAAGGCGGCGCATGGCCTGCACGGCATTCCCCGCCGAAAGTCCAACCCCGGCACAGGCCCCTGCCCCGTGCCATGCGCGCGCGACTCGACTATAATGCGCCCCCTCACCGGGTCATCGCCGTCCAGCTCACAAGGCCGGATGTCGCCGGAAGACTCATCTATCTAGGAGACTGTTCATGAAAGCACCCGTACGCGTCGCGGTCACCGGCGCCGCAGGCCAGATCAGCTATTCCCTGCTGTTCCGCATTGCCTCCGGCGACATGCTCGGCAAGGATCAACCCGTTATCCTGCAACTGCTGGAGATCACCCCGGCCCTGGAAGCGCTGAAAGGCGTGGCCATGGAACTGGATGACTGCGCCTTCCCGCTGCTGGCCGGCATCGTGCAGACCGACGATCCGATGGTCGCCTTCAAGGACGCCCAATATGCCCTGCTGGTGGGCGCGCGTCCGCGTGGCCCGGGCATGGAGCGCAAGGACCTGCTGGAAGCCAACGCCGCCATCTTCTCGACCCAGGGCAAGGCCATCAATGCCGTCGCCAGCCGTGACATCAAGGTGCTGGTGGTCGGCAACCCGGCCAACACCAACGCCCTGATTGCCCAGCGCAACGCGCCGGACATCAACCCGCGTCAGTTCACCGCCATGACCCGTCTGGACCACAACCGCGCCATGGCGCAACTGGCCCAGAAGACCGGCACCACCGTGAACGACATCAAGAAGATGACCATCTGGGGCAACCACTCCTCGACCCAGTATCCGGATCTGCACCACGCCGAAGTCAACGGCAAGACCGCCATCGATCTGGTCGAGCAGGACTGGTACACCGGCAGCTACATCCCGGACGTGCAGCAGCGTGGCGCCGCCATCATCAAGGCCCGCGGTGCGTCCTCCGCTGCCTCCGCGGCCAGTTCTGCCGTGGACCACATGCGCTCCTGGGCGCTGGGCACCGCTGAGGGCGACTGGGTCTCCATGGGTATCTACAGCGATGGCTCCTACGGCATCGAGGAAGGCCTGATCTACTCCTTCCCCTGCACCTGCAAGAACGGCGACTGGGCTATCGTCCAGGGCCTGGACGTCAACGATTTCTCCCGCGAGCGTATGCTGGCGACCGAGAAAGAGCTGGCTGAAGAACGTGATGCTGTGAAGCATCTGCTGCCGTAATCATCTTTTCAGGCAGTATGAAAAAGCGGGGCCATTGGCCCCGCTTTTTTTATGCCGGGGCCAGAGACCCCGGGCGATATGTTCAGGCCAGTGCCTGCGGTGAGGTAATGATGCCGTTATTGTCGGCATAGACAAACTGCCCCGGCTCGAAGGTGACGCCGCCGAAGCAGACCGGAATATTCAATTGGCCTTCACCCCGCCGCACGCTCTTGATGGGTACACAGCCCAGCGTCATGACGCCGATATCCAGCGTGGCCAGAGCATCCACATCGCGGCAGGCGCCGTAAATAATCACCCCTTCCCAGCCGTTTTCCACGGCATTCTCGGCGATCATGTCGCCGATCAGGGCGTTGCGCAGCGAGCCGCCGCCATCCACGACCAGTACCTTGCCAGTGCCGGGGGTGGCCAGGTGTTCCTTGATACGGCTGTTGTCTTCGAAACATTTCACGGTCTGGATTTCGCCGGCGAAGGCATTGCGGCCACCGAAGTGGCGCCAGTTCAGGCCGGTAACCACCGACACTTTTTCGGCATGATCATCACACAGATCACAGGTTACAAACGTCACGGGATACTCCTGACTCACACATGAAGGGTTCAATGCATCACGGCATGCATCACGGCATGCATCACTGGCTGCTGGCTGCCAGACTGCGCAACGCGGCATAACGCAGCCGTCGCGTCCCGGGTTCGGGCAAGGCCGCTGCGGCCACCATGGCCTGCGCCACCGTATCAGACTCGATGGGCAGCCAGCTGGCATCGCTCCAGCCGGCCAACGGCTTCAGCGCTTTGGCGGACCAGATACCCACTTGCTCACCGAGCCGGAACTCTTGCCGGTTTCCCAACAACAGGGACGGCTGGATGATGCTCAGGCTGGGAAAGTTGAGCGCCTCGACCGCGGCTTCCATCTCGCCTTTTATCCGCGAGTAGAAAACCCGGGCACGCGGATTCGCGTTCACCGCAGACACCACCAGGAAATGGTCAGCGCCCTGGCGCCGTGCCAGCCGCGCGGCCTCGACACAGTAATCATGATCAACACGACGGAAGGCGGCTTTCGAGCCCGCCTTGCGCAGGGTGGTCCCCAGACAACAGAACACCTGGTCCACGGCAAAATCATCCGCGCAGGCGTCCATGTCATCCAGCCCGGTCTCGCGTACCACCAGTTTGTCATGGGCCAGCGGGTTGCCCGCCGCATCCACCAGCGGCCGACGTGTGAACACCGTGACCCGGGCCCAGGCAGGATGGGCCAGCAGGCGCGCCAGCACCGCCTGGCCGATCAGGCCGGTGGCACCCAGCAACAAGGCGCGATAGGCAGTGGTCATGAAGATTCCCCCGGGGTGTCATGCTGTTCGTCATCATTCGTTGCCGGCGCCTCTGCGGGCAGCCAGTGGCGCAGCACGGTTTCCAGCCGGTCGAGTTGCAGCGGCTTGGCCAGAAAGTCATCCATACCGGCGGCCAGGCAACGCGCCTGCACGCCTTCCATGGTATTGGCGGTAATCGCGACGATGGGCACACGCCGCAGGGGCGTCTGGGTGATGGCATGCTCGGCCTGTTCGCGCTCGCGAATGCGCCGGGAAACATCGAAACCGTCCATCTCCGGCATCATGCAGTCCATCAGGATCAGATCGAAGGTTTCCTGCTCCATCAGAGCGAGCGCCGTTTCACCTTCGCTCACGCTCTTGACCTGATACCCCAGCTTGGCCAGCATGCCGCGCATCACACGCTGATTGATCTCATTGTCTTCCACCAGCAGCAGACGGTAGTTGCGCCGCCGGGCAAGATCTTCCGGGGTTTCCTTGTATTCGTCATCGCCGGGCAGCGCCTCCTCGATGCCGTACAGGGGCGCCAGCAGGCTGCGCAGACCATAACGGTGCACGGGTTTGGTCAGCACCGGCAGGGCATGCTGTTGCGCCAGCTTCTGCACACTGGCATGGCTGCGTTCATCCACCGTCGCCAGCAATACCACGTGCACGCCGCGCAGGGCCGGGTCATCCAGCACCGCACGGCACAGGTTCAGGGCGCTTTCGCGGCGCTCGCGGGTATCCACCAGCAGCAGATCAAAACCCTGCTGCTCGCGCTGTCCGGCGCGCAGGGTTTGCAAGGCATGGTCGTAATCCGTCGCGGCCTGGCAAGCGGCTTCCAGCACGTCCAGTTCCTCGACCAGAGCGCTGACGGTGCCCGGTGCCGCGCCCGCCACCAGACAACGCTTGTCACGCAGCGCACGGCGCAGTTCACTGCGGTCCCCCAGTTCCGGCTGCATCGGCAACCGCAGGGTAAACCAGAAGGTACTGCCCTGCCCCGGTACGCTCTCGACCCCGATCTGCCCGGCCATGGCTTCCACCAGGCCCTTGCAGACCAGCAAACCAAAGCCGGTATGGCGACTGCTGAACGGGTCCGCGTCAGGGCCCAGGAACTCGTCCTCGAACAGCCGCCGCGCTGCCAGGGGTTCCATGCCGATGCCCTGATCCACCACGCGCACCTGAAGCAGGCCATCGCGCTCGGCATCGCCGAGGTGATCGACCTCGATACGGATTTCACCTTCATCGGAAAACTTGATGGCATTACTGAGCAGGTTGTTCAGCACCTGCAGGAAACGCTCGCGGTCACCCCGCACCCGGCGCGGCAGATGACGGCTCATCACGCAGGTCAGCTCCAGCCCCTTGCCCTGGGCAATATTGCCGTAGGCATCCAGCGACTGTTCCAGCGCGCCGCGCAGATCGAAAAACTCGTAATCCAGCACGATACGCCCGGTGAGAACGCGGCTGTAGTCGAGCACATCATCGATCAGCGACAGCAGCAAACGGCCGGACTGAGCCGCCACCTGATGGTATTCCTTCTGCTCGCGCGACAGGCGGGTCTCTTCCATCAGGGCCAGCATCCCCAGCACGCTGTTCATGGGGGTGCGCAGTTCATGGGCCAGGCGATACACCAGGCTCAACTGGACGTCGCGGGAGCGCTTTTGCGGGTCGGCGTCTGGCAGGGTTTCCGCAGCATGCCCGGGGCGACGTTCCCGTGACAGCGCGTGCCAGAAGGTGTCGTACAGCCCGGCAAACATGCGGTACAGGTAAACGGCATAGACCGCGAGCAGCAACGCCAGTATCAGCGACTGCGCGCCGCCCACCAGCACCAGGGCGACAATGCCGGGCACCAGCATCAGGCCGATATAGCTCTGCCGGGTGGGCAGCGCGGCCATCCAGGCACCGGACAGCGCTGTCGTCACGCCGATGTTGTAGACCGCCACCGCAAAGAAGTTGAAGCTGATGCCATAGCGCAGCGTCACGACGGCCAGCAGCGCGCCCCAGACGATGGCATGGGCCAGCAGGCCAATCCCGAACAGGCGCCGCCAGCGCGCCGGACCGGCGGCGTACAGACTGTCGAAACGCAGTGCGACCAGCAGCCGGTAGGCCGTGACGACGAGAATGGCCAGGCCGAAGCCGATGACCAGCCCTTCGTCGTCGAAGTACAGGCGGCCCCAGTAGGCGACCAGGACAAAAACGGCAAGGGCCGCCAGAAGTCCGGTGACGGAATTCCAGGCGGCCCCATGGTCGATACGGCGGAGAACCTTGCGGTCCTTGCTTGCGGGTGCGGCGGTGCGGGTCATTCAGCGCCATCTCCTTGCGATGACGCGCTAAGGTACCACCGGCCTTCCGGTGCCGCCAGCCCCGTTCAGACGACGCGGATCTGCACTTTACGTTAACGTAAACTTGCGGTAGCGTTTGCCCCCATGAGTGAGCGCAAGACCTACAGCATCGGCGAACTGGCCCGGGAACTGGATATCACCACCCGGACCATCCGCTTTTATGAGGACATGGGGCTGCTGAGCCCCCGGCGGCGTGGCCAGACCCGCATCTACAGTCCCGCTGACCGGGTGCGGCTGAAGCTGATCCTGCGCGGCAAACGGCTGGGCTTTTCACTGGCCGAGAGTCGCGAGCTGATCGAGCTGTACCGCCCTGACCGGGACAACAACCAGATACAGCTGCAGGCGCTGCTCGACAAGATCCAGGAAAAGCGCGACCAGTTACTGCGCCAGTTGCACGACATCGAGGTCATGCAGATCGAACTCGACGAGGCGGAGCAGCGTTGCCGCGACGCGATGCGCACCGCAGCAGATGCCACCACAGGCCCTGATACCACCACAGGACAATAACCATGAGCCACTACCCGACTCTCGACTTTGCTCTCGACGATACCCTCAATGCCCTGCGCGACAGCGTGCGCGCCTTTGCGGACAAGGAAATTGCGCCGATTGCCGCCCAGGTGGACCGCGACAATGCCTTCCCCAACGCGCTGTGGCGCAAGCTGGGTGATCTGGGCGTGCTGGGCATCACCGTGAGCGAGGAATATGGCGGCGCCGCCATGAACTATCTGGCGCATACCATCGTGATGGAGGAAATCTCCCGCGCCTCGGCCTCCATCGGCCTGTCCTACGGCGCGCACTCCAATCTGTGCGTCAACCAGATCTACCTGAACGGCACGGCCGAACAGAAAGCGAAATACCTGCCGAAGCTGGTCAGCGGTGAGCATATCGGCGCCCTGGCCATGAGTGAGCCCGGTGCGGGCTCCGACGTGGTCAGCATGAAACTGCGCGCCGACCGTCAGGGTGACCACTATGTGCTCAACGGCAACAAGATGTGGATCACCAATGGGCCGGACGCCCACACCTATGTGATCTACGCCAAGACCGACATCAACGCCGGGCCACGCGGCATTACGGCCTTTATCGTTGAACGCGATGCACCGGGTTTTTCCCGCGCGCAGAAGCTCGACAAACTCGGCATGCGCGGTTCCAACACCTGCGAACTGGTGTTCGAGGATTGCAAGGTGCCCGCCGAAAACGTGCTGGGCCAGGAAGGCGATGGTGTGCGCGTGCTGATGAGCGGCCTCGACTACGAACGCACCGTGCTGGCCGGTGGTGCCGTGGGCATCATGCAGGCGGCACTGGATGTGGTCGTGCCCTATCTGCACGAGCGCAAGCAGTTCGGCCAGGCCATTGGCGAGTTCCAGCTGATGCAGGGCAAGCTGGCCGACATGTATGTCACCCTGAACGCCAGCCGCGCCTATCTGTATGCCGTGGCGCAGGCCTGTGATCGCGGCCAGACCAGCCGCAAGGACGCTGCCGGTGTGATTCTGTACTGCGCCGAAAACGCCACGAAGATGGCGCTGGAATCCATTCAGTGTCTGGGCGGCAACGGCTATATCAACGACTACCCTACCGGACGTTTGCTGCGCGACGCCAAGCTGTACGAGATCGGCGCTGGCACCAGCGAAATCCGGCGTATGCTGATCGGCCGGGAACTGTTCAACGAAACCCGCTAACGCCAGCACCACCCGCTACCGGAGCGTGCCATGCCCCGCATTCTGAGTCAGATCAATCCGGCCAGCGACGACTTTCGCCGCAACCGGGAGCATAACCTGGCGCTGCGCGACGACTTGCGTCAGCACCTGGCCGCCATCGCCCACGGCGGAGGCGAAGCCGCAGAACAGCGTTTGCGCGAGCGCGGCAAGCTGCCGGTGCGCGAACGGATTGCCCGTCTGCTGGACCCCGGCTCGCCGTTCCTCGAGTTGTCGCCACTGGCGGCCATGGGGGTCTACGGCGAAGACGTGCCCGCTGCCGGTTGCGTCGGCGGCATCGGCCGTGTCCACGGTGTGGAATGCGTCATCGTCGCCAACGACCCCACCGTCAAGGGCGGCAGCTATTACCCGTTGACGGTCAAGAAGCACCTGCGTGCCCAGGCCATCGCCGCCGAGAACCGCCTGCCCTGCATTTATCTGGTGGACTCGGGCGGCGCCAACTTGCCGCGCCAGGATGAAGTCTTTCCTGATCGCGAGCATTTTGGTCGCATCTTCTTCAATCAGGCGAATATGTCCGCGCGCGGCATTCCGCAGATTGCGGTAGTGCTGGGCAGCTGCACCGCCGGAGGCGCCTATGTGCCCGCCATGGCTGACGAAACCATCATGGTGCGCAATCAGGGCACCATCTTTCTGGCGGGGCCGCCGCTGGTCAAGGCCGCCACCGGCGAGGACGTCACGGCGGAAGAACTGGGCGGCGCCACCCTGCATTGTGAAAAATCCGGTGTCGCCGATCACCTGGCCGAAGACGAGCCCCATGCGCTGGCGTTGGCCCGCCAGGCCATTGCGCGCATCAACTGGCGCAAACCGGATCAGGTGACACTGGCCACGCCCGACGCCCCGGCGTGTGATCCGCAGGAACTGTACGGCATCATTCCCGACAACCTGCGCCAGCCGATGCCCGCGCGGGAGATCATTGCCCGCATCGTCGATGGCTCGGAGTTCGACGAATTCAAGGCCCGCTACGGCAGCACCCTGGTCACCGGCTTTGCCCGCATCCACGGTTTTCCGGTGGGCATCCTCGCCAATGACGGCATCCTGTTTTCCGAGTCCGCACTGAAAGGCGCGCATTTCATCGAGCTGTGCAACCAGCGCGGCATTCCGCTGGTGTTCCTGCAGAACATCAACGGCTTCATGGTCGGCCCGAAATACGAAGCCGAGGGTATCGCCAAACACGGCGCCAAGATGGTCAACGCGGTGGCCTGCGCCAGTGTGCCCAAATTTACCGTGGTTATGGGCGGCAGCTATGGCGCAGGCAACTATGGCATGTGCGGCCGCGCCTATGACCCACGTTTCATGTTCATGTGGCCGAATGCCCGCATCAGCGTCATGGGCGGCGAACAGGCGGCCAGCGTGCTGACCCAGGTCAAGGCCGCCTCCATGAAAAAGAAAGGCCAGCCGTGGCCCGAGGACGAAGCACAGCAGTTCCAGCAGGACATGGTCGAGCAGTACGACAACATGGCGCACCCCTACTACGCCAGTGCACGCCTGTGGGACGACGGCATCATTGATCCGGTCGACACGCGCGATGTGCTCGGCCTGGCCATTTCCGCAAGCCTGAACGCGCCCATCGGGGAAACCCGCTACGGCGTGTTCCGCATGTAAGGAGCACGGCATGCCGGTACAACTGCATTACGACGACGCGGTAGCCCGCATCACCCTGAGCCGACCGGAAAAACACAACGCTTTTGATGACCGGGTTATTCGCGATCTCACCGGCGCCTTTGACGAGGCCGGCCAGAGCAGGGCCCGGGTCATCGTCCTCGCCGCCGAAGGCAAGCATTTCAGTGCCGGTGCCGATCTCGGCTGGATGCGCCGCATGGCGGACATGAGCTGGGAAGAAAACCGTGCGGATGCCCGCCTGCTGGCAGGCCTGATGCGCACCATCGACCAGGCCGGCAAACCGGTCATCGCCCGGGTCCAGGGCGCGGCCTTCGGTGGCGCCCTGGGGCTGATCTGTGCCGCAGACATTGCCGTGGCCGGTGACAGCAGCCGCTTCTGCCTGAGCGAAGCACGGCTGGGCATACTGCCCGCCGTGATCGGCCCTTATGTGGTACGCGCCATGGGCGCACGTCAGGCACGCCGCTACATGATGACCACGGAAGTCATGTCCGCAACACGCGCCCTGACACTGGGTGTGGTGCATGAAGTGGTCGCCGATGACGCGCTGGACGACACGGTAGCGGCGCTGGTGGCGCAGCTGCTCAATGGCGCCCCCCATGCTCAGTTGCGCGTGCGCGAACTGGTCAGCCGGGTCAGCGAAGCGCCGCTGGACGATGTACTCACCGACTGGACCGCCGAACTGATTGCCGGCCTGCGCACTGCCGAAGAAGGCCGTGAGGGTCTGGATGCCTTCCTGAACAAGCGCACCCCGGCCTGGCGGCCGCGCGTCGACGGAGATGAATCATGATCCAGCGTCTGCTGATCGCCAACCGCGGTGAAATTGCCTGCCGCATCATGCGTACCTGCGCCCGGCTGGGTATCGAAACCGTGGCGGTCTACTCCGATGCCGACAGCGACCTGCCCCATGTACGCATGGCCGACCACGCCGTGCATCTGGGTCCGGCCCCGGCCCGCGACAGTTATCTTGATATCAGCAAGATCATGGCCGCCGCCCGGCAGAGCGGTGCTGATGCGATCCATCCCGGTTACGGCTTCCTGTCGGAAAACCCGCACTTCGCCGAGGCCTGCGAGGCGGCAGGCATCACCTTCGTCGGCCCGCAGGCCGACGCCATTCGCCTGATGGGCGACAAGGCGGCCGCGCGTCAGCATATGGCCCGCCACAAGGTGCCGGTACTGCCAGGCTTTGATGAAGAAGGCGCCGACGATGCGGCCCTGAAGCACGCCGCAACGGAGGTGGGGTTCCCGCTGCTGATCAAGGCCGTTGCGGGCGGCGGCGGCAAAGGCATGCGCGTAGTCAACAACGCACAGGGTTTTGAAGAAGCCCTGCAGGCAGCACGCCGTGAAGCCCGCAACGCCTTCGGCGACGACCGTGTCTTGCTGGAACGCTACCTGCCCCGTGCCCGACATGTGGAAGTGCAGGTGTTTGCCGACACCCACGGCAATGCCGTGCATCTGTTCGAGCGCGATTGCTCGGTACAACGCCGTCACCAGAAAGTGATCGAGGAAGCCCCGGCCCCCGGCGTAGACCCGACCCTGCGCGAGCGCCTGGGCGAGGCCGCTGTGCGCGCCGCTCAGTCCATCCAGTATCGCGGCGCTGGCACGGTGGAGTTCCTGCTGGCACCGGACGGCGAATTCTTTTTCATGGAGATGAATACGCGCCTGCAGGTCGAGCATCCGGTGACCGAATTGATTACCGGCGAAGACCTGGTGGCCTGGCAGTTGACCGTGGCGGATGGAAAACCATTACCGAAAGCGCAAAGCGCCTTGCAGTTCCGTGGCCACGCGATGGAAGTCCGCCTCTATGCGGAGGACCCGGCGCAGCAGTTCATGCCCTCGTCGGGCCTGCTGGAGGTGTGTCACTGGCCGACCCTGCCAGGCCTGCGCATCGACACCGGTTTTGTCGAAGGCAATCGTGTCAGCGACCATTACGACCCGATGCTGGCCAAGGTCATCGTGTTCGGTGAAGACCGCGAACAGGCGCGCCGTCAGTTGCAGCGCAGCCTGTGCGCGGTGCATCTTGGCGGCGTTCGTCACAACACCGGCTTTCTCGTCAAGGTGCTGAATCACCCGGCATTCATTGCCGCAGACCTGTCCACCCGTTTTCTGGAAGAACACGACGAACTGCTGACCTCCACCCACCTGCCAGACCGCGTGACCCTGTTCAGCGCGGCGGCCCTGCTGTGGCGTGACCTGCTGTCCGATCACGCCGGGCAGGACCCGTGGCAACGGCTGAGCGGCTGGCAGGGGCTCCTGCCCGCCCGCTTCCATACCCGCCTGGCTCTGGACGACGAGGCGGACAGCGTGATGCTCGAGGCCAGCGGAGAGAACTCATGGCAGGTGCGCGTGGGCGAGACTGTGCGCACGCTGCGCTGGCGCAGCGCTCCGGAAGGCACGGTATTCCGGCGCGGGCGTTTGCATACCGAAGAGGCAGATCGCGAGTTCAGCGCCTGCGTGGTAGGCCGCCACTTGCATCTGTTTGCCGACGGCTACAGCTGGTGTCTGACACTGGACCCCGCCTTCGAGAGCGGCGCTGCCGGGCAACGCGGCGCGCCCTTTGCCGCGCCCATGAGCGGCACCGTGGTGGCCCTGCATGTAAAGCCCGACAGCCGCGTCGCCGCCGGTGATCCCGTGATCACCATGGAAGCGATGAAAATGGAACATACATTGCGGGCGCCCGTCGCCGGCAAGGTAACGGCCCTGCCCTTTGCGGCCGGCGATACGGTCAGCGAAGGCACCCTGCTGGTGACCTTCGACCCCGACGAGACGGAGGCCTGAGGATGGCCGACAACCTGCTCTGGCAACCCCCCGCTGATGCCCGCACGCGCACGCGTCTCGGGCAGTTCTGGCAACAGGCCGAAGCACTCAGCGGCGAACGCTTTGCCGATTACGAGGCGCTGCACCAGTGGTCACTGACCGCCCCGGAGGACTTCTGGGGCCTGGTCATGCGATTCAGCGGCCTGATCGTGCAGGGCGAAACGACGCCGCATCTGAGCATGCCGGATGGCGCCGCCACCCCCATGACACGCCAGCGCTGGTATCCGCACCTCACCCTCAACTACGCTGAAAACCTGCTGCGCCGCCGCGATAACCGGGTGGCCATGACCGCCATCACGGAAGACGGCCAGCGCAGCACGCTGACCTTTGCCGCATTGCATCAGCAGGCGGGCCGGGTAGCGGCACAACTGCTCGCTGCGGGCGTGCGGCCCGGCGATCGCGTGGCGGGCTGGCTGCCCAACCGCATGGAAACCGTGATCGCCGCTTTGGGGTGCGCCTGGGTGGGTGCCGTCTGGTCATCCTGCTCCCCGGATTTCGGCGTCAGCGGGGTCACGGATCGCTTCGGCCAGATTGCACCGCGTCTGCTGTTCGTGACCGACGGCTATTTCTACAACGGCAAATGGCAGGACCTGAGCGACAAGGTGGCCCAGGTGCGCGCGCAGCTGGCGCCGGAACAGGTCATACAACTGTCGGGCGGCAAGCAGCGTCTGCCAGAGACGCAGGACTGGGACACCTGGCTGCTACAGGCGGGCACGGCCCCCGATTTTGCGCAGCTGCCGTTCGATCATCCGCTGTATATCCTGTATTCCTCCGGCACCACCGGCAAACCCAAATGCATCGTCCACGGAGCCGGTGGCACCCTGTTGCAGCAGACCAAGGAACATGTGCTGCACGGTGACCTGCACGACAGCGACACGCTGTTCTACTTCACGACCTGCGGCTGGATGATGTGGAACTGGCTGGTGGGCGGTTTGCAGACCGGCGCTGGGATTGTGCTGTATGACGGCAATCCGGCCTGGCCCGATGCCGGGCGGCTGTTTGCCGTGTGCCAGGATGAAGGCATCACCCATTTCGGCACCAGCGCCAAATTCATCCAGGCTGTGGAAAAAGCCGGTGTCACGCCGGGCAGCCAGTTCGATCTGTCAGCGCTGCGTGTGCTCATGTCCACCGGCTCGCCCCTGCTCCATGAAAGTTTCGATTTCATCTATCGCGAGATCAAACACGACCTGCTGCTGAGTTCGATTTCCGGCGGCACCGATATCATTTCCTGCTTTGCACTGGGCAATCCGCTGTTGCCGGTGTATCGCGGCGAACTGCAATGCCTGGGGTTGGGCATGGATGTCGCCGTGTTCAATGACCAGGGCCAGCCGGAGGAAGGCGAAAAAGGGGAACTGGTCTGCCGCCGCCCCTTCCCTTCCATGCCGGTGGGCTTCTGGCAGGACGACGACGGCAGCCGTTATCACAAGGCCTACTTCGCGCGCTTCGAGAACATCTGGGCCCACGGCGACTATGCCGAGATCCGCCGTCATCGTGGCCATCGCGGCCTGGTGATTCACGGGCGTTCGGATGCCGTGCTCAATCCCGGCGGCGTGCGTATCGGCACGGCGGAAATCTATCGTCAGGTGGAAACCCTGGCAGCCGTTCGCGAAAGCATCGTGGTGGGCCAGGACTGGCAAGGTGACGTACGTGTCGTGCTGTTTGTGGTGTTACAGGCCGGGCATACACTCGACGATGCCTTGTGCGCAGAGATACGTGCCGCGATTCGCAGCGGCGCCAGCCCCAGACATGTGCCCGCGGTGATTCTGGAAGTGCCGGAAATCCCACGCACCGTCAGCGGCAAGATCGTCGAACTGGCGGTACGGGAAGTGATTCACGGGCGCCCGGTCAGCAACGAAAGTGCGCTGGCCAACCCGCAGGCGCTGGCGCACTTTCGCCATCGCCCCGAGTTGACGTAGGCCGGGCACACTACCCTTTCAGAAACAGCTCCTGCCCCCGCGCATGAATACCCTGCGCCACCTGCTTGGCCAGCGTCTGCACCGTCCAGTGCGGCGCGCTGGCCATGGGTTCGGGCAACAGGCTGGCATCGGCCACAAACAGCCCTTTCACGTCGTAAACTTCCCCGCGCGCATTGGTCACCGCCTGGTAGCGGTCGACCCCCATGCGGCAGGTGCCATGGCTGCTGAAGGAATTGATCCGCAACGAGTACATGCCGCGTACCCCGTAGGTGATCTCGTCCAGCCGCGCATCCAGATCGAACACGCTGGGCGCAGACAGGCGCTGGAACGATGGCAGATAGATTTCTTCAGCACCGGCGGCAAAGAACACCCGTGATGCCAGCGCCGCGCCATGTTTGAGTTTCTCGAATTCCGAACGGCTCGGGTTCCAGCTGATGACCTTGCGGCCATCCGTATGGCTGCCTTTCCATTTCACTTCGCCACGCCCTTCATCTACCGCGAAGGCATTCAGCCCCGCCAGATGCTTGTAGCTTTTCATGAAGTTGATATGGTCCGGCCCGGCGCCCTGATTGCCCTGGATCATCAACTGTTCGGGTTCTGCCAGTGCCGAGAAGAACATGTAGCCGTCGGTTTCAATAAACTCGTCGATCTCGACGCCCACCAGCGCCCCCCGGAACCCGTGCAGTTCCTCGCGAAAACGCGCCAGCACCTGCACGAAAGGCTGCACCGCCAGATTCTTGCCCAGCTGGCCACTGACATCCGGGATCTCGCTGCGTTGCAGCAGCAACGGCGTCTGGATGGCACCGCCAGCAGCCACCACCACTTCGGCATCAATGCGCAGGTCGGCGACTTTCTGCCGGGTGCGCGGATCGCGCACCACGGCTTCGACGCCATAAGCGCGGCCGTTGCGAATCAGTACCCGGGTCACTTCGGTGTCCGCCATCACCCGCGCGCCGTGGCCCACGGCCCATGGCAAGTGGGTGACCAGGGCCGACATCTTGCGATCCGAGGGGCAACCCGCCAGGCAATGGCCAGTCAGCGCGCACTGGCGCACATTGCGTGACACCGGCTTCCAGCTGAAGCCCATGCGCTCGCAGCCCTGAATCACCTTGTGCGCCGTGGTATTGATCTCATGGGCATCGTTGAGGTGCACATACTGTTCGCGCCCCACTTCCTCGAACAGCGGCTTGATCACGTCCGGCGCCAGGTTCTTCAACCCCAGTTCTCCGGACCAGCGGCGCAGTACGCTGTCCGGCGGCTGCTGCATCACGCAGGCGCCAATCACGGTGGAGCCGCCGACGCAGGCCCCCTCCGGAAACAGCACGTCTGCGGTGGCATTCAACTGGGCCGCCTGCTCCCGGTAGATCTCGGTCATGGTGTCGCCCAGATGCTCGGTAAAGGCGCTGCTGGGATGGTAGGGCCCGGCCTCGACCACCAGCACCTGGCGCCCGGCACGGGCCAGCTCCCAGGCCACCATGGAGCCCCCGGCGCCGGAGCCGATCACCACCACTTCGGTCTTCAGGGTGAAACGGCCGCTGATGCTGTCGTCACGAGCCATATCCCGGGCGGTCGTCACCGGCAGCCCGTCACGGGGAATATTGATTGCACGCATGTCGAGTCTCCCCCTCAGGCCGTGGGCATGGGCGCATTGCCCAGACGGCGCACACCCCAGATGCCCGTCACCGGGCCGTGGTAATCCAGGCCCGGCCAGGTGCGGCTGTCACGCCAGTAGTTGACGCAGACGGCGGTGTGCAGGGTGGTCATCAGACCGCGCTCGAAGAAGGTGCCGGATTGCATGGCACGGACATAGCGCAGCGCCTCCTCGTCATCCAGACGGGTAAAGCGGCTGAAACGGAAGCTGGCCATCGGCCGACGCTCGAAGATCCACAGCACCATGGCCATCAGGTCACGGGTCTGGGGCGCCATATCGCCCGCCATGTCATTGATATTGGCGACAGTGGGCACTTCACCGGTGCTGGAGGGCAAGCCGAACTGCTCTGTAGGCAGCAGGATTTCGGTCAGGCGGGTCAGGACGCGGGCTTCTTCTTCGGAAAGGTGTGCGTAAACCGCCTCGCCATTCGGCGTGCGGCGACCTCCCAGTGAGGCGCAACCGGCGGTCAGTGCCATGCCGGTCAGGGTGGCGGCGCGCAGAAAACCACGGCGGGTCAGCGGTTCAAGCCCTGCTGTTGGCAGGTTGTTGTTATTCATGGCGCTGTCTCGGGCATTGTTGTTTTTATGTAAACGCTGCGAGACAGTCTAGGGCACCTCCGGATAATTATCCAGAGTCGCCCTGCGCCAGTTTTGGCCGCTCAGGTCACCCGGTCCGCCACGTAATTGGCCAGGGCGTAAACCGTGACCTGGGGGTTCACGATCAGCGACGAGGGCAGCAGGCTGGCGTCGGCCACATAGACCCCCTCGACCCCGCGCAGGCGCCCCTGGGGATCACAGGCGCTGTGGGCCGGATCAGTCCCCATGCGGCAACTGCCCTGCGGATGGTAGGAGACCATGCGCAGGTGCTGCGGCTTGTTCACCAGCTTGTCGACCTGGCGGTCGATATCGGCCTCACGGGTGACCGACAGGGCCTCGCTGGACGGCAGGAAGACTTCTTCGGCGCCGGCCGCCAGGTGCATGCGCACGGCCGCCTTCAGTGACGCCATCATGGACG
The DNA here is from genome assembly GCF_003259185.1 of Isoalcanivorax indicus. Lineage (NCBI taxonomy): Bacteria > Pseudomonadati > Pseudomonadota > Gammaproteobacteria > Oceanospirillales > Alcanivoracaceae > Isoalcanivorax > Isoalcanivorax indicus. The sequence goes on from NZ_QGMP01000001.1 coordinate 1,706,328, forward strand.
GGAAGTCCTTGTCACTGAGTTGATAGTGAATCGCCTTGTGGTCCCCCTGCCAGCGGATCTCACCCACGTTATGGTCGTGGATCAGGGTCACGATGCCCGCCATGTGGGGGGCGTTCTGCATGTACTCGACAAACGGCTTGCCGGTGCCAGGCTCGTTGATCATGCACAGCTCGGCGATACCCAGCCCACCGACTTCCAGCACGAAGCCGCCCTTGTCGGGGTGCATGAACTCATCCACGTAAACGCCCAGCATGGCGCCGCGCCAGGGGTGAATCGGCTGCGGGTAACGGGCGCCAACATAAAAGGACGGATGGCAGGCGAAATTGCGCCCCACCTGATCATTGCCCAGCCCGCTGCGCTGCAGGATCACCGGGGTCTGCACCGCACCGGCGGCCATAATGACGCGCGGCGCCGTGACCCGGATATCCGCCACATGGCGGCCAGTCCGGTCCACCACCCTGCCCTCGACGCCCACGGCGCGGCCGTTTTCGGTCAGCACCTTGTCAACCCGGGTATCGCTATGGATGCGCGCACCGTGGGCCGCGGCCCAGGGCAGATAGGTCACCAGCATGGACTGCTTGCGCTCGGTCTTGCAGCCGGACAGGCAGTGGCCGGTCAGCGCACATTCGCGGATATTGCGTTTGAAGGGCTTCACCGACCAGCCCAGCTTGCGGGCGCCTTCGCTGAGCACCATGCTGTGCCGGGCGATCTCGTGCGGGCGGTTCTCCTGTATCGACAGGTTCCGTTCCACGCGCTCGAAATAGGGCGCCATACTTTCGGGGGTAAAGTCCGTCAGCCCGTAATCGCGGTGCCATTCCTCAAAGATGAAATCCGGGGTGCGGAACGACACACAACCGTTGACCACGGTGGAACCGCCGACACAGCGCCCCTGCAGTACCAGCAGATCGCCGTCGGTATTCGCCTGGCCGCCGTGATCCTCGTACAGGGTTTCCAGGCTCTCGGTGAAATCCTCGGTAAAGTCCTTCGACGGCACATAAGGCCCGGCTTCCAGCACCAGCACATCCAGGCCACGGCGGGCCAGCTCGTAGGCACTCACGGCGCCACCGGCCCCTGAGCCGATGATGACGACATCGGCACTCAGCTCCAGGCGCTCGCTGCTGATGTCGCTGGCCTGAACCACAGCCAGCCCCTCGCGCGGCATCTCCACGGTATCGATTCGGTCTGCAGTGTCGCTCATGGGCGGCTCTCCACGGTCTGCGCGCCGGTCTGCGGCAGCGCGGATTCATCAGGCAAGGGGGCATTGCCCAGATAGGCGATACCCCAACGGTCGGATACGGGGCCGTCGAACTCCACTGGCGGCCAGGTCTTCGGGTCGCGCCAGTAGCTCACGTAAACGAACTGCTTGATCACGGCATTCATGGTGCGCTGGATGACATTGCCGGTGGACCAGCGGTCGAAATAGGCCACCGCCGCCGCATCGTCCAGATCGACAAAGCGACGCCCGTGCCAGCCCGACACCACCGCCGCGTTATCGAACAGAGCCAGACCGGCGCCGACGTCCTTGCGCAGATGCGCCGGCAGCATGCCGATCATGGCGTCGATATAGGCCACCACCGGCACCTCCTGCAGAGCGGTCAGGGGGGTACCGGCCACGGGCAGCAGCACCTCGGCCGCTCGCCTGAACAGGTGATACTCGCTGTGGCTGAGGTGGCGAATACCGTCAGGCACCGGCATGCCATCCACCGGCGAGCGGCGCAGCACGGCAAAGGTGCCACCGGCCACCACGGCCAGCCCGGCCGTACCCAGCAGGGCGGTCTTGAGAAAGCGACGGCGTGAGACCGCTGCCATGGGCGCAGCGGCCTGACGGGCGGCAGCGCGATCGGATTCGGGGGACGAGGTCATGGTTCCTGCTCCAGCCTGTGACGCATCGGTCATCGTCGCAAGACATTACCCAAGGCGGGGGGACGAAACAAGATGTTTACCTGCACACCCTCACTTGACCGGAGAGTGCATTCAGGTGAAGGCAGAAACGACAACGCCGGCGGTTGCCGGCGTTGTGTTATTCCACTGTCCACGAACGCGCATCTAGCGGCGGGTCATGTCCAGCGTCTTGGTCAGTGCCGCCACGGCAGAACCGATATCGCTCAGCTCGGCGGGCAGGATCATGGTGTTGTTGGTCTGGGCCAGCTTGCCAAACTCACGGACATACTGCTCGGCCACACGCAGCGACACCGCGTCCTTGCCGCCCTCGTTCTGGATGGCCGCGGCTACCCGCTCCAGGCCGCGTGCCGTCGCCTCGGCAATCAGCTCGATTTCCTTGGCCTTACCCTCGGCTTCGTTGATCTGCTTCTGCTTCTCGGCCTCGGACAGGTTGATGGTTTCCTGCTTCTGACCTTCAGACACGTTGATCTTCGACTGACGCTCACCTTCGGACTGCGCCACCACGGCCCGACGCTCCCGCTCGGCTCGCATCTGCTTTTCCAGCGCGTCCAGAATGGTGGCCGGCAGCTCGATGTCGGCAATCTCGTAACGCATCACCTTGACGCCCCAGGGCTTGGCCGCCTCGTCCAGCGCCTCGACCACCTGAGAGTTGATCGTCTCCCGCTCTTCGAAGGTCTTGTCCAGATCGATCTTGCCGACCACCGAACGCAGGGTCGTCTGCGCCAGCTGCATGGCCGCATAACGGTAGTCATTGATGCCGTAGCTGGCCTGTTTCGGGTCGATGACCTGCAGGTAGATCACGCCGTTGACGACCACCTGGATGTTGTCCTTGGTAACACAGGACTGGCGCGGTACATCAATCGCTTCTTCCTTCAGGGTGTGGCGGTAGGCCACCTTGTCGATAAACGGAATCAGCAGGTGGAAACCCGCGTCCAGGGTGGTGGCATACTTGCCCAGTCTTTCCACAACATAGGACGACCGTTGCGGTACGATACGCGCCGTTTTTACGATCGCCGTGACGATGAATGCCAGAAACAGAAGCGCCAGAATAGTCGCTATTTCCATGTAGAACTCTCCCGATTGAATGGTAGTGACGGTTGCGTGATCTTTATGGTTGTGTAGTCGAAACGCGCAGCAGAATGCCCCGGTTGCCGACTACCCAGGCGACCTGGCCAGCCTGCAGCGGCTCAGATGATTCGGCGTCCCACTTGGCGCCATTGAGTTGGACCTGCCCTGCCCCGGCGACAAAATCGGTCAGCACCGTGACCCGGGCGCCGATATGCCCACCGGCCATGTCCCCGCCAGAGCGGTCGCTGACGTTGCCCTTGAACCAGCGCTGGAAGCGCCGCCGCAGCGCAAACAGGGCACCCAGACTGACCAGGCTGAACAGCAACAATTGCATGGGTAACGTCTCGACGATCCCCAACAGCGTCAGCACACCGACCACCAGGGCGCCGATGCCGAAGAAAATGGCGATGATGCCCGTGGCGAAGAACTCGGAAATGATCAGCAAGAGGCCGAGAATCAGCCAGAAGGCGTATCCTGAAAACATGTTTGTCTATCCCTGTATACCCCGGAACCAGAGGCGCATGATAACCGATTGCGCCCTGCTTCAGGGCAAAAAAATCCGGCGCAAAAAAAACCCGGCCGAGGCCGGGTCTTTTCGTGACCGCGTTGTCAGATCTTGCCTTCCAACTCGGGCACCGCTTCGAACAGGTCTGCCACCAGGCCGTAGTCCGCCACCTGGAAGATCGGGGCTTCTTCGTCCTTGTTGATGGCCACGATGACCTTGGAGTCCTTCATGCCCGCCAGATGCTGGATGGCGCCGGAGATACCGACCGCCACATACAGCTCGGGCGCGACGATCTTGCCGGTCTGACCAACTTGCATGTCGTTCGGTACGAAGCCCGCATCGACAGCCGCGCGGGAGGCACCGACGGCAGCACCCAGCTTGTCAGCCACCTTGTACAGCATCTCGAAGTTGTCGCCGTTCTGCATACCACGGCCACCGGAGATCACGATCTTGGCTGCAGTCAGTTCCGGACGGTCGGACTTGGCCAGTTCTTCGCCAATGAAGCTGGACAGGCCAGCGTCCTTGGCCACGTCGATGCTCTCGACGCTGGCAGAACCGCCTTCCGCTGCCACGGCGTCAAACGAGGTGCCACGCACCGTCATCACCTTGATGCTGTCGCTGCTCTGCACGGTGGCAATGGCGTTGCCCGCGTAGATAGGACGCTTGAAGGTATCAGCAGACTCGACCGAAGAAATTTCGGAGATCATGCCGACATCCAGCAGTGCCGCCACACGCGGAGCGAAGTTCTTGCCCGTGGTGGTTGCGGCCGCCAGGATATGGCCGTAGTCCTTGCCCACTTCGGCAACCAGATCACCGATGTTCTCGGCCAGCTGGTGGCCGTAAGCCGCGTTGTCGGCCAGCAGCACCTTGCTGACGCCGTCAACCTTGGCGGCTTCTTCCGCTACGGCAGCGCAGCCTTCACCGGCAACCAGGATGGTGATGTCACCACCGATGGCCTTGGCAGCTGCCACCACGTTCAAGGTGACCCCTTTCAGAGCGGCGTTGTCGTGTTCGGCGTAAACTAAAACACTCATCAGATCACCTTCGCTTCATTCTTCAGTTTATCAACCAGCTCCTCGACGGAAGCCACCTTGATACCCGCCTGGCGCTCGGCCGGCGGCTCGACCTTGATGGTCTTGACGCGCGGCGTCAGGTCGACATTCACGTCCGCCGGGGAAAGGGTTTCCAGCGGCTTCTTCTTCGCCTTCATGATGTTCGGCAGGGACGCGTAGCGCGGCTCGTTGAGGCGCAGGTCGGTGGTCACCACCGCCGGCAGGGACAGCTCAACGGTCTGCAGACCGCCGTCGATTTCACGGGTCACCTTGACCTTGCCGTCGGCCACATTCACTTCGGAAGCGAAGGTGCCTTGCGGCATGCCACACAGGGCGGCCAGCATCTGACCGGTCTGGTTGTTGTCGTCGTCGATGGCCTGCTTGCCGAGGATGACCAGGTCAGGCTGCTCTTTCTCGACCAGGGCTTTCAGCACCTTGGCCACGCCCAGCGGCTGGGCCTGCTCTTCGGTTTCGACCAGGATGGAACGGTCGGCACCCAGGGCCATCGCCGTACGCAGCTGCTCCTGAGCCGCTTTCGGGCCAACGGTAACCGCCACGATTTCGGTGACAACACCCTTCTCTTTCAGGCGCACCGCTTCTTCCACGGCGATCTCGCAGAAGGGGTTCATGGCCATTTTCACGTTGGCGAGGTCAACACCGCTCTGGTCCGGCTTGACGCGAACCTTGACGTTGTAATCCACGACCCGCTTGATCGGTACAAGAACCTTCATAGGATCCTCGGAATAATTCCATTGGTGACAGGACAGGAGGCGTCTGGCGCTTGCCCGAGCTACCCCCGCGCAAATGAGGCGGCTATGTTGACGGCTGGTTTCGCCAAGGTCAATAGCCTGAAATGACCGAACCTTTTGATTTTCCAGCAAATAGATTCCGGAAATTTGACGCGCCGGTCACGAACGGCCTGGCAGCACCGGGCGCTTTTCCTTGTAAATCAAAGGCTTTCGGGGTGATAATTTAAACACTCGTTTGAATCAGCGCACGTGACTGGCCCTGCATCCTGCACCGGTGTCACCTTCGGCCAACCGGCACGACGCTGATGCAGTGGTCACTCCGCAGGCGGCTATATATACTGCGCGCCCTTGTGACTGTGACAAAAGTGACTGTGTCAAAGACCACTTCAGGTACCTAGAAGGAGACAGGCTGTGGAACGCGAAGCAATGGAAGTCGACGTCGTCATCGTCGGCGCAGGCCCTTCAGGGCTGGCAACCGCCTGCCGTCTCGGGCAGATCGCCCAGGAGACCGGCCAGGAACTCAGCGTCGTGGTGGTGGAAAAAGGCTCCGAAGTCGGCGCCCATATCCTCTCCGGTGCCGTACTGGAGCCGCGCGCCCTGAACGAACTGTTCCCGGACTGGAAAGACCGGGGCGCCCCCCTGAATGCCCCCGTGACCGGCGACGACATTTTCTACCTGACCGGCGCCGAGAAAGGCATCAAGGTCCCCGGCCTCTTCGTGCCGAAGACCATGCACAACGACGGCAACTATATTGTCTCGCTGGGCAATGTTTGCCGCTGGCTCGGCGAGCAGGCCGAACAGCTGGGCATCGAGATCTTCCCCGGCTTCGCAGCGACCGAAGTGCTGTATGACGAGAACGGCGCCGTGCGCGGTATCGCCACCGGCGACTTCGGCATCGGCCACGATGGCGAGAAGAAGCCGAGCTACGCCCCCGGCATGGAACTGCATGCCAAGTACACCATCTTCTCCGAAGGCTGCCGCGGCCACCTGGGCAAGCAGCTGATGGACAAGTACAACCTGCGCGACGGCGCAGACCCACAGCACTACGGCATCGGCATCAAGGAGCTGTGGGACATCGACCCGGCCAAGCACAAGCAGGGCCTGGTGATGCACAGCGCGGGCTGGCCACTGACCGAATCCGGCTCCCTGGGGGGCGGTTTCCTCTATCACCTGGAAGGCAACCAGGTCGCCCTCGGCCTGATCACCGACCTGTGCTATTCCAACCCGCACGTCAGCCCGTTTGACGAAATGCAGCGCTGGAAGACCCACCCGGAAGTGAAGAAGTACCTGGAAGGCGGCAAGCGCGTCAGCTACGGCGCCCGCGCCATTGCCAAGGGTGGTCTGCAATCGCTGCCGAAGATGAGCTTCCCGGGCGGTCTGCTGGTGGGCTGTGATGCCGGCACCCTGAACTTTGCCAAGATCAAGGGCAGCCACACGGCCATGAAGTCCGGCATGATCGCCGCCGAGCTGATCGCCGAGGCCCTGAAAGCGGGCCGTGGCAACGACGAACTGAGCGAGTACAAGGCCGCCTTCGAAAGCAGCTGGGTGTATGAAGAGCTGCACCAGCAGCGCAACTTCGGCGCCTACCAGCACAAGTTCGGTAATTTCATCGGCTCCGGTCTGGCCGTGCTGGATCTGAACTTCCTGGGCGGCAAGATGCCGTTCACCCTGCGTGACACCACGCCGGATCACGACACCCTCAAGCCCGCTGCCGAGTGCAAGGAAATCACCTACCCGAAACCGGATGGCAAGCTGACCTTCAACAAGCTGGATTCGGTGTTCCTGTCGAACACCAACCATGAAGAAGACCAGCCCTGCCACCTGCAGCTGAAAGATCCGGACGTGCCGATCAAGCTGAACCTGCCCAAGTGGAACGAGCCGGCGCAGCGCTACTGCCCGGCGGGCGTTTACGAGGTGGTGGACAACGACGACGGCTCCAAGCGCTTCCAGATCAACGCGCAGAACTGCGTGCACTGCAAGACCTGTGACATCAAGGACCCCACCCAGAACATCAACTGGGTGGCGCCGGAAGGCACTGGCGGGCCGAATTACCCGAACATGTAATTCGCCGCACAGGCTTTCGTGTCACCCCGGAAAGGCGCCTTCATCGGCGCCTTTCTGCTATGCGGCCCCGCCGCAGGCCCCAGCCATAGCTCCCCTGACGCGATGATACAAATAAATTCATATGTCTCATTGTGTCGCCCGGACCCGCTCGCTACCATGCCAGTAAAACAAGCGTACGACTGGCGACAGCGAGGACAGCATGACTGCACAAGCCACCACACCGGACAAGCCCCGGCTGGCGCATCAGTGGCCCACGCCCCCCACGGCCAAAGAGCTGGACGCCCGCTTCCCCGGCATTCTGGATGGCGCCATGCTGCTCTCGGGCGGTGCCAACATCATCCTGCAACTGGCCCTGCCCGCCGTGGGCTATGGCGTGGCCGAGAGCCGCGTCACCAGCGGTTCTATCCTGCATCACCCGATCAAGCGCTCGCGCACCACCTTCACCTATCTGACGGTGGCCCTGATGGGCAGCCGCGAGGAGAAGCTGGCCTATCGCAAGGCGGTGAACCGCTCTCACGCCCAGGTGCATTCCACCGAGGCCTCGCCGGTCAAGTATGATGCCTTCGATGAAAACCTGCAGATGTGGGTGGCCGCCTGCCTGTACTGGGGTTTCATGGACGCCCACCAGAAGCTGCACGGCCCCGTGAGCCGGGACAAGCAGGCCGAGTTCTATGCACTGGCACGCCCGCTGGGGACCACACTGCAGGTGCGCGAGGACACCTGGCCACAGGACCTGGACGCTTTCGAGGCCTATTGGGAGCAGGGCCTGGCCAGACTTCACATCGACGACCGCATCCGCGATTACCTGATGATGATCGCCGACCTCAGGTTTCTCGGCCCGGTCCCCCGCGTCCTGTTCGGCCGCTTCAACCGCTTCATGACCACCGGCTTCCTGCCACCGCTGCTGCGCGAACAGATGCAGTTGCCGTGGAACGAGCGCCAGCAGCGCCGTTTCGAGCGCACGGTGCGCACCGTGGGCCGTTTGAGCCTGCTGCTGCCACGGATCATCCGGCAGATGCCCTATAACCTGGTCATGTGGGATTTTCGCCGCCGCCTGAGACGCGGCAAACCGCTGGTATGAGGCCGACCGGGAAAAGAAATGATTGACTTGACGCCAGTTTGGCCTAAGCTGGTCACAGCGTTAAGGCACGCTGCCGTCTTATCAAGTTCAGTCGAAATCGTCCCGTGTTGGCCCATTCCGTTCCGTTCTTTATAAGTAGCTCATGCATTCAAGCGCCATCGGCCCTGCTGAAGCAGGCGCCATTACTCCATAAAGAACAGGAATTTGCATCATGTCCAATACCGTTACCGGCACCGTCAAGTGGTTCAATGAATCCAAAGGCTTCGGCTTCATTTCCCAGGAAGGTGGCCAGGACGTATTCGCCCACTTCAGCGCCATCACTGGCTCTGGCTTCAAGACCCTGGCCGAAGGCCAGCGCGTTGAGTTCACCGTGACCCAGGGCCAGAAAGGTCCGCAGGCCGAGAACATCGTTCCCCTGTAAGGCACGCTGAACTGGCTCCATACTGAACTGGCTCCATAAAAGCCGTTTCAGAAAAGGCAGTGCTCCGGCACTGCCTTTTTTATTGCGCCACGCCTGTGGCATACTGCGCCCCCGCTCACGCCCTGCCCTGCCAAGTCGTGCCCTGCTTCCCCTGATCCGGTATAGATAACAGTGCTGACCACCGCCAATATCACCATGCAGTTCGGCCCCAAGCCGCTGTTCGAGAACGTCTCCGTCAAGTTCGGCGACGGCAACCGCTACGGTCTGATCGGCGCCAACGGCTCCGGCAAATCCACCTTCATGAAGATTCTGGGGGGCGATCTGGAGCCCAGCGCGGGCAATGTGTCCAAGGACCAGAACGAGCGCATCGGCAAGTTGCGCCAGGACCAGTTCGCCTATGAGAAGTATTCGGTGATCGACACCGTGATCATGGGCCACGACGAACTGTGGAAGGTGAAAGCGGAACGCGACGCCATCTACGCCAAGGCCGAGATGACCGAGGAAGACGGGCTGCGCGCCGGCGAGCTGGAAGGCGAGTTCGCCGAAATGGACGGTTACACGGCCGAATCCCGCGCCGGTGACCTGCTGCTGGGCGTCGGCATCCCGGTGGAGCAGCACTTCGGCCCCATGAGCGAAGTGGCCCCCGGCCTGAAGCTGCGTGTCCTGCTGGCCCAGGTGCTGTTTTCCGACCCGGACATCATGCTGCTGGACGAACCGACCAACAACCTGGACATCAACACCATCCGCTGGCTTGAAGGCGTGCTCAACCAGCGTGACTGTACCATGATCATCATTTCCCACGACCGCCATTTCCTGAACAGCGTCTGCACCCATATGGCAGACCTGGATTACGGCGAGCTGCGGGTTTACCCGGGCAACTATGACGAGTACATGACCGCCGCGACCCAGGCGCGCGAGCGCGTGCAGTCGGACAATGCCAAGAAGAAGGCCCAGATTGCCGAACTGAAGACCTTCGTCAGCCGCTTCTCGGCCAACGCGTCAAAATCAAAGCAGGCCACCTCGCGGGCCAAACAGATCGACAAGATCAAGCTGGAGGAGATCAAGCCTTCCAGCCGCCAGAACCCTTACATCATCTTCGAGCAGGACAAGAAACTGTTCCGCAACGCGCTTGAGGTGAAGCAGCTGGCCATGGCTTTCGACCAGCCACTCTTCTCTGGCCTGAATCTCCAGGTCGAAGTTGGCGAGCGCATTGCCATCATCGGCCCCAACGGCATCGGCAAGACCACGCTGATGCGTTGCCTGGTGGGCGACCTGATCCCCACCGCCGGCGAGATCAAATGGTCCGAAAACAGCCGCCTCGGTTATTACGCCCAGGACCATGCCAGCGACTTCGCCGAACCGCTGGATCTGATCAGCTGGATGAACCAGTGGGGTCAGGAAAAGGATGACGAACAAGTGATCCGGGGGACCCTCGGCCGTCTGCTGTTTTCACAGAATGATATCGCCAAGAAAGTGAATGTGCTGTCTGGTGGAGAACAGGGACGTATGCTGTTCGGCAAGATCATGCTGCAACGCCCTAACATCATGCTGCTGGACGAGCCCACCAACCACCTGGACATGGAGTCCATCGAGTCGCTGAACCTGGCGCTGGAGAACTACCCCGGCACCCTGCTGTTCATCAGCCACGACCGCGAGTTCGTGTCGTCACTGGCCACACGCATCATCGAACTGACGCCCACCGGCATCGTCGACTACCACGGCAGCTACGAAGACTACTTGCGCAGCCAGGGCGTGTAAGCCAAAGCAGGACGGCCTGGCGCCGTCCTGCTTCGGAAACGGCTAGCCTCTTGTCCCGCCTGACGCGGCCTGCGCGGCGTCCTCGATGATCACCTCTACGCGCCGGTTCTGCTGCCGCCCATTCGCCGTGCTGTTGCTCGCGACAGGGCGTTGCAGGCCTACCGCCTCGACAGACAGGCGCTGAGCCGCGATACCGCTGCGAATCAGGTATTGCTGAACGGACTCCGCGCGCTGCCGGGAAAGCTGCAGGTTAAACGCGGCACTGCCCACATTGTCCGTGTGGCCTTCGATCAGCAGGCGTTGGTCCGGATACTGCTTCAGAAAACTGGCCAGCTTGTCGAGGTTGGTGTTGGCGCTGCTGCGCAGTTGCGCGCTACCGGTATCAAACAACACATCGCCCAATGTCACCACCTGGCCCCGATCGGTCTGCTTCGCCTGCATGTCGTCAAGACGTCGCTGCATGTCTGCCTCGGACGTACGTGCCTTGGCTGCATCGGCATGAGCCCTGTCTGCCTCGAGGGTGCGCGCCTGCAAGCGTGCATCGCCGCGCGCTTCATCCAGTTGCGAGCGCTGGTCTTCGGCCAGCTTGGCCGCTGCCCTGGCGCGGGCGATTTCAACCTGCTGGTCCGCCATATAAACGCGGTGGGCGCCCAATGCCGCCTGGTCACGAGCCAGCGGCTGTTCCGCCACCTTGACGGCGTCCTCGGCTTCACGGATTTCCACACGCGCACGGCTGGACAGCTCGGGGTCACTTTGCAGCGTGGTGAGTTTGCCACGCACCTCAGCGGCACCGTCCGGGCTGACGGGACCTGAAGCACAGGCAACGAGCAGGAACGCGGACCCGATCAAGAGCGCACACGTCCTTGCGGGATTCATCTGTTTCATCACTCTGTTCATCGTTGCTCTCCCATACGCTTCATTTCTTCATTCAGAGCATCGGCATCGCGGCCCATCTGACGGTTGACCTCGGCCGCCTTGGCGGCGGCCGTCCTGGCCATCGCCAGCTCGGCGGCAATGCGAGACTGATGCGCGAGATGTTCAGCTTCGTTCATCCGTTCAGCAGCCACTGCACGTTCAGCCTGCGCCAGCTTCCGGCTGGCTTCATCCAGTTCGCCACCGGCATACTGCCGGGCATCGGACTGTTCGGCGCTGGCGATCGCATTCCTGGCCGCCTCCAGCGACGAGGTCGGCGCCACAGGGGTCGAGGCACATGCAGCGAGCATCAACGCGATAACGGCCATACCCACGGTAGCAGGCAGGCGTCTCAGAAAGGCGGCTTGTCGTGATTTATGCATCATCATTCTCCATCGGAAGTACACCCCGGCATACGCCATGCGGGCTGACCTCTCGGTACGCCAACGTACTAATGCGGATTGAACAGGCAGGGACGGGGCACGCAGGATCTGTAAAACACAGCCTCGGCGCGCCCCTGTCTTCTTGACGCTTACTTCTTGATGTCGTTCTTGGCATTGCCGTAAGTACTTTGCACTTTTCCTTCGGCATTCTTGGCTTTGCCTTTGCCTTCCATCTCGCTGTTATCCAGCGCCTTGCCGGTCTTTTCCTTGACCTTGCCTTCAGCCTGCTTGAGCTTGCCCTTTACCTGGTCCTTGTTCATGTGATTCTCCTTGTATGATGATTCCCGAGAGCCGAGCCGACACACGCTCGTGCACAGTTCAGGTTATGCGCCTTGCGTCCGGTGATCTGTACGCCAGCACACCGATGCCCGGCCTTGCGTTTACAGGTTTGGTTCGCGCTTGATGACAAGCAGTATGAAGCCGCCGAGCGCCGCCGCAGAACCGGCGACAAAGTACCAGGTGGTGCTGTCGGTGAAACGACCGGCAAAGGTTTCAAATACCTGTTCACCCACGCTCTGTGAGGCCTGATAACCGAAGTACAGCAATACGGCTCCAGCGATCAGGAGAAGAATACCGAGTATGTGTTGAGTGGCCATAAGGGGTCATCCGTGTTATGAAGTATCATGCCAGGGCATGCCTTACCATGAGCCGGCCACCTCCTCGACGTCTGTACGCTGGCCAACATAACCGGGCTACCCAGGACAGTCTCCATGATCAAGGCGCCCCGATATCAGGACAATCAGTTGCTTGGCGCCCTCTCCCACGATGCCAGAGAGCGCCTCTATCCCCACCTGCGTCTGGCCGAGCTTCCCCTTGAGTCGGCGCTTTATGAATCCGGGGATGTCATGAAAGATGTGTTCTTCCCCACCGACGCCGTGATCTCCCTGCTTTATGTCATGGAAGATGGCCATGCTTCCGAGATTGCCATGATCGGCCATGAAGGCATGGTCGGCATTGCATTATTCATGGGGGGATTGAGCACACCCAGTCGCGCCATCGTGCAATGTCAGGGGCATGCCTGGCGCCTCGGCAGAAAACAGTTGATGGCAGAATTTGATCTGCATGGCCAGTTTCATCATCTGCTGTTGCGCTACACCCAGACACTCATTACCCAGATGGCCCAGACGGCCGTCTGTAACCGCCATCACAGCATTGACCAGCAACTCTGTCGTTGGCTGTTGCTGTCACTGGATCGCCGCAAGGGTGACAGGCTGGATGTGACTCAGGAGCTGATTGCGGGCATGCTGGGCGTGCGTCGGGAGAGCGTCACCAAAGCAGCGAGCAAGCTACAGGACGCTGGCGTCATTCAGTACCATCGTGGGCATATTCATGTTCTGAATCGCCCCGAGATAGAACGACGCTGCTGCGAATGCTATGCCGTCGTCAAAAATGAATTTGACCGACTCCTGGATGATGCCAGCAAGATACCGCGGCACCTGAAGGCGCCGACAGAAAAATGAGATGATGTCGTCGCCGATGCCTCGGGCAGGAGGGCACAGCCGCGCCCCCCGCCCGGCCCGCCTCAGAGCTGGATCATGGGTACAAAACCACCGAATATCAGACGCTTGGCGTCAAACGGCATCGGATTGACGTGCGGCTGCAAGCGCGGGTCCTCCATTACCTTCTTCATCCCCGCATCGCGCACCGCCTTCGACGGCCATATGACCCAGGAAAAGATCACGGTTTCGTCCGGTTGGCACTTCACTGCCATGGGGAAGGACGTCACCTCACCGTCCGGCACATCATCCCCCCAGCACTCCACATATTGTGTCGCCCCGTGCTCCATGAACACTGGCCCGGCCTCGTTGATATGCTTCTGAAAGTCAGCCTTGTTTGCAGTGGGTACTGCAGCCACAAATCCGTCTACGTACGACATGCTTGTCTCCTGTGTGTCGCCTTATCACAACGGCAGCACGATGCCGCCGTATCAGACTGTCGTCTCGCTGGCCGCCGTTTCGACAGCCGGTCGAAAACCCCGTGACGACAGCAGGACCATCCCGCCATGAAAAGCACATCACGGCTCATCACCAGATCAATACCGAAGGCGCTGAAGCCATCTGACAATGCCCCGGCCTTGCAGACATAGCAGAAGCCCGACGGCAATGCGCAGCACATCATAAACCAGCTGCGCGCGAATACGTCCCTGGGAAGTCCCTGCGAAACCGCGCTGATCCTGCCAGAGAAACACGGTGTTATAAGCCAGAGAAGGCAGCGCCAGCGCGATCAGGCCAACGCCGAGTACCGCATAGGCAGCAACCTGGAATTCCCCGGCAACAGGGGCCATGGCATTCGCCTGAGACGAGGGGGGCATATCCGGCATCAGGGCCCGGGCCAGCGCCGCTGGCCAGGCTATGAGTGACAGAACCAGAACGAAATAAGCAGCAAACAGGACGGCGTAATACAAATGCCAGCGATCAGGAAACCCCGCGCTGTCCAGCGTGATCATCTCGAGCGCTGCGAATGAGTACAGCAGCATCTGAATACCCTTGAAAACGCCATAGATGCCCAATAAACGAAGGGCCAGCGCAAGCAGCGGCAAAGGGGTCATGGTCGTCTCTATGTGGCATGATCTGCGTAATACTAACCTCACAGATGCGGCAATCCCACACGGTCCGCATCGACACACTCACTCTGAACTACACCATCGAAGGTGATGACAAGCCGCTGCTGCTTGACTGGTTTCGGCAAAAACACCTCGCTCAAGGCGACATAAAATACACCACCATCCGCAAATGCCGGTGTTCGTCCACGGTCAGCATTTCGTGATCGAACTGATGCACCCTGCCCGCCGCATCGCCGACCTCATGGAAGCCCCGCGCATAACCGCTGGGGTCGGATGACGCCCACCAGCGGCGGAAGTCCGGTGATACGGCTTTCAGCCCCTCGACCAGGGCCACCATTGCCGGATCATCCGGCGTGGCCGCCATATCGCAGCGGAACTGCGCCAGCAAACGTGGTGCTTCGTCTCGCCACTGCGGCAGCCGCTGACGCAGCGCCGGGTCGGCAAACAGCATGTGCAGGATATTCCGTTCCTGCCGGGGGCGCTGTTCCAGATCCAGCAGTTGCTGGGCCGCAGCATTCCAGGCAATCACATCCCAGCGCAGGTTGGTGACGTAGGCAGGACGGAGCGTCAGATCATCCATCAGTTGCTGCACACGGGGCGACACCTGGTCCCACTGGTACGCTTCCACCGGCGGCGGGCGGCGCTGGGCGAGCAGAAAAAGATGGCAACATTCCGCGTCATCCAGCTTCAGGGCTTTCGATAACCTGAGAAGGACCTCTTCGGAGGCATTGATATCACGGCCCTGTTCGAGCCAGGTGTACCAGGTCAGCCCCACCCCGGCGAGCGTCGCCACTTCTTCCCGGCGCAAGCCCGGGGTGCGGCGGCGGCCGGTGGGTGGCAAGCCGACATCCACCGGCCGCAGTGTTTCCCGGCGTTGGCGCAGGAAAGCGGCCAGTGCATCGCGACGTCGTTCGAGGCTGCGTTCGGGCATGGTGCGGCTCCCGGCAAGGGTATGGCGACGGATAACGGTATTACTCTGAATACCAGGATAAGCAGCTATATTGTACCTGTATAAATCACAGCACAGACTGACGCCTCCCGTCCACATTCCAGGAGGCACCATGCAGGCCTGCTCCACCGACCTCACCCTTGAAGACGCCCCGCCACCACCCGCCGATGCCCGGGCCTGGGCGGGGCTGGCGGTGCTGGCCCTGCCCACCTTCCTGCTCGGGCTGGATGTCACCGTGCTCTATCTCGCCCTGCCCGCACTCGCCGCCGATCTGCAACCCGGCAGCACCCAGGCCCTGTGGATCATGGATATCTACGGCTTCATGATCGCCGGCTTCCTGATCACCATGGGCGCACTGGGCGACCGCATTGGCCGCCGTAAACTGTTGATGATCGGTGCGGCGTTGTTCGGCCTGGCTTCCGTGCTGGCGGCCTTTGCGCCCAGTGCCAACGCGTTGATCGCCGCGCGGGCGATGCTGGGTATCGCCGGTGCGACCCTGATGCCCTCAACACTGGCGCTGATCAGCAACCTGTTCAGCCAACCCCGGCAGCGGGCCCTGGCCATTGGTGTCTGGGCAACCCTGTTTGCGCTGGGCATGGCTGCCGGGCCGGTGGTGGGTGGCCTGCTGCTGAGTCTGTTCTGGTGGGGCTCCGCATTTCTGGTGGCGGTGCCGCTGGTGCTTCTGCTGCTACTGCTGGCGCCTCGTCTGCTGCCCGAACACCGGGCCAGCAGCCAGGCGCCTCTGGATCTCGGCAGCGTGGCGCTGTCGCTGGCTGCCATTTTGCCGGTCATTTACGGCATCAAGGAACTGGCGCGGCTTGGCCTGCATGGCAACGCGCTGCTGAGTCTGTGTGCCGGGCTGATGCTGGCCGTGGTGTTCGTACGGCGACAACAACGTCTGGCCCATCCCCTGCTGGACATGACCCTGTTTGCCAGCCGCCGTTTCAGCGCCGCACTGGTGGTCTTGCTGGTGGGCCTTGTGGGGGTTGCCGGAGTGATGCTGCTGGTCACGCAATACCTGCAATTGGTGGCGGGCCTGTCACCGCTCGCGGCGGGGCTATGGATGGGGCCGCCAGCCCTGATGATGGTCTGCGCCGGGATCGGCGCCCCCCTCCTTGCGCGGCGTTTCAGGCCCGGGCTCGTGGTCGCCTCGGCCCTAACGCTGTCCACCCTTGGCTATCTGCTGCTGGCCCGATTATCCGCATCGGCCGAAGCCGTACCCGTGGCCATCGCTGGCTTCTCGCTGGTATATCTGGGTCTGGGCACGATCGCCGCGCTGGGCACGCATCTGGTGGTCAGTGCGGCACCGCCTGCCCAGGCAGGCTCGGCCTCTGCCATGTCCGAGATGGTGCAGGAGATGGGCATCGCCCTGGGCGTTGCACTGCTGGGCAGCCTGGCCACCCTGCTCTATCGGGTTCGCATGGCGACGCTGCCGGAAGTCACCGCAGGGGAGCTGGCGCCGGACCACCCGGCTCTGGACAGCCTCTGGGGTGCCGCCCGTGACGCGGGCACGTTGATATCGCCGTCGATGCTGGAGGAGGCGCGCGCCGCGTTTGTGCACGGGCTGAACATCACGGCGGGCCTCAGCGGCCTGGCGATACTGCTGCTCGCGCTGCTGGCCGCCCTGACATTACATCATGTCAGGGCGCTGGATGACGGAAGCCACGCGTGATCCGCGACTGTCGATCTCGGTTGCGGTCAAGCGACTTCATTGACGGCATTGACAAACATACGCTGGAGGGAGAAGCCCATGCATGACGATGCGCGCGCCTACAACGCCCGCCAGACACCGGACGATCGGGCCATCTGCGATCTGCTGGCCCACGAAATCGATCGCCATCTGCCGGAGGCAGAAAGCCGGGTATGGCATGCCCACCCGGTCTGGTTTCTGGATGGCAATCCGGTGGTCGGCTACAGCAAGCTCAAGCACTGCGTGCGCCTGCTCTTCTGGAGCGGCCAGTCGTTCGAGGAACCCGGCCTGAAAAAGGAAGGCCGCTTCAAGGCGGCCGAAGCCCGTTACACCCATGTGGATCAGGTGGACACCGATGCCTTGGCTCGCTGGCTCGGCAAGGCCCGGGACATACAATGGGATTACAAGAACATTGTGCGCCGCAAGGGTCAGCTGGAACGCTTGTAAGCCGCCGCCCATGGCGGACTATCGCCGGTGACGGCAATGCATGATCGCCGGCGACGCCTCGGGCATGTCCATGGCCAGGCCGGCCTGATGCCTGAGCACATTCAGGATGCCCAGTTTGCCGGGTAAAGGACTTTGCGGTGCTCCCCAATGCCGGTACAGGGTAAAGGCGCTGCTGATGGCCCGCTCCGGTGATCCCCAACGGGCGAACGGCGTGCTGCGGAAACGGGAAGACAGCAGTAACTCACGGGCCGCGTCTTGCGGTGGCACGCCGCGAAGGCAGGCCGTGTACAACTGCGCTTGCAAGAATTCCCAGTAGTCGATTTGTTGGCGTACCATCTTGCGCGTGGCCAGCGGCCCGTGGCCCGGTACCAGCACATCTGCATCCAGCTGCAGCAACCGTTGCAGCGCACGAACCAGATTCTCCACCGGCCCGGCCCAGGCAACAGGCGTCGAATCGGCGAATACGATATCGCCGGTGTAAGCCACCCGCCGCTCCGGCACAAATACGATGATATCGCCATCGGTATGGCCCGGGCCCACCTGGGTCAGTAGCAGTTCCACACCATTGATGCGCAGCGCCGTCTCTTGCACAAAGGTTTGCGTGGCGGCTTTTACCCGCACACCCCGAAAATCATAGGGTGACAACATCTCGCCCATGTAGCAGCCAAAGTCAGAGACGGTGCGCATGGGAAAATGCCGCGACACCGAAGCCGCGTGCTTGAGCGCGGTCATGGCGCGGGGGCTGGTGTGGTGCATCTGATCGACGCAGGCTTGCGACGCAATAATGGTCTGCTCCGCAAACAACTGGTTGCCCCAGCAATGGTCACCATCGGCATGTGTATTGATGACATGGCTGATGGGCGAATCCGCTGTAACGGTCTGCATCGCGTCCAGCATTTCGGTGGTATGCCCCAGGTCCCAGCAGGTATCAATCAGGACGCTCTGGCCCTTGCAATCCAGCAAGCCGATATTGGTTTCGCCCCAGGCGCCGTTGGGCACCATCCAGGCATAGCTGTCTTGCGCGACGCGATAGAGCCCCTCACGAAACAGTGGCCGCTCGCCGAAGCGTGTCAGCAACCTTCCGGGGCCCGTCAGCCATGTTGCGCCCATGCCGTCTCTCCGTTACAGGATGGTATGCGTGATCTCGCCGACGCCTTCGATAGCAAGGCGCAAGGTGTCGCCGCGTTCGAGCAAGCGGCCCGCTTCCATCCCGCAGCCGCCGGGCAGTGTGCCGGTGCCGATCAACTCGCCGGGGAACAGGGGCTCGTTACATGACAGAAAAGACAGCAGCTCGCCGAGCGAGTAACGCATGCCGGCCGTAGAGGTGCGTGTCACCAGATCGCCGTTGAGATGAACGGTGCCCGCCAGTGCGTCAATGCGCGGCAGCACTTCGTCGGCGGTGACCAGCTGCTGCGAGATTGACGACATGAAATGTTTGCATTTTTGCGGACCGAAACCGGATTGCATTTCTGCGCGCTGAATGTCCCGGCCTGAAAAATCATTCAACACGACGAAGCCGCCAATGGCGTCCAGTGCTTGCTCGGGTGAGGCGTTGTGCAGCGGTTTGCCGAGCACGATGCCGAGCTCCAGCTCATAGTCGAAAGCGCGGGTGTGATCGGGATAGGCGACGGCGGTATCACCGGCAACGATGCTCAGATGATTGCCGAAGTAATAGATCGGCTGGCGCTGCCACAGGGCGGGTGGCCGGAAGGCCGGGAAGGGCCGGCGCATCACGGTTTCGTACAGCCGCGTCAGGGGATACACCGACGGCATGAAGCGGCGCACATAGCCGCGCGAGGATTGAATCCAGTGGCGCTCGAACAACATGCCGTCGCGAAACGAGCGCGGCTGAAACGGCAGTAATGCGGTTTCCCCGGTCCGGGTAACGTCAGGTTGCAGCCCTGCGACAGCAGGCGCGAGCGGCAACAACCAGTCCGGCGGCTGTGCGCCAGGCGGACCATCGATGACCACCAGGCGTGAGCCTTCCGGGGCGGCTGCGTCGCGCAGGCGTTTGATTTTCATCCACAAGTCCTCCGTGATGCGCTAGCATGTATCCAACTGGATACCTGCGATATGCCGTAAAGTATCCAGTTGGATACCCCCTGTCAAACGGAGCAACGGGATGGCAAAGGTGTCAGGCATCGTTATGCCGGAAGGCAAACGGCTGCTGCTGAACGCTGCGGCACGATTGGCCGCACGTCGCGGCAGCGCGCACGGACTGGTGTTGCGAGAAGTCGCGCGGGAAGCCGGGCTGAACCACAACACCTTCTATCGCCACTTTGATGATATGGACGCGATGTTGCAGGCCATCGCGGAAGACTTCGCCACCCAGCTGCGCCAGGGCATTCGTGCGGCACGGGCGAACGCGGCACCCGGCGCGCCGCCTTCCCTCGACGTGGTCGGCTGGCTGTTCGATCACGCGCAACAGTATGCGGACGTCTTCACCGTCGCCCTGCGTGAACTGCACGGCCCACCGGGGCCGCTGCGTGATGTCGTGCGCCAGACCCTGGCGGATATTGCCCAGGACATGCACGAGGACCTGTGCCGGTTTCCCGGACTTGGCGCGATCGACCCGGTTCTTCTGCGTCAGGCCGTCGACCTGCTGGTGCGCCATAGCGTCTGGCTGTGCCTGGATTTCCTGGAGCAACCCGAGCGCCGCGAGGCGTTGCTGGATAACGCCCGGGAAGCCTTTACCACCCTCACCCTCGGCGTCCTGGCCCGCAGCAAGCCCTGAGCGATCGTCATCTTTCAGTGACGCACGTGGTCGATCAATGCCCGTAACTTTGGCGCCAGGTTTTTGCGCTGTGGGTAATAGAGATAAAACCCGGGGAATGGCGGCAGGAAGTCCTCAAGTAACCAGACCAGCTCGCCGCGTTCCACGTAGGGCCGGAAGGTCTCGCGCGTCGCAAAAGTGATACCGGCACCACACAGCGCCGAACGCAGCATCAGGCGCAGGTCATTGGTGGTGATTTGCGGTGCCACGGCAACGTCAAAGGCAACGTTGTTTTCTTCAAACTCCCACCGGTAAGGCGCAACACTCGGCGCCCGGCGCCAGCCGATGCAGCGGTGGTGAATCAGATCGCGGGGATGGGTGGGCGCGCCATACGTGGCCACGTAGGCCGGTGCGGCCACAACGG
The DNA here is from genome assembly GCF_003259185.1 of Isoalcanivorax indicus. Lineage (NCBI taxonomy): Bacteria > Pseudomonadati > Pseudomonadota > Gammaproteobacteria > Oceanospirillales > Alcanivoracaceae > Isoalcanivorax > Isoalcanivorax indicus. Next base: position 1,727,069 of record NZ_QGMP01000001.1, read on the forward strand.
CTTCTCGTTGGGCGCCGGTAACGGGCACGGCAATCATGTCCTGTTCAATCACCTCTCCCAGTCGCACGCCCGCGTCGAAACCGGCCGCAACGATATCGAACTCCTCATCGGTGACCGTCACATCAAGGGTGATCGCCGGGTGGGCCTCGGCAAAAGCCGCGAGCAAGGGACCGGATAGAAACTCCTCGGCGATCGAGGTCACGGCGAGCTTCAACAGGCCGCGCGGCTGATCTTCCGCCGCCAGGCTTTCCAGCACCCCGGTAATGTCGGACAGCGGTCGCGCCAGCGCCGCTGACAACCTCTCACCGGCTTCGGTCAGCCTGACCGAGCGCGTGGTGCGCGTGACCAGCGCAGTGCCGATGCTGTCTTCCAGGCGCCGCATGCCCTGGCTTACGGCGGAGCGGGTCACACCGAGTCGGTCCGCCGCAGCGCGGAAGCTATCTGCTTCCGCCACCGCCTGAAACAAAGAGAGCAAATTCAGATCGATATTCATTGTCAAGCACCGCTAACCGCCGAGTCCAGAAGTGAAGGGATACCGGCTACAACGGGAAATGTCTACCTTTCCTTCATCCACACAGAAGGAGAGCACAATGAACAAAATTGTTCTGGTAACCGGCGCGTCCGGCGGCATTGGTGAAGGCATCGCCCGGGAGCTCGCTGCCCACGGCGCCAAGGTGTTACTCGGGGCGCGTCGAGGCGACCGTATTGACGCCATCGCCAAGGAAATTCGTGCAGCCGGCGGCACGGCAGAGGCTCGGATACTGGACGTCACTGATTGCAGCGCCATGGCAGCGTTCGCCCAGGCCGCCCTGGACCTTTGGGGGCGCATCGACGTTTTGGTCAACAATGCCGGTGTCATGCCTCTGTCCCCCCTTGCCGCCGGGAAACTGGATGAATGGGAGCGCATGGTCGACGTGAACATCAAGGGGGTGCTCTGGGGCATCGGTGCCGTGCTGCCGATCATGACGCGGCAGGAGAGCGGTCAGATCATCAACATCGGCTCGATTGGCGCGTTGCAGGTCGTGCCCACTGCCGCCGTCTATTGCGCCACAAAATTTGCGGTGCGCGCGATTTCCGATGGGCTGCGACAGGAAAGCAGTGCCATCCGCGTGACCTGCGTGAACCCCGGCGTGGTGGAAAGCGATCTGGCGTCGACCATTACGCATGAAGACACCAGGGCGGTGATGGATCAGTACCGTGCCATTGCGTTGCAACCAGAGGATATCGCCCGGGCGGTACGTCAGGTGATCGAAGCACCGGATAGCGTGGATACCACCGAGATTACCCTCCGACCCACAGCCTCCCCGCAGTGAAGCGCGGGCATGAGAGGAAGCACCTATGACAGTTTCCCTGGATAATCGCCGCTCGAATCACGTCGCATATGCCGTGCTGATCACGCTGACTTGCGTGATCAGCGCCATGCCGGCGTACGCCACGAAGACATCGGCGGCAGCGCGCAATCAAGCTATCGTGCAGCACGCTTTTGACAACTGGGCTCGGGGCAGCAATGTCTTTACCGAACTTCTGGCCTCTGATGTCAGATGGACAATACACGGCTCGGGCCCGATGGCCGGCACTTACGTCGGTCTTGAACATTTCATTGCGCAAGCTGCTGCGCCGCTGACCAGCCGCCTGATGAGCCCGCTGATTCCCGAGGTTCATGATATCTGGGCGGTGGGCGACGCCGTGATTATCCGCTTCGACGCATCGGCCACAACAACCTCGGGTGGCATCTACACCAACCAGTTTGTCTGGATCTTCAGGATGCACGAGGGTCTTGTCACGGATGCGGAGGCGTTCCTGGATCTCGTGGCCTATCAGGACGTGGTCGACAACAATGTTGCGAGACAGCCGTGATCCCTGGCTTCCGGTTGTGGAGAGGATGTCGAATTGCCACCGCGCCTTTCGACTAACGGCGACCAATCCGGTCAGCCTGATGTGCAGAGCGTTTGTGGAGAGCGTTATGGCAGAAGAGAAAAAGGTACAGGGTCCGGCGTCCTACTTCCCGTCTATCGAGAAGCGCTACGGGTTCCCCATCAGCCACTGGCTTGAGCTGCTGGAAGCACAAAAAGAACTCAAGCACATGGAGATGGTGGCGCTACTGAAGAATGATCACGGGCTTGGCCATGGGCATGCCAATGCGTTGGTCGCTTATTTCCGTCATCAACGCGGCGCTGAGCATTAAACCGTACACAACAACGATCCATGTGCAGTATGGCGTACATTCTGGTGTGTCATGCGCGGGCAATGATGCAGGTTTTCAGCGGGTGCGCAGTAGCAGGCTCATTCCCACCGTGCGCGGTGCGCCCGCCAGGGCGCCGTAGTCGCCGCCGCCATTCAGGGCAAAGACAGCCGTCATGTAATCTTCATCCGTGAGATTGCGCGCCCACAATTCGACCTCCCAGCGCGCATGACGCACACCAACGTGGGCATCCAGCAGTCCCCTGCTGTCGACATGACTGCCGGTGCCGCGCTCGGTGGTGCCGTGATAACCGCTGCGCCAGTGGTAATGCAGGCCGCTGTACAGCTGGCGGCCGTCGCTCAGCAGGTAGACGTGGCGCAGGTCGGCGTAGGCGGTCCAGCGCGGTGCATTGGCCATGCGTTCACCGCTGAGGTCACAGAACAGCTCGCCGGATTCCGGCGGGCACGGTGCTTCCGGAAAATCGAGGTAACGCGCGTCGTTGTAGCCCGCCCCGGTGGCCAGATTCAGGCTGCCAGGCAACGGGGTCTGCGCCTCCACTTCCACCCCGCGGGAACGCACCCGTTCAACATTGATGATGTTATTCATCTGCGGGATCAGTGGCGACGAATCCGGGTTGTAGGTCAGCGCCTGGTAATCACGAATCTCGATCTGGTACAACGTCATGCTCACCTGCGCCTGGCCGGGCAGCGGCGCGATCACGCCGGCTTCCAGACTGCGGCTTTGCTCCGGCCTGAAGGTCGGCGGCACACTGCCAGACACCGTCTCACCATTGATGCCCCCTGGCTTGAAGCCGGTGCTGACGCCGGCCTGATAACGCACGCCCGACGCCATGGTGTAACCGCCATACAGGCCACCATCCAGACTCTCGTCGCGGCGCCGGTGACGGGCATCGCTGTTCTGCCCCAGCAGCGCCGCACGCAGGGCCAGAAACTCGGGGATCGGCGGTATCGGTTGCAGGCCGCCCACGCGTCGCGCTGTGGTGCCGTGCGTACGATCGTGGCTGTGGCGCAATACCGCGCTGACATCAATGCCGGGCCGGGGTGCCCAGTCTGTCTGCGCATAAAGGGCTCGGTGACGAGCGGATTCCGTGCCCGGCGACACCACCGTGCCGCCATCGAGCACACTCGCCAGCAGCGCATCGTCCATCGGCGGCAATCCCATGCCGGCCGTAAACCAGCGCGCCGCATCCGGGCCATATTGCAGGCCTCGCACCCGGTCATGGGATTGCTCCAGATAATAGGCGCCCAGGCGATAATCCAGTGACACGCCCAGCGCCCCTTCCAGACGCAACTCCTGACTCCACTGCTGATGCGCCATGCTGGCCCCACCGCGCGGCGCCACCGCCAGATCGATGCTGTCCAGGTCATACCAGGCATCCATCTGCCAGTCGCGCCAGCCGGTCACACTGACCAGGCGCAGCGCGGGCGACACCCAGGCATCCAGGTGCAGGGTGGCGGAATCCTGATCCATCAGTCGGCGATTGTCCGAGTCTTGCGCCACCTGGCGCGAGTAAGGGTTGGCGGGCAACAGCGGATGTCCCAGTGCAGCCGCCCGGGCCTGCGAGGCCTGGCTGTAGTGCGCGACAGAATAGGCGCAGCACGCTTCATCAAGCCGCGTGCGTTCAAGCAGCAGGCGCGCCCGCATATCCGCCAGCGGCTGCCACAACAGTTGAACCCGGGCGCCATCATGATATTCGTTGTTGAGCTTGCGGCCATCAAACCGGTTGTCGACCACACCGTCGCGCCGGTGACGATAGGCCGATACGCGGGCAGCCAACTGCCCCGGCAGCATTTCGCCGTTGGCCACCAGTTGATGCTGCATCAATCCGTGACTGCCCAGCGTGCTCTGCAAGGCCGCGCCGGTATGCCACTCAGGTGGGCGATGACGCAGATGCAATGCGCCCACGCTGGTCGCCGGGCCAGGCCCGGCCAGTGCCGGCGTACGCACAATCTCCACCGATTCCAGATCGTAGAGATGCGCAGGAAACAGGGCCTGGCGCCCCAGATACACCTCATCCACAGTGACGCCAACACTGCCGCGCATGCCATCATTGAACGCGGTGGTGCCGAGGCCACGCAGAAAAATGCCGGTATTGCGATTATCCGGCTGGGTCATCTGCAACGACACGGTGCGCAATGCCAGCTGTTCGGCATCGATACGATGGTCGCTGATCGACCGGGGCACGTCAGCGCCTTGCTCCGCGACCACATCAATGACCGGTAGCTGCGCCGCCCGGGCGACAGACTGCAAGGCCACCAGGCCCAGCACACTGCACCATAGCGCGACGGTATATGACCACCGCCTGAAGAAGTCGGCCTGACTGCACCACATCCCTGGATTCCCCCCAGAACAGTTTCTTTTTTTATGCCTGCGGACCACCACCCAGCAGTGGCAATCGCAAGCGGGCCACCGTGCCGCACCCGTCTTGCGCCGGCAGCAACGCAATATCGCCGCCATGATGGCGAACGATCTCACGACACACATACAGGCCCAGCCCGGACCCCGCGGTGGTCTGCTCGTTGGCAGCGCGGTAATACTTCTCGAATACCTTTTCCACATCTGCCGGTGGCACGCCCGGCCCCTGGTCGCGCACGGTAATCACGGCATGATCCCCCTCGCGGGACAGGCTGAGCGCCACCGGCGTATCAGCGGGCGCGTATTTCAGTGCATTGTCCACCAGATTGGCCACCACCACCCCGACAAGATCGGGATCAACGCGGGCCGGAATGGCCTCGTCCGGCAAGGAGATATTCAAGCGTTCATCGGCGCTCGGGGCAATGCGACTTTCCAGAATATGGCGCAGATCACAATATTTCAGACGCAGGCGCGACGGGGATGCAATGCGGTCGTCCGCCAGCAGGTTCTCGATGACGCCGATCAACCGGGCCACCGACCGGCGAATACGCGATACGCGGCGATGCACCGGCTCGTCCACCGGCGTCGCTTCGGCCGCCAGGCCCTGCGCGGCGGAGTCGATCACCGCCAGGGGTGTGCGCAACTCGTGGGACAACATGGCGACAAACTGGCGCTGGCTCTGCAGCGCGCGCCGTTCGCTTTCCAGCGCCTCCCGCAAACGCCCCTGAGCGTCGGTGCGCTCGGCCACCTCCGTACGCAAGCGATCGTTGGCCACATCAAGATCGTGCGTGCGTTCCCGCACCCGGGCTTCCAGCGCCCGTTCGGCAGCCTGGGCGGCCTGCAGCGCGGCCTCCTGGGCACGACGGCGCCTCAGTTCCGTGCGCCCGGCGCGTTGCGCCAGCACCAGATTGAGCAGCACCAGATGCACCAGCGCGCCGACGTTCGGCAGATGATCCACCAGCGGCACTGTCTCCAGCAGCTCGAACGCCCTGGCAATCACCGCCAGCAAACCCGCCACCAGCGGCATGAACGCGATGGCATAGACCCGCACGCTGCGATGCCGGAACAAGGCGTGCAGCATCATGCCGGCAAAGCTGACGATGGCCACCACGGTGAGCAACCTGAAGGCGCGTACCGGATCAAACCCCGGCTGCAGGCCTGCCGCGCCGGCCGCCCCCAGTATGATGAAAGCGGCAATCAGCACGCGCCCGAACTGGTAAAGACGCGGATAGTAAAGTCGCGTCCTGAAGGCCAGCAGGACAAAAGACGTCATGAACACCGCACTGGCGGCAAACAGGGTCCGCGAGGTCGGGTAATACCAGGCCGCGAAGGCGGGCACCATCTGTAGCAGGTAGCCGCCGACCACCAGCGAAAACAGCGCCGTGGACAACAGCGCGAGAGCGTAGCGCAGGTAAAGCGGGTCTTTCAGACCGCGCCAGAAAAACAGGTTGATCACCACCACCAGCAGCATCATGCCAAAGTACAGCCCGAACCCGGCATATTCGGCAGCCACAAAACGCGACATGGCGGTATGTTCGAACAGCAGCAGGTCTATCGCCAGGCGCGGTGTGGTGATTTCCAGATAATAGACCGTCACACTGTCGGCGGCGGGAGACAGCAGGAAGGCCGCGCCACGATAGGGAATATCACTGTCATTGCGGCCCTCGGTCAGCGCGCGCACCCGCGTCCTGAAGCCCTCATTCGTCACATCGTGCAGCGCCACGTGCGCGACATAGGCAGGCAGCAACTTCAGTACCCAGTCGCGACGCGCCGTATCGCTGCGTTGCAGGCACAGCCGCAGCCACACGGTTTCATGGTTTTTCACATGCACACCGGAACGGGGCAGCGGCACAAAGGCACTTTCCGGCAAAGCTGCCACCTCTTCCACCGACCCCGGCGACAGCTCCGGGGAGACACGTGTCAGCCCGGCACCCAGTGTGGCGACACCGAATTCGCCCGCTTGCGTGAGCTGTGCCGCCGTACAGCCGGGCGCGGCGGCCGCAGGCGTGCACCAGGACAGCAGCACCAGAGCCAGGCCCCAGCACAAGGCGCCGCCACGCAACATGATCACGGTCTCACCACCGGCAGCCATGTGCTGCGAGCACCTGGCAAGCTGGCTATACTGGCCAACGGACAACGTCGGGCCGGGAAAGGCAACATCAGAAGGGGATACATGATAGGCAAGGGAATCCGTGTCTGTGTGGTCGAAGACGACGAAGACCTGCGCGAGGAGCTGGTCTGCGCCCTGTCGCGGGAAGGCTTCGAGGTACGCGCCTTTCCCGGATCACGAGAGCTTTACGCCGCATTGCTGCATCAGAGCACCGACCTGTTGCTGCTTGATCTGGGTCTGCCCGGTGAAGACGGCCATACCATCATGCGTCGTCTCAAGGATGCCATGCCCGTCGGTATTGTCATCTGCTCTGCCCGCAGCGCCGTGGATGAACGTGTTCTCAGCATGATGACCGGCGCCGATGCCTATCTGGTCAAACCGGTCGACATGCGCGAGCTGGTGGCCACGCTGATCAGTGTTTATCGCCGTCTCGGCAAGAGCACCGCCCCTGCCCTCCCCGATGCCCCACGCTGGTCTCTGGCCGATGAAGGCTGGACACTGCGTGCGCCGGATGGCGCCTCCCTGCCGTTGAGCCCCTCCGAAGGCACAGTCCTGAAACTTTTGTTTAGCACCCCCGGGCAGCCGGTCTCCCGCGACAGTATCGTTCAGGCGCTGGGCCACAACAGCGACTATTATCTGGATCATCGCCTGGACATGCTGTTCAGTCGCTTGCGCCGCAAGGTACGGGAGCATTGTGGCGAGCGCTTGCCTGTGCGTGCGGTGCGAGGTATCGGCTTTATTCTGCGTCCCTGATTTTCCACCGGCGAAGCGGCTCTTCGCAATGCCCCCGGTCGTAATGTGAGTTAGCGGTGAGTTTCGCAACCATCCGTGAGTGTCCCCGTCTTCCCCCGCGTCTAGATTTACCCCCATGTAACGTACCGTAGCTGGATCGTCGCTGCGCCGTAACAGGCCGGGCCAGGCGTTGTGCCTGCAGCCAGGCCAATAACAAACGCTCCTTGGGGGAGATTATCCAATGTATTTGCCTGCTAGCGGCCTTCGCGCCCGCCTGGCCTTGCTGATGCTGGTCCTGCTGACCACGCTGTCCAGCGTGGCCGGGGCCGACATCATTCGCGCTTTTGATACCCGTGCCAGCTTTGATCAGCGCGGTGACATTCAGTTGATCGGCAACACGCTGCTCACCTGTACCGGTACCGGGTGTGCCAATATCCAGAACGGGACGGACACCGGCGGCAGCGCCCATAACGGCAATCGCAACATGGTGTACGTCAATGTCGACGCCATGGCGGGCTTCCCCAATTCTTCCTCTGCCGATCTCGCACTGCCCGCCGGGGCCACGGTGCAGTTCGCCGGCCTTTACTGGGGCGCCCGCGCGGCGGAGACCTCCCTGACCCGGGGCGATATCCGCTTCCGCGTTCCCGGCACCCCCGGTTATCACCAGATCAGTGCCGCGGTAGTCGACACCGTGCCCAATCAGTGGACCAACGCCTCCTCCCATCCTTACCAGGCGATGGCCGATGTCACCGCCCTGGTCGCAGCGGCGGGCTCCGGCACCTACACCGTGGCGGACCTCACCGCCAACAACGGTAACGGCGGCACACTGGGTAACTATGGTGGCTGGGGTCTGGTGATCATCTACCAGGATAGCAACGAGCCCTTCCGTCGGCTGATGGTGTATGACGGCGCCGCCGAAGTGGACAACAGCAACAACGTCAACATCACCGTCGAAGGCCTGCTGACGCCCCTGACCGGCGCGTTCAGCACCTATCTGGGTGCCCTGGTGTGGGAAGGCGACCTGAGCTACTCCGGCGACCAGTTCCGCCTCAATGGCACCGCATTGAGTGATGCCCGCAACCCGGCCAACAATTTCTGGAACAGCACCATCACCCGGCTGGGCCAACACATCACCACCAAGAATCCGCATTACGTCAACCAGCTTGCGGTGGACATCAACTACGTAGATGCCTCCGGCATTCTGGCCAACGGCGCTGACAGCGCCACGCTGACCTTTTCCACCACCATGGACGCCTACGCCCCCCATGCTGTGGCGTTCGTGGTAGAGCTGCATGCCCCCGACCTGATCAGCTCGCTGGATATCGACGGTGTGGATGTGGACGGCGGGTTGCTGCTGCCCGGCGATGAAATCGAATACACCATTACCTTCAGCAACACCGGCGCCGACGATGCCACCAATGTGCTGCTGGAAGCACCGCTGCCTGCGGGCGTGACCCTTGTGCCCGGCAGCCTGGAGATCATGACCAACGCCAGCGGAGCCCCGACAGGCCCGCAAACCGACGCCGTGGGCGACGACCTGGCCGAGTTCGACGGCAATAGCGTGATCTTCCGCGCGGGCACCGGCGCCTCGGGCTCCGAGGGCGGCGCCATGCCGGTGGGCGAAAGTGCCAGCCTGCGTTTCCGGGTGCAGGTGGATAGCACGCCGGCCGTGGTCGGCGAGACCCTGTCCAGCGAAGTCTTTGTGACCTACAACTCCGCCACGCTGGGTACGGAATACAATGCCTCCGGCAGCGTCACCCTCAACCTCAGCGTCGCCAGCGAAGCCGAGATCGAGGACGAACTCGAACTGACCCTGCTGGACATCACGGCCGGCACGCCCACCAGCGTCACGGTCGGTGGTCAGCTGACCTACACCTTTACCGTCGCCAACAGCGGCAACCTGAGCCTCAGCAATCTGAGCCTGGATATCGACCTGCCGGTGACCGGTGTGAGCTGCACCAACGCCAGCCTGGCGCCCTCGGCGCAGACGACCTGCCAGGCCACCGTGACCCTGACCCAGGACATGCTGGACAACGAAGAAGTCAGCTTCAGCGCCAGCGCCACGGCCACCGGGCCACTCGGGACGTTCAGTTCGGTGTCGGTCAGCGAAACCACGCCGCTGGATCTGTTGCCGGAACTGGTCAGCATCGCCCGCTTTGCGCCCATTGATGCGCTCACCAATGCCGACCCGGTCGGCTTCCTGGTGACCTTCAGCAAGGAGGTTACCAACGTCGATGTTAGCGACTTCATGCCTGTCGGCGCCGCCGCAGGGACCGCGTCGATTCTGAGTGTCGCCACGCAAGGCGGCGCGCACAGTTATCTGGTCACCGTCACGGGCATCGCCGAAGCCAACGGCACACTGGGGCTGGCCCTGTCCCCGGCCAATGACATCGAGGACAACGCTGGCGCGGCGCTGGCAGACCTCGCGCCCACCGGCATCAACCAGACCTATACGCTGGACAACACGCCACCGCCAGTTCCTGTGGTGAGCGGCATCAGCGATGACACCGGCGTCAGCGACAGTGACGGCATTACCCAGGACAACACCCTGCTGTTCCAGGGCACCGGTGAAGCAGGCAGCCTGATCACCGTCTACCTGGACGGCACACCGCTGGGCACCACCCTGGTCGACGGCACTGGCGTCTGGACCTTCGACCACAGCGGCACCACGCTGCCCGACGGGACCTACGCCATCACGGCCACCGCCGAAGACAGCCTGGGCAATACCTCTGCACTGTCCGGCGCACTGACCGTAGTCATCGACACGCAAGCCCCTGTCCCGACACTGGATCAGGACGGCGCTCAACTGAACGACAGCACCCCGACCCTGACCGGCACCACGGAACCGGGCGCCTCGGTGGTCGTGGTGGTGGACGGCGAGACCTACACCACCACCGCTGATGCCACCACCGGCCAGTGGAGTGTCACCGTCACCGAGGAACTGGCGGACGGCCAGCACCCCGTCGAGATCACCATTACGGATCTCGCTGGCAACAGCGGCAACGACACCTTCAGCCTGGACATCGACGGCGAGCCGCCTGCGCTGGAAAGTATCCAACGCCACGCCCCCACCGAAGAGATCACCAACGCCAACATCGTGACCTTCCTGGTGAGCTTTGACGAAGCAGTGGTGAACCTGGACGTCACCGACTTTGTGCTGACCGGTGCTGCCGCAGGCGACGCCATGATCAGCAATCTGGTGCCGCAGCCGGGTGGCCTGCAATACCTGATCGAGGTCTCCGGCCTCGACACCGCCGACGGCCTGCTGGGCCTGGCGATTTCCGCCACGGCCGACATTCTCGACAGCCATGGCAATGCCCTGGTGCCCGCCGTGCCGCCGATCAACGAAGGCTATGTTCTCGATAACACAGCGCCAGTGCTGGACGGGGCCACTGTCGACGAGGACACCCTGACCCTGGGCTTCGACGAAACACTGGATGACGCCAGCGTGCCCGCACCCGGCGATTTCACGGTGGTGGTCGATGGCAACCCCGTCACAGTGACCGGCGTGAGCGTGGTCGGATCAGACGTGATACTGACGCTGGAAAACAGCGTCTCCAGCACCGCCGACGTTACCGTCAGCCATACCCCCGGCACCAATCCGATTCAGGATCTCGCGGGTAACCCGGCGACCGGCTTCAACGACGAATCTGTCGCCAACAACACCGCCGACAACGTGCCGCCGCAACTGGACAGCATCACCCGCCACGATCCGGCGGACGAACTGACCAACGCCGACACGGTGATCTTCCAGGTGAGCTTTGACGAAGATGTCGTCAACGTGAGTGCCAGCGATTTCATCGCCACCGGCGCTGCGGCGCTGGATGCAGAAATCACCACGGTGACCGGCAGCGGCAGCGTCTGGTTCGTCACGGTCAGCGGTATTGCTGAGGCCGACGGTGAACTGGGTCTGGCGCTGAGCCCGAGCCAGAACATCGAAGATCTGGCGGGCAACGCCCTGGTCATGCTGACACCTGTGGGCAGCAACCAGACCTACACGCTGGACAACACGCCGCCCACCGTGCCGAGCATCACCGGCATCAGCGAAGACACCGGCGTCAGCGACAGCGACGGCATTACCAGCGACAACACCCTGCTGTTCCAGGGCGAAGGCGAGCCGGGCAGCACCGTGATCGTGCGCCTCAATGGCGATGTGATCGGCACCACCGTCGTGGCCGGCAACGGCACCTGGACCTTCGACCACAGCGGCACCCCGCTGGCGGATGGCAGCTACACCGTGACCACCGTGGCCGAAGATGCGCTGGGCAACACCTCGGACGCCTCGGAGCCCTTTACTGTCGTGGTGGATACTGACACCGCTGACCCGACACTGAACCAGGACGGCGCCCTGCTCAACGACAGCACGCCAACCCTGACCGGCACCGCCGAGCCAGGCGCGACCGTGGTGGTTGAAGTGGATGGCCACAGCTACACCACCACCGCTGACGGCACGGGCCAGTGGACGCTGACCGTGACCGATGAACTGGCTGACGACGAGCACCCGGTGGTCGTTACCGTGACCGATGTGGCGGGCAACACGGCCACCGAGACCTTCACGATCAGCATCGATGGCGAGCCGCCCGCGCTGGAAAGCATCCAGCGGCATACACCCACGGATGCCATCACCAATGCGAACACCGTGACCTTCCTCGTGAGCTTCGACGAAGAAGTGGTGAACGTGGACGCTACCGACTTCGTCCTGACCGGCGCCGCCGCAGGTGATGCGATGATCAGCAACCTGGTGCCGCAAGCCGGTGGCCTGCAGTACCTGGTTGAAGTCTCCGGCATCGACAGCGCTGACGGTCTGCTGGGTCTCGCGATTTCCGCGACCGCTGACATTCTCGACAGCCACGGCAATGCACTGGTCCCCGCCGTGCCGCCGATCAATGAAGGCTACCTGCTGGACAACACGGCGCCCACGCTGGATAACGCCGTGATCAACGACGACACCCTGACGCTGCACTTCGATGAGGAACTGGATGGCGGCAACGTGCCCGCCCCGGCTGACTTCATCGTGCTGGTGGACGGCAACCCGGCCACGGTGACAGGCGTCGCTATTGTCGACGAGACGGTGGTGCTGACCCTGGACGAAGGCATATCCAGCAACGCCACCGTGACCGTCAGCTACACGCAGGACGCCACGCCGCTGCGCGATCTGGCTGGCAACCCGGTGGACAGCTTCAGCGACGAACCGGTCGCCAACAACACGGACGACAATGTGCCGCCGCAGCTGGACAGCATCACCCGTCATGACCCGGCGGATGAACTGACCAACGCCGATACGCTGATCTTCCAGGTGACCTTTGACGAAGACGTTGCCAATGTGGACGCCGGTGATTTCATCGCTACCGGCGCTGCGGCAATTGATGCGCAAATCGCCACGGTGACCGGCAGCGGCAGCGTCTGGTTCGTCACGGTAAATGGTATTGCTGATGCCGACGGTGAACTGGGCCTGGCGCTGAGCCCGAGCCAGAACATCGAAGATCTGGCAGGCAACGCGCTGGTTATGCTGACACCGATTGGCAGCAACCAGACCTACACGCTGGACAATACGCCACCCGCCGTGCCGAGCATCACCGGCATCAGCGAAGACACCGGCATCAGCGACAGCGATGGCATCACCAGCGACAACACCCTGCTGTTCCACGGCGAAGGCGAGCCGGGCAGCACCGTGATCGTGAGCCTGGATGGCGACGTGATCGGCACCACCGTCGTGGCCGGTGATGGCACCTGGACCTTCGACCACAGCGGCACTCCGCTCACGGATGGCGAATATATCGTGACCGCCGTGGCCGAAGATGCGCTGGGCAACACCTCCGATGCCGCCGAGTCCTTTACCGTCATCGTGGTCACGCAGATCGACCCGCCGACCCTGGACCAGGACGGCAGCACGCTGGATAGCGGCACCCTCACCGGCACCACCACCCCCGGCGCCAGTGTGGAGATCGAAATCGATGGCCATACCTGGACCGTCATCGCCGACGAAAACGGCGACTGGTCTGTGGATCTGGACGAGCTTGGCGAAGGCAGCCATGACGTGGTCATTACCGTGACCGACGAGGCCGGCAACAGCGATACCCACACCGGCACCGTCACCGTGCAGGCACCGACGGTGCCCGTGATCAGCGGTATCAGTGACGACACCGGCGTCAGCAACAGCGACGGCATCACCGCCGACAATACCCCGGCCATTCATGGCAGTGGTGCGCCGGGGCAGCTGATTGTGGTCTCCCGCGATGGTACTGAAATCGGCACGGCGCTGGTCGACATGGACGGTCTCTGGTCGCTGCCGCACAGCGGGCTCGCGCTGGGCGACGGCGCCTATGTCATCACGGCGGTGGCCGAAGACACCCTGGGTAATACCTCGGCGATCTCGCAGCCCTTCGCGCTGGTCATCGATACGACCACGGCGATCCCGACGCTGGATCAGGACGGCGAGACCCACGACGCCACCCCGACCCTGACCGGGGACGCGGAGCCGGGCGCCACCATCACCCTGACCGTGGGCGGTGACACCTGGACCACCACCGCTGACGCCAGCGGCCACTGGAGCGTGGAGATCGTGGACGGCCTGCCCAACGGCGATTACACCGTCACCGTGGAAGCCACCGACACGGCGGGCAACACCGCCTCGGGCGATTACACCTTGAGCATCGACATCGATCTGAGTGTGTTGCGCCGCATCGAACGCGATGACCCGCAGCAGCGTGAAACCAACGCGACCCAGGTGCACTTCCTGCTCAGCTTCAGCACGCCGGTGGCTGGTGTCGACGCGACCGATCTGGCCCTGACCGGCCCGGTGGCGAGCGACGCCATGATCAGCCTGGTGACCCCGCTGGGTATGAACACGGACGGCGAGGACATCTACCGTGTCACCGTCATCGTGAGCAACGCACCCAACGGCCAACTGGGGCTGGCGCTGGACGGCGGTCAGACCATTGTGGACCAGTACGGCAACCCGCTGGGCACGACTACTCCTGGCCAGAACCAGAACTACCTGCTGGATAACCGCGCGCCAGAGCTGGCGGCAGATAACGGCGCCACCGTGAACGGGCCGACCCTGCTGCTGGAGTATGACGAGCCGCTGGACGAAAGCGCCGTGCCCGACACGAGCGATTTCACCGTGATCGTGAACGGCACTCCGGTCGCCGTGACCGGCGTCAGCATCAATGGCCCGACCGTTGCGCTGACGCTGGAGACCCCGGTGTCTCCGGGTGCCCAGGTGTCGCTGAGCTACACCCCCGGGACCACGCCGCTCAGCGATCTGGCGGGCAACCATGCAGACGGCCTGACGGACCAGATTGTCAGCAACCGCACCCTGCGCGAGGTCGAAACCGGCCTGCGCGGTGTCGGCAACGGCGGCCTCGGTCTGCTGTTGCTGCTGGGCCTGGCGGCGGGACGGCGGCGCAAGGCCACCTGGCGCGCCGCCGTCGCCGGGCTGGGCCTGCTTGCCACCAGCCTGTTCTCAACCAGTGCACTGGCTGCCAATGATGCCGCGAACGGCCACTACCCTTATGTGGGCGGCGGTATCGGCCAGTCGCGCCTGGCGCCCGACACCCACAACACCGGCTACCGCGTCGATGACAAATACGACACCGCTTTTGACCTGTTCGTCGGCTACCAGTGGCACGCACACTGGAGCGCCGAACTGTCCTGGCATGATCTGGGCGCCGCCGAACTGGCGCCCACCCTGCCGGGCCTGGACCCGCTGGATGTGGACTACCGCTTCCTCGGCCTGTCCGGTATCGGCTACCTGAACGGCTTCGACTGGGACGCTCGCGGCTGGGACCTGTTTGGTCGCCTCGGCGTGGGCACCCTGGATACCTCCGGCAACGGCGGTGTCAGCGTGGATCAGGACAAGGACTGGCAGGTGTTCTTCGGCGCTGGCGTGGAATACCGCTTCGCCCGTGGCTGGGCCACGCGCCTGCAAGCCACGAGCTTTGACAAGGACGCGGCCGTGGTGACGCTGGACCTGCTCAAGCGCTTCGGGCGCCGACCGGCACCGCCCGCACCGCCGCAGGACAGTGATGGTGACGGTGTGATGGATGAGCTGGACCAGTGTCCGGATACCCCGGCGGGTGTCCAGGTGGATGAGGTGGGTTGCCCGATCGACAGCGACGGCGACGGCGTACCGGATTACCTCGACCAGTGCCCGAACACGCCGCGTGGCGTCAAGGTGGACGACACTGGCTGCCCGCTGGACTCCGACGGTGACGGCGTACCGGATTACCGTGATGCCTGCCCCGGCACGCCGCCCGGCGCGGTCGTGGACGAACAGGGCTGTGAGGAAGCCTTTGCACTGGAAGTGCGCAATATCCTGTTCGCCACCAACTCGGCCGCTCTGACGGAGCGCGGTCTTGCCGCCGTAGCACGGGTCGCGGAGTACCTCGGCCAGAGCGACACCCGCTTGCGGATTGTCGCGCACACCGACAGCCAGGGTGCTGCCGCGTACAACCAGCAGTTGTCTGAACGGCGTGCCGCGAGTGTCATGGAGGCCCTGATCGCCCAGGGTGTTGATCCGACCCGGCTTGAATCACAGGGTCGTGGTGAAGAAGCGCCCATTGCCGACAACAGCACGGCCGAAGGCCGTCAGCAGAATCGTCGGGTGGAGTTCATTGTGATCGACGACGACGGAGCATGACGATGAGCACTCGGAGCCGTGCCTATTCCTCCAGCTTCATGGCCATGGTGGCTCTGAGTGCCCAGCGCTCGCAACGTCCCCTGACCGAACTCGCCCGCGAGTTCGGTCTTCCACCCCAGCTTGTCGAGGCGTGGCGGCTGCGACTGGTGACCAACGCCTTTCTGGTGTTTGAAAAGACAGTCCGGCCTGGAGAGGCCGGGCCTGGAGAGGTCCGGCATGGAGAGGTCCGGCATGGAGAGCTCCGGCATGGAAAGCTCCCGCCTGAAAAAGCCGCGCCCGGCAAGGCCCGGCCTGCGGCTCACGCTTCTTACGGCCGTCTGCTGCGGGAACTGAAGATCTTCGATGATTTCCAGGCAGGTTGCTGAACCGCTTCACGCCCTCACGGCGTCAGCCTTGCGGGTCCACCTGCTGGCTGCGCCACTTGAGCCGGTACATGTCGTGGCGGCGGTCCTTGAGGTTGGTGACCGACCCTTCCGTATGCAGCAACTTGAGTTTTTCCAGATCGACGTCGGCAAACAACAGCATTTCGGTATTCGGCACCGCCTCGCTGATGATGCCGTCATGCGGAAAATAGAAATCGCTGGGCGTAAACACTGCTGATTGCGCGTACTGGATATCCACGTTGTCCACACGCGGCAGGTTACCGACGCTGCCGGAAATGGCGACGTAACATTCGTTCTCGATGGCCCGCGCCTGGGCACAGTGGCGCACGCGCAGATAACCGTTCTTGGTGTCGGTCCAGAAGGGCACGATCAGGATCTCCATGCCCTGCTCCGCCAGGATGCGGCCCAACTCGGGGAATTCCACGTCGTAGCAGATCAGGATGCCAACACGACCTGCGTCCGTCTCGAAGACCTGAATCTGGTCACCGCCTTCAATCCCCCAGTCACGGCGTTCGCTCGGGGTGATGTGAATCTTGCGCTGCTCTTCCACGGTACCGTCACGTCGACACAGGTAGGCCACGTTATAGACGTTGTCATTCTCCACCAGCGGCATGGAACCGGCGACGACATTGATGTTGTAGCTGACGGCCAGCTCTGAAATCGCATCACGGATATCATCGGTAAAACTGGCCAGAAAACGGATCGCTTCCAGGGACGGCATATCCAGCTCCAGGCCCATCAGCGGCGCACTGAAGAACTCCGGCAGCACGGCAAAATCAGCACGGTAATCCGACAACGCATCGACAAAGAATTCCACCTGATTGAGCAGGTCCTCCACCGAGCGGGCCGCACGCATGCGGCGCTGTACCACGCCCAGCCGCACCATGGTCTTGCTCTCATAGAAATTCTGGTCGGGGGGCACATAAAGAATATTGTCCCATTCCAGCAACGTGGCATAACCACGCGAGTCTTCGTCCTCCGGCAGATAACGCTTGAGCAGCCGTTTGACATCGAAACCGTTGGAGAGCTGGAACGACAGGATCGGATCATACAGCTTCTGCCGCTCGACCTGATCGATGTACTCCGTCACCGGCATTTCGTCCGCATGGTTGCTGTAACCCGGCAGCCTGCCTCCGGCCAGGATGGCGCGCAGGTTTTCCTCGCGACACAGCTCCTTGCGTGCTTCATACAAACGTCGACCAAGGCGATAGCCGCGATATCCCGGGTGCACAAAAACATCCAGGCCGTAGAGCGCATCGCCCTCGTCATCATGGGAATGCACCTGATTCTCGGTGATCAGGTCTTCGTAGCGGTGCGGGTTGGAAAAACGGTCGTACTTCACCTTGATGGTCAGCGCCGCCGCCACCAGTTCGTCATTGTCGACGATACAAAGCTGGCCCTCGGGAAAGATACGCATCAGCGTGCGCACGGTGTCTTCCGGCCAGGCACCGCCGATGTCGGCGTACACCAGGTTCATCAGACCGGCCAACTCGGCGTAATCGTCGTTGGTCAGTTCACGCAAGCGCAGTTTGGTGCTTTCCTCACCCATCAAGCTCTCCTCGAACGTCGTCTCGGTTCAATGTCGTGCGGCATAGGGAATCAGCCACTGCATGGACTGATTGCGCAGCGCACTGGGCCCGTCAGGATACAGGGCAACACCGTCCGGCCGGATGAACAGCACCGCCCCGCCATGCAGGCCGACAAACCCGGAGGCCTGCTCGCGCACGTAGCCGCTATCGTGCTGCCAGGTCGGGCGCAGGGTCTCGGGAATAGCCTCGTAGCCGAGCACCCCGTTGCCCAGGGGGTCCTCCACGGCGGCGCGATCACGGTATAGCCCGACCGCGGCCGCGCTGATCAGGAGTACCATGTCATGATGAAAGTAAAGCAGGCTGACCGGACCCCGGTCGCCCAGTGTGCAGGTTTCGCGATGGCGGATGATGGTATCGTTCATGGGCCAGAGTATACAGGAAACGGGAGACGCTCCATGCACCGTGTTGTGATCCTGACCGGCGCCGGCATTTCTGCCGAGTCCGGTATCCGCACCTTTCGCGGCGCCGATGGCCTGTGGGAGAACCACCGCCTGGAAGACGTGGCCACCCCCGAGGCCTTCCTGCGCGACCCCGCCCTGGTGCAGCGCTTCTACAACGAGCGCCGGCGCCTGCTGCACAGTGCAGAAATCCGCCCGAACGCGGCCCATGAGGCACTGGCCCGGCTGGAGCAGGCGCTGGGCGATGACCTGCTGCTGATCACCCAGAATATCGACAACCTGCATGAGCGCGCAGGCAGCCAGCGGCTGATCCCCATGCACGGCGAGTTGCTGCGCGGGCGTTGCCGCCTGTGCCACCAGGTCACGCGGGTCGAGGGCGATATCACCCCGGAGAGTGTGTGCGATCATTGCGGGAGTCGGGGCTGTCTGCGCCCGCATGTGGTCTGGTTCGGCGAGATGCCGCTGCAGATGGAACGCATCTACGAGGCGCTGGCGCGCTGCACGCTGTTCGTGAGCATCGGCACCTCCGGCAACGTCTACCCGGCGGCCGGATTCGTCGAGGTGGCCAACCAGGCGGGCGCCCACACGCTGGAGCTGAACCTGGAGGCCTCGCGCGTGCGCAGTGCCTTCCGCGAACACCGTGAAGGACTGGCCAGTGTCCTGGTGCCCGAATGGGTGGAGAGCCTGCTGGCACAGCGCCATCGTGTTTCTTCAGACGTGCGATTCCGCTAGACTGCTTGCCTTTGTTGCATTCCCGGACACGTCATGACTGAAAAGCAAGTAGATGATCTGAATATCGAGTCGCAGACCCTGCTGACCACCCCGCGCGAGCTGAAAGCCAAGCTGCCGCTGTCTGATGCTGCACGGGAAACGGTGGCTGCCGGGCGCGACACCGTGCGCAACATTCTGGATCGCAAGGACCCGCGTCTGTTCATCGTCATTGGTCCCTGCTCCATCCATGATCTGGACGCCGCCAACGAATACGCTGGCCGCCTGAAGAAGCTGGCCACCGAAGTGGAAGACACCCTGGTACTGATACAGCGGGTCTATTTCGAGAAGCCGCGTACCACGGTGGGCTGGAAGGGGCTGATCAACGACCCCTACATGAACGACACCTTCAAGATCGAGGATGGGCTGCATATCGCCCGCAAGTTGCTGCTGGACATGGCCGAGATGGGCCTGCCCACAGCCACCGAGGCACTCGACCCGATCACTCCGCAGTATCTTCAGGATCTGATTACCTGGTCGGCCATCGGCGCCCGCACCACCGAGTCACAGACACACCGGGAAATGTCCTCCGGCCTGTCCAGCCCGGTGGGCTTCAAGAACGGCACCGACGGCGGCCTGGATGTGGCCATCAACGCCATGCTCAGCGTGCGCCACCCGCACCGGTTCCTGGGCATCGACATGGACGGCAAGGTGGCCATCACCGTGACCCGTGGCAACCCCTACGCGCATGTCGTGCTGCGCGGCGGTGGCGGCAAGCCGAACTACGATTCCGTGTCGGTGGCACTGGCTGAACAGGCCCTGAGCAAGGCGGGGGTCTCCACCAACATCATGGTGGATTGCAGCCACGCCAACTCGAACAAGGACCCGGCCCTGCAATCCCTGGTGATGGACAACATCACCAACCAGATCATCGAGGGCAACACCTCGATCATCGGTCTGATGGTGGAGTCACACCTGAAAGCGGGCAATCAGAGCATTCCGGCAGACCTGTCGCAGCTGGAGTATGGCGTCTCGGTCACCGATGGCTGCATTGGCTGGGATACGACGGAAGAGGCTATTCGCAAGATGGCCGATAAGCTGCGCCAGGTTCTGCCCGCGCGCGGCTGAGGCGGGTACGGCAGGTCAGGCTCTCAGACTCACAGGCTCAAGTTGAAAGGCGCACCCTCAACGGTGCGCCTTTTCGCTGTCCAGCACCTTGAGGAAGGCCTGCGGCCGGGGCCGCAACCGGTAGTTGTCGCTCTGATCGACATACACCACATCGCCCTCCTTGCTGGTCACCACCAGCGTAGGCATCAGCGTATGCTGGCCGTGGCCGAGCAGCCGTAAACCTGCGGGCACACCGTAGCGCAGCTCGATGCCCAACGCCCTGGCCGCCTGACCATCGCGATCCTGCAACCACATCAGCGGCACATCGAAACGACGCGCCAGGGCCTGCGTTCTGGCCAGTGGTTGCGGGCTGACCAGCACGACACGCACACCGCGTGCGGTCAGGTCCTCATGCAACGCGACGATCTCCCGCACCTGGGCCACACACAGCGGACACCAGTTGCCGCGGAAGAAAATCCAGACTGTCGGCGTGCCGACCAGACTGTCGGAGGTGACGGGCGTACCGTCGAGCTGATACGCCGTGAACGACGGCAGCGGTACCAGGCGTTGCAGCAGGCGCCGGCGCGGCAAGCGGCTGTACCACAACAGATACAGCAGGAAGCCGCCCAGCCCCAGCGGCAAGGCAAAGAGCACCGGCCACCACAGGGGATCGCGGGATGTCAGGGTGCCGAACACGGCCAGGCAGGCGCCCAGCCAGGCGTAGGCCGTCACGCCGAACAGGTGCGCACTGGTGCGCGCCGGGCGCCGCACATACAACCAGAGGAAGAAGCCCGGCATGGCGGAACAGGCCATCAGGGCACCGAGCAGCTCGATACGCAGATGCTCCACCAGCTGCATGAGCAGGAACACGCAGGCCAGCGTGGCCAGCAACAGGTAGCTACTGAGAAACCAGGATTTCAGACGTTCCATCGCCCCTGCCGCCCTTCAGTGGTCAAGCCGCCCCACCGGGAAACGGACGCCGCGGCTGTGCACCACAAGCCATTCCGTGCCATCAATCCCGGCGCGCTGCCCCTGCTCCACCAGCGCGTAGAACACATTGCGGTGCACCAGCGCTTCCATGCCATCACGCACATACAGATAGGGTGACGGCTCGCCGGTCTCGCTGTCGATGTCCACGCGCAGGGGGTGTTCGGCGTCCGCCACCACCGTAGCGCCCACATTGGTGGTGAAGGCCAGCACCGGCTCGCCCTGCTCTTCCAGCACCTCCAGCGTCACCGCCACAAACGGCGCATCCTCGACCACGATACCCAGCTTTTCCACCGGCGTGACCAGATAATAGCGGTCGCCCTCACGGCGCAGGATGGTGGAAAACAGACGCACCATGGCGGGCCGGTTGATCGGCGTCCCCTGGTAATACCAGGTGCCGTCACGGGCAATGCGCATATCGATATCGGCAACATGCTCAGGGTGCCAGGCGTGCACCGGAGGCAGCCCGCTGGCATCCTTGTCGGCCTGCTCCAGCACCTGCATCAGCTTGTCCGGATCGCGTGTATCGGTCATCGGCCGCGCTGTCCCTTGTTCCCCATGCGGATCCCGATACTGATCAGGAAATCGATAAAGTCTTCCTTGTCGTCGATGAACTTGCGGTAGAACGGCGACTCCATCAGGCCCACAGCGCCATGGGCCAGGGCCCAGGCGGCGGCGATATGATAACTGGCCGGCACATCTTCCAGGGCACCCTCCCGGATGCGCGACTCGATCACCCCGGTCAGGTTATCCAGATTGGCGGCACGGATGGCATGCAACTTCTCCACCAGCTCGGGTACCGCCTGGTCCTTGATGACCTTGTGCTCCAGCCGGTCAAACAGCTGATAGCGGCGCGGATCACCGATACGAAAACGGAAATACTCCCGGGCCAGCTGCTCCTTGTCGGGAGACGGGGCGATCTGACGAAACAGTTCAGCCAGATCCTCTTCATAGCGGATCATCAGGAGCAGGTAGATTTCGTTCTTGGTTTCGAAGTGTTTGTAGATGGTGCCCTTGCCGATACCAACACGATCAGCAATCATCTCTACCGTAACGCGGTCTTCCCCCTGCTCCAGAAACAGCGCCAGCGCGGCATCCAGAATCTCCCTTTCACGCTGCCGGAACTCCTGCGCCTTGCGCGCCGCTTTCTCCAGATCGCCCATCTGTGCTTTTCTCCTCTGCGCATCATCGCGCTCAACCACTGCTTTGGCAGTCTAGCCCACGCCTGCCCCACGGGCCAAGCGGGCGCCTGGCGCGCTATGATGAAGCCCGATCAATGAATGCGCGGATGATACGCCAACCAACACGAATCGCAACGAGGCGCCCATGACCAACATCGCCGACGAGTTCCCGCAGGATCCGGACCTGCTCTACCTCAACCATGCCGCCGTTGCGCCCTGGCCGCGCCGGGCCCGTGATGCGGTGACGGCCTTTGCTGCCGAAAACCTTCATCAGGGTGCCCGTGACTATCCGCGCTGGCTGGCCACCGAGCAGCGGCTGCGCCAGCAATTGCAGGCCCTGATCAATGCCCCGGACAGCGCCGACATCGCTCTGCTCAAGAACACCTCGGAAGGCCTGTCCGTGCTGGCCTGTGGTCTGGACTGGCAGGACGGCGACGAAGTGATCATCAGCAATCAGGAATTCCCGTCGAACCGCATCCCCTGGCAGGCCCAGGCACGTCACGGTGTGACGACCCGGGAGGTCGACATCTCCATGGCCGATCCCGAACAGGCGCTGATTGATGCCATGACCCCGCGTACACGGGTACTGGCCATCAGTTCGGTGCAGTACGGCAGCGGACTGCGCCTGGATCTGGCTCGGCTGGGGAAGGCCTGCCGCCGGGCTGGCGTGCTGTTCTGTGTGGACGCGATCCAGAGCCTCGGCGCCCTGCCCTTCGACGTGCAGGAAATCCAGGCCGATGTGGTGGTGGCGGACGGACATAAATGGATGCTCGGGCCAGAGGGGCTGGCGCTGTTTTATTGCCAACCGGACCTGCGCGAACAGCTCACCCTGTTCCAGTTCGGCTGGCATATGGTGGCGGATGCGGGCAACTACGACCGGCACGACTGGGAGATCGCTGCCGATGCACGACGCTTCGAATGTGGCAGCCCCAATCTGCTCGCCGTGCATGCCCTGTCGGCCAGCCTGTCGCTGCTGCTGGAGGTGGGTATGGACAGCGTCGGTGATGCCGTTCTGGCCCGCAGTACCTGGCTCGACACTGCCCTGCGCGCCTGCGGTCGGGGACAGGTGCTGAGCCCGGCCGCGCCGGAGCGGCGGGCGGGCATCGTGACCTGGCGGCCCGAGGAACCGCTGGATGCCTGTTTCACGCGCCTGCGGGACGCCGGGGTGGTGTGCGCCCAGCGCGGCGGCGGCATCCGCCTGTCGCCGCACTTCTACACTGACCACACGGTCATGGAACGTGCCGTGGCATTGCTGCTAGGATAGCGGCCATGAAACCGGCACACCCCGCCCCGCCACTGCCCGTTGATCAAGGGCCGTCACTGCGTCACTGGTTGCAGCAGGAGCGTCCGCGCCCGGCGTTGCACCTGAGTGACACCGAGCGGCTGCGGCAGCTCCTGCAGCCTTGCGACGTGCTGCTGATCGACGGCTGCACCCGGCTGGACGCTCGCCTGCGGACCATCAGCGGCAGCCGCTGGACCCGTGTCGGCCTGTATATCGGGCGTCTGCATGATCTGCGTGATCCCGCCCTGCGCGCCACCGTCACCGAATACCTGCCCTGCGAGCCGGATACCCAGCTGGTACTGCTGTCGACGGCTGATCGCGGCCTGACCCTGATGCCGCTGGCCAGCCTGTCGGCAGAGCACCTGCGCCTGTGCCGCCCGCGGGGCCTGGAAGGCGATGATCCGCAAACGGTCATCCGCTATGGGCTGAGCCGTCTGGGCACCCACCGGGCCATGAACTGGAGCGATGCCCTGGCCCTGCTGTTGCCCTGGGGCCTGCTGCCACGCCACTGGCGCCCGGGGCTGTTTGCCCGCCTTGCCGGTCGCACCCTGCGCAGTCTGACCGGCAGCATCATTGGTGATGCCTTTTCCTTCATCCAGTTCCCGGTGCTGCCTCTGGTCAAACGCACAGAGAAAGACATGACGCGCCTGTATCGCCGTCATCCTCGCTTGTTCCATGCCGCCGATTTCGACCACTCACCTTACTTCGACATCATCAAATACCCGTTCGTCGACCATAATGACGACCGTCGTATTCGCCTGTTGCCGTGGAAAGGGCGCATTGGTGCCCTGCAAGAAGAGAACCGGCACACGCCGGGGGAGAACGCAGGCAGCGACGCTGCTGCGACAAAACCTTGATTCAGCGCCCGATACGACGGCGATATCCTGCAACCAGCAGCATCAGCCCGGCCATCAGCCCGGCCCCCCCACCGCTGCCACCGCCGCGCCCCCCCACGGGGGCTGCCAGCTCGCCAACCGTCATCTGACGGCTGGCGGCGGTGGCCGGGAAGTTGCCGTTGGCCGCACTGACCTCCATACGCACCACGCCGGAAGACTGAGTACCCAGCACTTCCAGTTGCAGCGACTTCTGTGCGCCGGGGGCCATTTGCCCCAGCGGGCATTCCACCGGGTGACGATCCAGACAGCCACTCTGGTCAGGATTGACCAGCCGCGCGCCAGCAGGAAGGAAAACCTGCAAGGTGGCGCCCTCGGCGGTCACATCCGGTGCTTCATTGACCACCTGGATGCGCAGGCGCGCGCCCTGCTCCCCGTCGCGCTGCACCGGCTCGCGGGTCAGTTGCAAGGTCAGGTCAGGCTGGTCGGAAAAGCGCAGTGCCACGCTGTCTGTGGCCCGCTTGCGGTAGTTGTGTTCGCTGGCAATCGGTGTCACCGCCACCGCCACATCGGCATCCTGATGGCCCGTATAACTGATCTCGAACCGGCGCGCGCTGAGCTGCTGGCCCACCGGCACGTTCCCTGCATTGCGGCACTCGGTATGGTTGGCTGACACCTGCACACAGTTCAGGCCATCAAGACTGCGCACCGCCAAGGGGCGATCGCTGTCCAGGCGCCAGCCCACGGCTGAGGCCTGAGTCGCTGCACTCTGATTGGCGATATCACTGCTGAGCACACGGCGGGTGCTGCGCCGCCCGACAGGCTGATCGGCCTGCGAGGCCGATGCCAGATCCACCAGACTTGCCCAGGCGGTGCGCTCCATCCAGCCGGTGTAATGGGATGCCGCAGTGTAGACCCCTGGTACCCCCACGGTGCCGCACTCGGACGCGCCATAGCTGGTGACCCCCATCAGCCAGTGACGGCCCTCGTGGTACATCACCAGCGGGCCACCGCTGTCCCCGTTGCAGGTATCCCGCGGTGTATCGTCGCTCCCGGCACAGATCTGATGCCCGTTGAGGTTGCGCCAGGTGCGTCCGCAGACACTGCCGGGCACATAGTCCAGATTGACCTCCTGCAGGCGCTGGGCGCCGCTGGACGGATCGTTGGCGCGGGTACGGCCCCAGCCCATGGCGGTGAACAGGTTACGGTGGCTGGTGCGGCCCAGATAGTGGTGCTGCGCCGGCCCGGCCATGTTCACCGGGGTCGTCGAAGAGGGCTGTGCCAGCCGCAGCAAGGCGACATCGTGATGCAGGGTGGCGCGGGTGTACTCCGGGTGCACGTAGACATGGCTGACCGGAAGGGTCTCACCACCACTACCGTCCCGATGAATACTGCCCAGCACGACCTGGAGGTTATGGGCATGCAATTGCTGCCCGGCATTGGTGGTCACGCAATGTGCGGCGGTCAGCACCCAGCGAGGTGCGATCAGCGTGCCACCACAGATCAGGGATTGTTGAGAGTTGTTGGCACCGGACACGAAGTTCACTGCGGCCATCCAGGGCCACTTGCCTGCTGCTGTCTCCGTGCCGCCAATGATTCGGGCCTGTGCTTCGTCCCCCGCCACCCCCTGGCTGGTCAGGCAGGCTGCCATGACCAGGCCAAAGCCCAGCTTACGAAGCATAATGATTTCTACCTACTGTTTTTATGTTTGTAGTAGGTAGACTGGATTAGCAAATGGCGCCCGTACAGTACCAAATGCTCAATTTGTGACCTGAATCATTACACAAACATGCACAACGTAACGAAGCATTACACTTTGGTCGAAGCCGAACGGCAGGAAGGAAGGCGGGAAATCAGACCAGGGAGCGCTCAGGCGTCGCGGTCGTCGCGGTCAGCGTCGGCCATACCCGACAGTTCATCATCGTCCTGAGGAGCGTCCAGGGCATCCGGCAGGGCTGGCAGGTCCTTGCGGGCCTTGGCCCCCAGATCGCGCAGTTGGTGGGCCTGGCGCAGCAGATTGCCCCGCCCTTCAGTAAGGCGTTTATAGCTGGTGTCCCAGGCACTCTGGGCCTGGCCAATGCGGTCCCCCACTTCGCGCAAGGCGCTTTCCAGCAAGGTGATCTGGTCGCAAATCCGGCCAGCTCGGTCGGCGATGCTGATGGCATGGCGGTTCTGGTACTCGGTGCGCCAGATGTTGTTGATGGTGCGCAAGGTGACCAGCAGCGTGGTCGGGCTGACCAGCACGATATTCCGTGAATAGGCTTCGTTATACAGCTCCGGCTGGCGCTCGATGGCGCTCAGGAAGGCCGCCTCCACCGGAATGAACAGCAGCACGAAGTCCAGGGTGCGGACCCCTTCCAGCCCCTCATACTCCTTCTTGTTCAGCCCCTTGATGTGGCTGCGCAGCGACAGGATATGCTGCTCCAGCGCCTGCTGGCGCTCGGTCTCGTCCTCGCTGCTGGCAAAACGCTCATAGGCCACCAGCGACACCTTGCTGTCGATGATCACATCCTTGTTGTCCGGCAAATGGATGATCACATCCGGCTGGCGCCGCTCACCCTGCTCGCCGGTCAGAGAGACCTGGGTATCGTACTCGCGCCCCCTGGTCAGGCCGGACTCTTCCAGAATGCGCTCCAGAATCATCTCGCCCCAGTTGCCCTGCACCTTGGTCTGGCCTTTCAGGGCATTGGTCAGGTTACGCGCATCCTGGTGCATCTGCTGGTTGAGATCATGCAGGCTGCGAATCTGCTCGCCCAGCGTGGCCTGCAGGCGGGTGTCTTCACTGTGGATGTGATCCACCCGGCGGCGGAAGTCGGACAACTGCTCACGAAACGGCTTGAGCAGGTCATCCAGACCGGTGCGGTTCTGTTCCTGAAGCTGTTTGCTGCGATGCTCGAAAATCTTCGCGGACAACTGCTCGAATTCCTGGCGCAACTGCTCGCGGCTGTTCTCCAGCCAGGCCAGCTTTTCCTGCTGGCCCTGCTGGCGCTCTTCAAGGCGTGCCTGTTCAGCGCGCAAGCGGGCGTTCTGTTCGCGGCTCTCCTGCAGCTCACGCGTCAGGGCGGCACTCTGCTGCTGCAACGCCTGAATCTGTTCGCGGGCGGCCTGCAGCGCAGCATCGCGGCTGGCCAGGTCGCTACGCAACGCGTTATCGGCGGTGCGCGCCTGCTCCCGTTCGGCTGCGACACGCCGCTGCATGAACAGCAGCCCCGTCAACAGCCCGGCGGCGCCAGCCAGCAAGGCGACCAGGATCGGCATCAGCAACGGGCTCATGCGGGCACCACCGGCTGCGCCTTGCTGAACAGACGGAAAAAGTTGTCCCGGGTCACCGTGGCCACCGTCCCCGGGGAGACACCTTTCAATGACGCCACCTGAGCGGCCACCTCGGCCACGAAGCGCGGTTCATTGGGCTTGCCCCGGTGCGGCACCGGCGCCAGCCAGGGCGAGTCCGTTTCGATCAGCAACGATGACAGCGGCAAGGCCCGCACCACATCGCGCAGGGCGTCGGCGCTGGCGAAGGTGGCTATACCGGAAATGGAAATCATGAAGCCCATGTCGATGGCCGCTTCGGCCATGGCCAGATCCTCGGTAAAGCAGTGCAGCACGCCACGCACCTCGCCGCCGCCGTGCTCACGCAGCAACGCCAGGGTGTCGGCACGGGCATCACGGGTATGAATGACCAGTGGCAGGCCGGTATCACGGGCGGCCTGGATATGGGTGATGAAACGCTCATGCTGCCAGCTCGGATCGTCACCGGCATAGAAATAGTCGAGGCCGGTTTCACCAATGGCCACCACCTTGGGATGGCGCGCCTGTTGAACCAGTTCTTCGCGGGTAGCGGGGCGTGACTTGCGATACAGCGGATGCACGCCAACGGTGGCATAGACCTGTGGCCAGTCCTCGGCCATGGCCAGCACATTCGGGAAGGTCTCCATGTCCACGCCGATGCACAGCATATGCCCGACCCCGGCGGCTTCGGCAGCGCGCATCACGGCGCCGAAGTCACCCTCATGCGCCTTCAGATCCAGGCGATCAAGATGGCAATGGGAATCCACCAGGGGCAACGCGGGTGCCCCGGCAGCGGCAATGTCTGTCATGACGAATCCGTTGTCCGGCTGCGACTGAGCCTACATGGTATGTGTCGGGCGGTCTGATTCAAGGGACCCGGCCAGATAATTTTCGATGGTGCGGCGCGCCGTGTCGTCCTGATCGGAGAATTGCACGCCGATACCGGCGGCGCGGTTGCCCTGGGCACCCGCCGGGGTAATCCAGACCACCTTGCCCGCGACGGGGATCTTGTCACTCTCTTCCATCAGACTGAGCAGCAGGAATATCTCCTCGCCCAGCTTGTATTGCTTGCTGGTGGGAATGAACAGACCGCCATGCTTGATGAACGGCATGTATGCGGAATACAGGACGGCCTTGTCCTTGATGGTCAGCGACAGAATACCACTGCGACCGCCCGGCATTTTCATAAACTGTTCCCCGACTTGCCTGTTTTCGCTTGTTATAAGCCTAGCATGGTAGCCGCTGGCCGGCTCAGATTTCCAGCGCGGCGGCGTGCTCCGCGGTCACATGCCCGGCCAGGATCAGCAGCAGTTGTTCCAGCAGCAGATCACGATTCGGATTGGCCCCTGACAGAAACAGCCGCCGCGCCCGCGACACGGCGGCCGCAAAATCCAGCAACCGCGTCGCCGGCAATCGCGCCAGCTGCGGCATGGCCCGCGCCAGTTCCGGATCGACCACACTGGTCGCGCCCTGGGACAGCCGCAGTGCCTGGCGTGTCCAGCCGTAGCAGGCTTCCAGCAACGCCTGGGTGTCGTAACCGGCAAACTGGCGTGCAATCACCACCGGGCTGGCCTGGCCAGCGCCGGTACGGGCCAGCGCCTGGACCAGCGCGGCGCGCTCACCGAACCAGTCTGTCTGCTCCAGTGCCACCGCTTTGAGTGGCGCGCCCCCGGCCGCAGCCAGCAGCGCTGCGGCACGCTCCGGCACGGCCAGTTGGCCGGCCACCCAGGGCTCGGCCACCGAGGCAGCCGGCACCGGCAAGGTCTGCTGCTGGCAGCGACTGCGTACGGTGGGCAACAGCGCGCTGAGCTGGTCACACACCAGAATCAGCAGGGTATCGGCGCCGGGTTCTTCCAGCGTCTTCAGCAAGGCGTTCTGGGCGTTGCGGTTCATCGCCTGGGCAGGCATCAGCAGGGCAACACGGTGACCGCCGTACTGGGGCGTACGGCTGGCAAATTCCATCAGTTCCCGCACCTGATCGATGCGGATGGCCTTGCCCGGCTCCGCCGGCATGACCCGGCACAGATCCGGATGTGTGCCAGCGGTGCTCATGTGGCACCCATGGCAGCGACCACAGGCCAGACCGCCACGCGGGGATTCGCACAGCAGCACCTGCAGCAGGCTTTCTGCCAGGCGCCCCTTGCCGATACCGGCAGGGCCGGTGAACAGCAGCGCATGGGGCAAACGCCCGGCATCGCGGCGCGCCAGCACCTGCTGCAGCGTGTCACGATGCCAGGGGCAAGGGGCTTCGATGGCTGCGCTATCCCCCATGCTGTGCCACCAGCGCGTCGATCAGGGTCTGCACCTGCTGACGCACTTCATCCAGCGGCGCCCCGGCATCCAGGCAGCGGAAGCGTTCCGGTTCAGCCTCGGCGCGGGCCAGGTAAGTACTGCGAATTCGTTCAAAAAAAGCGCGGTCTTCACGCTCGAAGCGATCCAGCGTTCCACGCTTGCCTGCCCGGGCCAGCCCGGTGAGCACGTCGATATCGAACAACACGGTGCAGTCGGGGCGCAGATCACCCTGCACCAGCTGCTCCAGCGCGCCGATGCGGGTCATGGACAGGCCTCGACCACCGCCCTGGTAGGCATAGGTGGCATCGGTGAAGCGGTCGCACAGCACCCATTTACCGGCATCCAGTGCCGGGCGGATGACCTGCTGCAGATGCTGGGCCCGCGCCGCAAAGATCAGCAGCAGTTCGGTATCCGGCGCCACCGCTTCCTCATGCGGTGCCAGCAACAGGTTGCGCAGCGCCTCGGCCAGCGGTGTCCCCCCCGGTTCGCGGCTAATCACCACCTCGATACCCGCCGCGCGCAGCAGTTCCGCCGCCCAACCCAGGTTGCTGGACTTGCCTGCACCTTCCACCCCTTCAAAGGTGATAAAGCGACCGCGACTGCTCATGCCCTGTCTCCGTGCTGCTTAGGGGCTTGCCGGCGGGCTCGCCGGAGGGCTTGCTGGCGGCGGCGAGGAACGATAATCCTCACGTCGGTTCAACTGATAACGACGTACCGCGGCGTTGTGTTCTTCCAGTGTTGCCGAAAAGTGGTGTGACCCGTCGCCCCGGGCCACGAAGAACAACGCCTCGGTGCGTCGTGGGTTGACGGCTGCGCGAATGGCCGCGGCGCCCGGCATGGCAATCGGTGTCGGCGGCATGCCGCGAATCACGTAGGTGTTGTAAGGCGTCGGCTCGCGCAAGTCTGCGCGACGGATGCGTCCGTCGTATCGCTCCCCCATGCCGTAGATCACCGTCGGGTCCGTCTGCAAACGCATGCCCAGTTCCAGGCGTCGTACGAAGACACCGGCAATCTTGTCCCGCTCATGCGCCACACCGGTTTCACGTTCGACGATGGACGCCATGATGAGCGCATCATAAGGATCGTTGTAGGGCAGATCATCGGCGCGCTCTGCCCAGGCGTCCTCAAGCAGGCGCTGCTGACGATTCAATGCCCGGCGCAACAGCGCCAGGTCCGTTTCACCGCGCGTATAGAAATAGGTGTCGGCCGCAAACCAGCCTTCCGGATGCATGTCCGGCAAGCCCAGCTCCGCCATGATCTCCGCATCACTCAGTGGCAGGGTCAGGGATTCAATGCCCGGCGCCATGCCCAGCTGGGCACGCAGATCGCGGAACGTCGACCCCTCGATAATCACGAACGGCCGCTGGATCACCTCACCGTTTTCCAGCTTGTCCAGCAGCGACGCCAGGTTCTCACCCGGTTTGACCCGGTACTCGCCGGTATGGATACGGCGCGCGGTGTCGTGCGTCAACGCATACAGGCGCACACTCCAGTGGCGCAGACGGGCCTCGTTGGCGTCGCCAAGCAGGCCTTCGCGGTCCAGTTGCCGGATCACACCATGCAGGGAACCACCACGCGGCACCTCGAGAATATATTCTTCTTCCAGTTGCAGCGGCCGATGCAGATGCCCGGCCAGCCAGGTCAGACCGAGCGGCACCAGCAGCAACGGCAGAAAGACAAGCAGTACAAAATATTTGATATGTCGTTTTTTCATTCGAATCGCTGTTCCAGCCGCCCCTG
The DNA here is from genome assembly GCF_003259185.1 of Isoalcanivorax indicus. Lineage (NCBI taxonomy): Bacteria > Pseudomonadati > Pseudomonadota > Gammaproteobacteria > Oceanospirillales > Alcanivoracaceae > Isoalcanivorax > Isoalcanivorax indicus. The sequence goes on from NZ_QGMP01000001.1 coordinate 1,758,898, forward strand.
TATGCTGCGGGTGATCTCACCCACGGGCCATACCCACTGCGCCAGTTTACGGACCGGCAGGATTCCGGCAACACTGTTGCAGGCAAAAACTTCCGTCGCCGCGTCGAGTTGTGACAACGGCCTCGCTGTCACCTGGGTGCTCAGCCCCAGCGCAGGCGCCAGGTCCTCAAGAATCAGCCCCCGGGCCACCCCGGCCACACCGCACTCGGTAACCGGCGGCGTCCACAGCTCACCGGCCACCACGGCGAACAGGTTCATGCTGGTAAATTCCACCGGGCGCCCCCGGGTGTCGCACATCAGGCCCTCCTGCCAACCGGCCTGCTGGACCTCGTGGCGCGCCATCACCTGCTCCAGCCGGTTCAGGTGCTTGAGCCCGGCAAACGCCGGTTGCAGCGCCAGACGCTGCTGGCACAGGCCAGCGACAATACCGTCCGTATAGTCGTGCGGCGAACGCACCGGGCGCGGATGCAGGCTGGCGACCAGTCGCGGCACCATGGCCTCGGGCCAGGCGTAGCCACGGCCACCACTGCCCCGGGTGAGGATAAGCTTGAGCACCTCCGCTCCGGATTCTGACGCACGCCCCAGGGCACTGACCAGCGCCATGTCCAGTTCATCGGCAGAAAGCGGGATGCCCAGACGGGAGGCCCCCGCCAGCAGGCGCGCCCGGTGGCGCGACCACAGGGGGGCCGCACCGGGCGTCAGACGCAGGGTCTCGAAGCAACCGTCCCCGTAGGCCAGGCCACGATCATCGGCGGGCAATTGCTGCCAGACCAGCTCCGTCACAGGCGGCGAAATACCAGCGAGCCGTTAGTGCCACCAAAACCGAAGGAATTGGACAGCGCCACGTCGATCGGCCGCTGCTGGGCGGTATGCGGCACAAAATCGAGATCGCAGCCGTCGTCCGGGTTATCCAGATTGATGGTCGGCGGCGCCACCTTGTCGCGGATGGCCAGCAGGGTAAAGATGGCTTCCACAGCACCGGCCGCGCCCAGCAGATGTCCCACCATGGACTTGGTGGAGCTCACGGCAAGGCCGCGCGCATGGTCACCAAACACCGTCCGGATCGCATTGGCTTCGGCCAGATCGCCTGCCTTGGTCGAAGTGCCGTGGGCGTTGATGTAGCCCACCTCTTCCGGATTGATACCTGCATCGCGGAGTGCATTGCGCATCGCCTGCGCCGCACCGGCGCCGTCTTCGGGCGGCGCCGTCATGTGGAACGCATCACCGCTCATGCCGTAACCGGCCACTTCCGCATAGATATGCGCCCCCCGGGCACGGGCGCGCTCGTACTCTTCCAGCACCAGAATGCCGGCACCGTCAGCCAGTACGAAGCCATCCCGGTCGCGATCCCAGGGACGGCTTGCCGCCTGCGGATCGTCATTACGGGTCGACAGCGCCCGGGCCGCAGCGAAGCCACCCAGACCCAGCGCGCAGGAGGCCTTTTCCGCGCCGCCGGCGACCATGACGTCGGCCGTGCCCAGCATGATCTGCTGCGCAGCAAAACCGATGCTGTGGGTGCCCGTCGTGCAGGCGGTGACCGTGGCAAAGTTGGGGCCTCGGTAGCCATACATGATGGACAGGTTGCCGGAGATCATATTGATGATGCTGCCGGGCACAAAGAAGGGCGATATCTTGCGCGGGCCGCCATCAAGCAGTTTCTGATGATTTTCCTCGATGCCGGTCAGGCCGCCGATACCAGAGCCGATGGCCACACCGATGCGCTCGGCGTCCGCTTCATCGTCGGTCAGCCCCGCATCGCGAATGGCCTGAATGGCCGCCACCAGCCCGTACTGCACGAAGACATCCATCTTGCGTGCGTCCTTGGCCGGCATGTAATCCGCCACCTCGAAGTCCGGCACCAACCCGGCAAAGCGGGTGGAATAGGCGCTGACATCAAAGTGAGTGATATCACGGATGCCACTCTCCCCCGCCACCAGCCGTTGCCAGGTGCTCGCCACATCGGTCCCCAGCGGGCTGAGCATGCCCACGCCGGTGACGACTACTCTGCGTCTTGCCACTGCCTCACCTCCTTCGGATAAAAAAAAGCCGCAAGTCCACTCGTGAACCCGCGGCTTTCTTGATCAGGCCAGAACCGGATCAGGCGTGTGTCTTGACGTAGTCGATGGCAGCCTGAACAGTGCTGATCTTCTCGGCTTCTTCGTCAGGAATCTCGGTCTCGAATTCCTCTTCGAGCGCCATCACCAGCTCCACCGTATCCAGTGAGTCTGCGCCCAGGTCTTCTACAAAGGACGCTTCCGGCTTGACGTCTTCCGGTTTCACACCCAACTGCTCCACGATGATCTTGCTGACGCGTTCTTCAATGCTGCTCATGATCCTGACTCTCTCCTGTTAGTGGTGTCCCTGCACCTCAGGCGGGTATTCTAGGGGAACGCCGTTTGCGCATGCAAGTTACGATCCCGACCCGCCCTGGCACATGTGTTGCGAATTATTCGCCTTTGATTTCAGTACGTTGAGCGATCACTTACCCTGTAAACATGCCACCATTGACATGCAGGGTCGTACCTGTGACATAACCGGCACCGTCTGAAGCCAGCCAAACGACCGCGCTGGCTATCTCATCCGGCTTACCCAGGCGACCCAGCGGTATCTGGCCCAACAGCGTATCACGTTGTGCCTCTGGCAGGGCATCGGTCATGTCGGTCTGGATGAAGCCCGGCGCCACGCTGTTCACCGTGATGGCGCGAGAACCCACTTCCCGCGCCAGGGCACGGGTAAAACCCTCTGCCCCACCCTTGGCGGCCGCATAGTTGGCCTGCCCGGCGTTGCCCATGCTGCCGACCACCGAGCTGATGGTGATGATCCGTCCCCAGCGCGCCTTGGTCATGCCTTTCAGGCACGCCTTGCTGACCCGGAACAGGGCATTCAGATTGGTGTTGATCACCGCATCCCACTCGTCTTCCTTCATGCGCAGCATGATGTTGTCGCGGGTGATACCGGCATTGTTCACCAGCACCAGCGGTGCGCCCCAGCGCGCCTGGATCTGTGCCATGGCCGAGCTGACGGACGCCGTGTCGCTGACATCCATCACCACACCCCCCCCGGCATTGCCCTGAGCGGTCAGTGCCTGGGTGATCCCTTCGGCACCGGCTTCCGTGGTGGCAGTACCGACCACGGTAAAACCGGCCTCGACCAGTGCGGCTGCAATGGCCTTGCCGATGCCACGGCTGGCGCCGGTCACCAGCGCCAGTTTCTGTTCTGTTGTTGTCATCGCGTTACTCCCTGATGGGGCACTCAACCGTTCGGGGTTTCTGCGCGCAAGGCGTCCGCGCTTTCCAGCGCCACCACATTGAGCCCCCGCTCGATACGTTTTACCAGCCCGGCAAGCACCTTGCCCGGGCCACACTCATAGGCCTGTTCGACCCCTTCAGCGCTCAACCGTTGCACGGTTTCCACCCAACGCACCGGCGAATGCAACTGGCGCACCAGGGCATCACGCACGGCGGCGGTGTCCGTTTCCACGGCCACGTCCACGTTATTGATCACCGGGATTTCCGGGGTGTGCAGTGCCATGCCCGCCAGCACCTCTGCCAGCCCTTCGGCGGCCGGGCGCATCAGCGCACAGTGGGACGGCACACTGACCGGCAGCGGCATGGCACGCTTGGCGCCAGCAGCCTTGCAGGCCTCAATGGCACGGGCCACGGCGTCCTTGTCACCCGCAATCACTACCTGGCCGGGCGCATTCAGGTTGACGGCTTCCACCACCTGACCCGCTGCCGCGTCGGCGCAGGCGGAGCGCACCTGGTCATCGTCAAGCCCGAGTACCGCCGCCATGGCGCCAGTGCCCGCAGGCACCGCCTGCTGCATCAGCTGGCCGCGCTTCTCCACCAGGCGCACGGCATCGCCCAGGCTGAACACACCGGCGCAGGTCAGCGCGGTATATTCCCCCAGGCTATGGCCCGCCAGCAGCGCCGGACGATATCCCCCCCGGTGCAGCCACAGGCGCCACAGGGCCACACCAGCGGCGAGCAGCGCAGGCTGGGTCTTGTCGGTGCTGTTGAGGTCGCTCTCAGGGCCATTCTGGATCAACGCCCACAGGTCATAACCCAGCGCGCCGGAGGCTTCATTGAAGGTGTGCTGTACCACGGATTCATCCGCGTAATCCGCCAGCATGCCGACGGACTGGGACCCCTGACCGGGAAACAGAAACGCAGTCTTGCTCATGATTGACATCCACTCCCTGCACAACTGGGCGGCATTATGCGTGCCCCGGCGCCGGATTGCGCGCCGGGCTTGCAACAAAATCTTATCGCGCCTTCCTACAGTGTCTTGCCGATCAGCCCGGGTACGTTGCGACGTGCTTCCAGCAACGCCACTTCCAGCGCCGCAGTAAAGCCCTCCACACCGGCCCCGCCATGGCTTTTCACCACGACACCATTGAGACCGACCAGACTGGCGCCGTTGTAGCGCTCCGGATCCAGACGGCCTTTCAGGCCTTTCAATACCGGTAACGCGAGCAGTCCGGACAGCTTCTTCAGCCAGCTGCGGCCGACTTCCTCGCGGATCATATGGCTGATCATGGACGCCACCCCTTCCATGGTTTTCAGCGCCACATTGCCGACAAAACCATCGCACACCACCACATCGGCCTCGCCGGCAAAAATACCGTTGCCTTCTATATAGCCGATGTAATGGAGTTGAGGGTGGGCCTGCAACAGACGCGCGGCCTGCTTGATCTGCTCACTGCCCTTGATGTCTTCCTCGCCGATATTCAACAGCGCCACACGCGGCTGTTCGACGCCATCCACCGCCCGCACCACGGCCGCGCCCATCAGGGCGAACTGCAACAGATGCTCGGGTTCGGAATCCACGTTGGCGCCGAGATCCAGCATATGGCAATGCCCGGTGCGCGTGGGAATGGCGGTACAGATAGCAGGACGATCAACACCGGGCAACGTTTTCAGCACAAAGCGGCTGACCGCCATCAGGGCGCCGGTATTGCCAGCGCTGACGGCGGCCTGGGCCTGACCGTCACGCACCTGGTTGATGGCCACACGCATGGAGGAGTCGCGCTTGCCACGCAACGCCACCGTGATCGGGTCTTCCATGGTCACGACTTCGCTGGCCGCCACCAGGGACAGACGGGGATGATTGTCCAGCCCGGCCTTCTTCAGGGCCGCAGCCAACGTATCCGGCTGCCCCACCATCAGCACGGCTACTTCTTCATGACGACGTAGCAGCTCTGCCACTGCAGGGACAGTCACCGGTAAACCGGCATCACCGCCCATGGCATCCACCGCCAGGGTCAACTGGGCCATGTCACAGCCTCTCTGGTCTGGTTTTCAAGCCCGCAAAGGATGGAACAGCGGCGCCACATTGGCAAAGAAAAAAATGTGCACAAATAAAAACGGGAGCCGCAGCTCCCGTTTCTTCTTGCCTGGTGTTACTCGTCTTCGTCGGTATCGACGCTGGCGATCACCTGGCGGCCACGGTAGTAGCCGTCCGGCGAGATGTGGTGACGACGATGTACCTCACCGGTGTTGCTGTCTTCGGTCAGGGTCGGCGCGCTCAGGGCATCGTGCGAACGACGCATGTCGCGCTTGGAACGGGTTTTACGGTTCTGTTGAACTGCCATGATCGGCTCCTGTCATGCAAAGCGTTTTACTTCTGGCTTCCTTTGAGGCTCGCCAGAACAGCAAAGGGGTTATCCGCTTTCCCGGCACTCGCGTTGTCCTCGGGTTCATCACCCTCGGGCAGGCGTGTGGGGCATTGCTCGTGCGTGGCCACCAGCGGCAGGGCCAACAGCAATTCCTCTTCCAGCAACGTCGCCAGCGGCATCTTGTCGTCGGTGACGAGCCAGGGATCGTAGCGCTCAGGAAGCGCCTGAATCTCCTCCTCGCTCCAGACCAATGCCAGCATGACCTCTGCGGTGACCGTGCAGGAGACCGGCTCAAGGCAGCGCTGGCAGGTCATCACCAGTTCGGTGGACACCGTGCCGTGGACAATGCGCTGACCATCATCGGCGTCCCGCTCAAAGGTGAGCGCCACCCCGACCGGCTGCGACTGACTGTGCTCGAAATCACCCAGTCTTGGCAGTGCGGAAACGGTGGTCTGGCCACTGATGAGGCCGCCCTGGTCCGCCAGCTTGCGCGGCTCGACGTAGTGCGGCAATTGCCCTGAAAACATAAGCGCGCAATTCTAGGGCCGTGGCCGCCCCCTGTCAAAGCGTTATTGAAAAGCTAACCCTTTGAAGGAAAAGGGGTTTCCCGTGCGCCGCGAAAAGAGTGCCCGTATAATGGCCGCACAGAGCAGAAACCGACCCGAAAACCGCCCCGGAGACACCATGTCCAGCGCCCCCGACCGCGAGCCCATGCCCCTCGTCCTGGCCTCCTCCTCCCCCTTCCGCCGCAGCCTGCTGGAGCGGCTCGGGCTGGCCTTCAGCTGTGACAGCCCGGACATCAACGAGCAGGCGCAGCCCGGCGAGACACCACAGCAGCTGGTGTTACGCCTGGCCCGGGAAAAGGCCCATGCGGTGGCAGCCCGCCATCCCGACGCCCTGATCATCGGCTCGGACCAGGTTGCCGTCACGCCCGAGGGCCAGGTACTGGGCAAGCCTGGAGGCCGCGAGGCCGCCATCGAGCAGTTGCGCGCCAGCAGCGGTCGCAGCGTCACCTTTCTGACCGGCCTGTGCCTGCTGAACGCCGCCAGCGGTCGCCACCAGAGCGGCTGCGAACGCTTCCAGGTGCATTTTCGCACGCTGCGGGATGCAGTTATCGAGCGCTACGTGGATAGCGAGAAGCCCTTCAATTGTGCCGGGAGCTTCAAGTCGGAAGGCCTGGGGATCGTGCTGTTCAAGGCGCTGGAGGGGCGCGATCCCAACGCCCTGATCGGCCTGCCGCTGATCATGCTGACCGATTTTCTGGCGGCCGAAGGCGTTACCCTTCCCCTGTAAGCGCTGCAGTGCCGGGCCGCGGCCACAGATCATCCCCGTCACACGGATCGGCCACCCGTACCGGACCTGCAACGAAGGCGGCTGCCTCGCCAGCGACACCGCATCCCGGCCAGCGCGGCCCAGTTAGGCTTGCCCAGACCGGGCAGAGTAGCAGGCCCACATGTCACCTGATATAAGAACGTCTATCCGATTCGGGAAGGGAGCGTTGCAGTTGCACGGAGAACCTCGCCATGCTTGCCGAGTGAGAGCAACGACACATAACAATACACTGAGCCTCTGAATCTCATGAATCCAGATTATCGTTTAGCGGGATGGATATCACTTCTGAGTGCAGCCTTGATCTTTCCCCAGCTCCTGCTAATCATCAGCGGAGCGCTGGCAGAGGTCTTTCTTGGCAACAATGCAATCACCAGACTGTCCCATGCTGTGGACTGCATACAGTTTGCCTTGAGCTATTACCTTTTGTGGTGCATCAAGCATTTTCTTGACGCACCGAGGCTTGAGCGAACCATCAATGGCCTCATGATCCTGATGGTCGTCTATATTGGGATTTCCTTCCTTCAAATATTATATCTACAGCATGAACTTGTCATAGCATCTATAGGGTTAATCCTGCTCATTCCATCTGGTTTTCTGTATATCTCTCTGGGGATAAAGCTTCGCAAACTGAATACACCAGCCGCCACCTCCTTGCATACTTATGCCGCACTTCTGGTTGCCAGTGGCGCCATGCTGATGACAATCATACTCGCAACCATCGCACTGCCATTATTGATTATCATGAATATAATACTGGCAAAGGTATTTTTCCGCGCCGCCAAGCCCGGCCACGCACAATCCGGGACATCAAATCCGGAAAGCCAGAACAGCCCCGCGAATCACCCTGGAACAGAAATACATATCGCACCGATAATGGCAGCAGGAGCAGCAGTCCTGTTACTTTCTGCTCTTGGTTTGTACGGCTACCGGATACTCAATCTATACAATGTATTGCAGTTCAAAATTGTAATGCATGACACTGTGGTCAGATCCTTGACACATCTTGTGACCGCTGGTGTTGCAGGCATGCTTATCGCGACTGTTGGTTACAGACAGCTATCAACCCAGATCACCTTCTGGCTTTTCGCACTGTTAGCTTTGTCCCTGGGGTTGTCCGGGCATGGCTTTTATCAGATCTATGGCGCGAGCGGCAAACCAGATTTCCCAGAGTGGATCCTGGCCTTCATTCTTGGCGGCATATTCCAGTACCTGGCAACCTTGTCCCTGGCGTTCACTTATTTCATGCTGGGCAGCCACCTGGTCAGCCAACAGAGATCCTTATGGGGCTTCCAATGGCCACTGGCAGCAGGTTGCTTTACAACAGCCTTCTTTCTGGGGACCTATTTTTTCACCACAGCGACCATGGCATCCCTCTGGTATCTGCATTTTGTCCTGCTATCCATGCTGGCCTTCGCCACACTGGGCTGGCCTGGGCTTTTGAAAAAATCAAAGCAAGGAAAAATGTACTACATAGGTGTATTCCTTTGCCTACCCTTGCTACTGATGTCTGCGCGCCCCCTTTACACCGCAAGCAAATTTTTATTTGACCATCAGGAATGGGTGACAGACACCTTCAGGCAACTGATCGACATGGAGTGGACCTCCATGGAAAGGGTCGATACGCTTCCCGAGAAAATCGGACACTACCACGCAGTCCACTTTCAACCACTTTTCATGGATATCTGGTTCAATTCTCGTGAGGAGCGACTGGCCTTCGATGGAACATACCTCTACCGCACCAGTGACGCCGGTCAATCATGGGAGAAAGACCGCGCCCTGGGCTTTACTTGGCCGCGGAGGATGCAGTTCAGCGAGGATGGTCAACGTGGGTGGATCGATTACTCCTGGCAGGGGATGGAAATTACGACAGATGGAGGAAAAACATGGACCGCTCTGACCGAAGAATCTATAAACGAGTCCATACCGGAAACCGACATAATATTTCTGGATGATATCTTCAAAAGCTTATACCTTGACATCGAAACAGGTGCTGGATTTTTTATATACAGATGCCAGCAATTTGAAACCATGGATTTCGGTAAATCCTGGAACATTTATGATTTCAAGGGTGAAAAAGGTGAAAACATATGCATTTACAGCTCTGCATTTTCAATAAACCTTGAAAAAACGCTCATGATCTCCAGGGAGAGTCCTTTCTCCAGGCATCTTTATCGCAGAGATCCGAGCAAAGAATTCTGGCATCCAGTCTGTGATATCGGATACCGATCCGGAAGGAACGAGTATTGCGAAGACCAGCCTCTGGCCGATCATGAAGAAGCTTTCCTGATGTCCCTCAGAGAAGGCGAGGAAGACCGCCACATTGAGTCCTTGCTGTATGATCCTGAAATCAGGAAAGCAATTATTGAGGACAAACATATCCCGATTTCCATGCTGCCAGAATCGCCACGGAGTACCAAAGGCATACACTGGATATCTGATGGCAAGACAATTGCCTATACCATTAATGAGGGAGAGAGCTGGATAGTTGAGCAAACCTACAAGGATTTTGATCATCTGGTTCCCATTGACGACAGCCGGGCATTTGCATGGGACGCCTATGGGGAATCGCTTGATTTCAGTAGTGACAGAGGAAAAACATGGTTACCTCTCCTGGATCTTGGCGAGCCTCCGCATCGCGGCTTGCAGAGTCATTACTCAGATGAAAGGAAACTTATCTGGATACTTTCAAGTAAAGGATTGTTCATGATTGATATTCCTGGCGGCGAACATAAAAAAGTCATTAATACCGAGGATGCCAGTTACGATTATTTGAGAGTATCCCCTGATGGCAGCTCACTATGGGTACTCAATGGAGATGATGGCACCGGAAAGGCAAGCTTCGATGCCGGCGCAACCTGGAATGACTTCGATATTTCCAATCTCTCAGGCAATACAACCGACGACGAATATGAATATGATAATGAGTGGGTTTTCATACAAGCCATGGATTGTCTGACAGACTCAATGCGATGCTTCGTGCTGCTCAGCAATCGCCGTATCTATCAGTCAGACATCTTTGATGGCCATCTTCAGTTTGACGACAACTTCATTGCGCAAGTGCCAAAACCTCGCCAGAGCGAATATCACGACGAAATCAGGGGCGATCTGGTTGTAGACCAGGATGGAAAAAGGATGGTTTACGTGCCGGAAGAATCGCTCTATTTCTATACATCCGGCAATGCAGGCAAGCGCTGGAGAAGGCAATCCATCAAAGTTCATGGCTATTGGATGCCGATGGAGAAAACCCTGGATGGTAAATTGCTGGCAAATGGCGAGAAGGCGCTGGCTATGTCTTCTGATTTTGGTGACACCTGGTCAACGATTCGCCCTTCGGGCTTGCGCGGCGGCACAGCCTATTGCCGTGATAAAGCCACGGAAACATTGCTACTGCTTACTGACTCTTCATCCGGCGGCTACCATGAAATCGCGTTCAGCGGCGATGGCGGCATGAATTGGGCACAAATGGACAACCAGGGAGCCACGCTCTCTCTTTGCGGCATGACCGAGGACTATCTATGGATAATTCGAGACGGCATGCATGTTTACCGTCGAGGTAATTTCTGATCCTTCTCCGGGCGCGATAGATACAGGCCACAGATCATCCCCGTCACACGGATCGGCCACGCCGCCCGGGGTCAGGGTCTCCAGCACCCGAGGGCGGTACTTCGCCAGCAGCGCCCAGAGCCGCGCCAGGGTTTCCGTGTCCAGCACACCATCATGGCGACGCTGGCGAAAATGCAGCTGGAAAGCCCGCACCACATCCCGGGTGGCCGCATCCATCTGCCCACTGACCTCCAGCGGATAACCGTAACCGCGCAATGCCGCCTGCACATCCGGCAGGGATGGCGGTTGTGCTGCCAGCAACACCGTATAGCAGGCCACGGTTTCTTCATCCGGCCAGGCACCAATGCCAGCCTCGTAAAGCCGCTGCCACGGGAAGCGCGGCCCCGGATCCAGCTTGCGCGAGGGGGCAATATCCGAATGGGCTACTACATTGACCGGATCAATATCGTGCCGGGCCACGATATCCCGGGCCAGCGCGATGACCGCCTCGATCTGATCGTCGGGATACGGCGCCCAGTAGAGGCCGAAGAGCGTGCCACGCGGGCCCGCGTTGATGATTTCGATACCGATGGAGGTATCGTTGATGTTGCTGCGCGGCCCCCACTCACTGACACCCGCATGCCAGGCGCGCCGGTGCTCTTCCACCAGTTGATAGACCAGCGGCTCACCGCGATGAAAACGTGCCGGCAGGGGCATCACGTAATGGGCGCTGACATGCGGCCCGGTCAGGGTGCGCAGGGCGCGGGCTTCATGATGTCCGGTGTAATGAATGACGAGATGGTAGATGCGGCTACTGTGACCCGGCGCCACGTGGCTGTGGTCCACCCGGTAGCCTTCGCGCCGTTCGGGCATGGCACAGGCCGCCAGCAACAGCGACCATACCAGAAGCGCCAGGCCGCTCAGCAGCCTGGCGTGGCGCGCGCCCGCAAGCCCGCTTCTGTCAGCGCAGACTCCAGCTATCAACACCCATCACCTGACCAATGCCCTTGCCAATACTGACGCCAAACCCGCGCAGGAAGCGTTCGAACGGATGTGGCAACACGGAATAATCGACAATCTCTTCGTGCCCGATCACGTCGCGGGCCACCTGGCCCGGACTGCCGTGCCCGTCAGCCAGGCCGATGGTCACGGCTTCATCACCGCTCCAGACCAGCCCGGAAAACACTTCAGGGTACTCGTCGACACGCAAACGCTCGCCCCGCCCTTCACGCACGGCGCCAATGAACTGCTCATGCACCCGGTCCAGCATGCGCTGGATATGCACCTGCTGCGACGCTTCCACCGGACCAAACGGGTCGAGCAGGGCCTTGTTGTCACCGGAGGTCATGACACGACGCTCGACGCCCAGCTTCTCGATGGCTTCTTCAAAACCGAAACCGGCCATGATGACACCGATGGAACCGACGATGCTGGCCGGGTCGACATAGATCTCGTCTGCCGCCGCCGCAATATAGTAGGCGCCGGAAGCCCCCAGATCGGTAATCACCGCATAGACTTTCTTGTCCGGGTGCTCGCCCTTGAGCCGCATGATTTCGTTATACACGTACCCGGACTGCACCGGCGAACCGCCGGGGCTGTTGATGCGCAGCATCACTGCTTCAGCGAACTCGGCCTCGAAGGCGCGTCGCAAACCGCTGGTAATGGCGTCGGCACTGGCCTCGGCGCCATCGGCAATGATACCGCTGATATCCACCATGGCCGTATGCGGCTGCGTGGGCGCCGTGAAGCCGCCGGTGCCCAGACGCATCGGCAGGAACAGCATCAGCACCAGAAACAGGTACCCCAGGGTCGCGGCACGGAAGAAGATGCTCCAGCGGCGCTGCTTGCGCTGCTCGTCCTGCATCGACATGACCACTTTTTCAATAAGCTGCCATTCGCGATTGCTTTGCGGTGGCATCGGGCGCTGCCCGTCGTTCCGGTCATTATAGTCAGCCATTGCGTTTTCCCGTTCAGTCAGCGGCTACGCGCTGCGCCACCCCGATCCAGGGCAGCACCTCATCAATCTGTGCCAGCAGGGCCAGCGGTGTATGCGGCATCAGGCGAGCAGGCGGATGCGCACCATATATTACGCCGATTCGATCCACGCCGGCGCGCTCGGCCATTTCCATGTCGAACGATGTGTCACCCACTACCAGCGCCCGGTCAGGCGGACAGTCCAGTTCCTCAAGCAGTTCCTGCACCATGGCCGGGTGCGGCTTGGAGCGGGTCTCGTCGGCACAGCGCGAGGCCTGAAAAAAACGCCCGAGGCCAGTATTGCCCCAGACCCGATCCAGCCCCCGGCGGCTCTTGCCGGTGGCCACCGCCAGTTGCAGGCCTTCGCCCTGCAGCGTCTCCAGCGTCGCCAGCGCCCCCGGAAACAAGGGGCTGGGGGTCTGTTCCGCCGCGATGAAATGCGTCGCATAACACTGACGCATTGCCTCGACATGCTCGCCGCCGGCGTGCGGATACAGCACGCGGATGGCTTCCTCCAGCCCGAGGCCGATGATCGATTGCAGGGTTGCCGCCGGCAAGGGTGGCAACGACACCTCAGCCGCCGCCGCGGCCAGACACTGAACAATGCGACCCGTGGAATCCATCAAGGTGCCGTCCCAGTCGAAAATCACCAGTTGGTAGTGCATTCAGGCCGCTCCCCTTCAGGCCTTGCCCGCGCGCAAGCGTTGCAGCGCCTGCTCGAACGGTTCGTCCAGCGGCGCCTCGATGCGCAGCAGCTCGCCGGTCTGCGGGTGTCGCAGCACCAGTGATCGGGCATGCAGGAACATGCGCGGGTGCCCCAGCCGGGCCGCCCAACCGGCATTGGCGTCTTCGTTGCCGTATTTCGGGTCGCCCACCAGGGGAAAGCCACCATACTGGGCATGCACCCTTATCTGATGGGTCCGCCCGGTACCCAACGTCGCCTCGACCAGTGCCAGGTCACCGAAACGCTCCAGCAGGCGGAAATCTGTGCGCGACGCCTTGCCCTCGCGCGACACCCGCACCACGCGCTCGTTGCCATGGCTCTGCTTCAGCAGCGGCGCCTCGATGGTACGCTGACTGCCGCGAAAACCGTGGCACAGCAGCCAGTAGCGCTTCTCGATGCCTCCGTCCTGCATCAGCCGCTGCAAACGACGCAGAAAAGGCCGGTTGCGCGCCAGCATGATGGCCCCGGAGGTATCCCGGTCCAGCCGGTGTACCAGCTCCAGATGGCGATCCTCGGGCCGCAGCACACGCAACGACTCGATCAGCCCCAGACTCACCCCGCTGCCGCCATGCACGGCCAGACCGAACGGCTTGTTATACACCAGCAGGTGGTCATCGTCGTGAATCAGGCTGCGGCTGAGACGGTCCCCCAGCCCCTGCCCCACCGCTGGCGCCTCACCGGCACTGGCCATGCGCACAGGAGGAATACGCACCTCATCGCCCTCTTCCAGCCGGTAGGTCTGCTTGCAGCGCTTGCGATTCACGCGCACCTGACCGTCGCGGATGATGCGATAGATACGGGACTTCGGCACCCCTTTCAGGGTGGCTATCAGGAAGTTGTCGAGGCGCTGGCCAGCACGGTCGGCATCAATGCGAACGTAGCTGACCGAGGGGGCCACCGACTGGATATCTGACGAGGTATCGGACATGGCGGCGATTCTAGGCGCTGTTCCCGGCAAATGCGATAGCCGGTATCTGATTGATGTTCGGCGGGTTTTCCTGCTATAGTCACGTGTCGGCTGTTATCCGGCCCCGGCGACGCGCAGCGGACATTCGCCGGGCAAGATGCGGAAACACCCGACTGATTGTTACCAGAAATGTGACAGAACCATGACATGGCGCTGATCTGCCTCGCACAACGAAGGCACCGCGCCGCAGGGATTCACCCAGGAGATGCCGCCCGGCCTGATAACCGCTGGCGGCAATGTAACCAACCCAGGTGGCCTGCAGAGACGCCCCGACGCTATGGGCGACAGACACGAAAACGATAGCGGTGCTGCCCCGAACGACGCAGCATCGCAGTGACACGAGACGAACCAGGTTTCATGCCGTCACGGCCCATCATGCCGCGACGCAGACAAGCCGCGTTATCTCCGCTCCATATCGGGGAACCGCGACCACGACGACTGACCGGGATACCCCGGCAGTGGGACATTCCGGCGTTATCGCCGGGCAATGGCCCCGCAACAGTCCGTCTGTCCGGCTCCCGGTCTGATGCCCCCTCGACGGGCCCTCTCAGTGCTGCCCCGTTAATGTGGTAGACACATGAAACGTATGCTGATCAACGCGACCCACCCCGAAGAGGTGCGTGTCGCCCTGGTAGACGGCCAGAAGCTTTACGATCTGGATATCGAACACCGGACCCGCGAACAGAAGAAAGCCAACATCTATAAAGGCAAGATCACCCGCGTCGAACCCTCCCTGGAGGCCGCCTTCGTGGACTTCGGCGCCGAGCGCCACGGCTTTCTCCCGCTGAAGGAAATCTCACGCCAGTATTTCAGCAAGGACCCCAAGGACATCCAGGGCCGCATCAACATCAAGGACGTCATCCGCGAAGGCCAGGAAGTCATCATCCAGGTCGACAAGGAAGAGCGTGGCAACAAGGGCGCCGCCCTGTCGACCTTCATCAGCCTGGCGGGCCGCTATCTGGTCCTGATGCCGAACAACCCCCGTGCCGGCGGCATCTCCCGCCGCATCGAGGGTGACGAGCGCCAGGAACTGAAAGAGGCCATGAGCGCCCTGAAGATCCCCGCCGACATGGGCGTGATCGTGCGCACCGCCGGCCTCGGCCGCACCCCGGAAGAGCTGCAATGGGATCTGGACTACCTGCTGAAGCTGTGGGACAGCATCGAAACGGCCTCCAAGGACCGTCCTGCCCCGTTCCTGGTGTACCAGGAGTCGAATGTCATCATCCGCGCCATCCGTGACTACCTGCGCAAGGATATCGGCGAAGTCCTGATCGACTCCGACGAGACCTTTGCCGAAGCCAACGGCTTTGTCGCTCAGGTGATGAACGACTTCGCCCACAAGATCAAGCTGTACAAGGACGAGACCCCGCTGTTCTCGCGCTATCAGATCGAATCCCAGATCGAGACCGCATTCCAGCGCGAAGTGAAGCTGCCCTCGGGCGGCTCCATCGTCATCGACCCCACCGAAGCCCTGGTGTCCATCGACATCAACTCCTCGCGCGCCACCAAAGGCGCTGACATCGAGGAAACGGCGCTGCAGACCAACCTGGAAGCCGCCGACGAAATCGCCCGCCAGCTGCGCCTGCGCGACATCGGTGGCCTGATCGTGGTCGACTTCATCGACATGGGCCCGGCGCGCAACCAGCGCGAAGTGGAAAACCGCATGCGCGAAGCACTGGAAGCGGATCGCGCCCGCGTCCAGGTCGGCCGCATTTCCCGCTTCGGCCTGATGGAGCTGTCGCGTCAGCGCCTGCGTCCGTCGCTGGGCGAAACCTCCAGCATCGTCTGCCCGCGCTGTAACGGCCAGGGCCATATTCGCGATGTGAAATCCCTGGCGCTGTCCATCCTGCGTCTGGTGGAAGAAGAAGTCATGAAGGAGCGCACCGGCGAGATCCAGGCCCAGGTGCCGGTGCCGGTCGCGACCTACCTGCTGAACGAAAAACGCCAGGCGCTGCGAGACATCGAAGCGCGCTACAAGGTGCGCGTGCTGGTGATTCCGAACCAGAATCTGGAAACCCCGCATTTCGAAGTGCAGCGCATACGCGACGATCAGGTGCAACAGAACGTCACCAGCCATGAAATCGGCCTGCTGGAAGGCGAAGAAGATCCGAGCCTCGTGTCCGCCCAGGACACCGAGATCAAACGCCAGGAGGCGGCGGTAAAACTGGTGGCACCGGATACCGCACCACCGCCGCCGAAACCGGCCCCCGAACCCGTTGCCGCGCCCGTTACCCCGGGCCTGCTGGCGCAGTTCTTTGCTTTCATCGTGCGTATTTTCAAGGGCGATGGCGAAGCGAGACCGAAAAAGTCCGTTGCCAAACAACCGGCACGTAACAACCAGCGCAACCCGAATGCACGCCGTGGCCAGGACAGTAACCGTGGCGGCCAGCAGACCCGCAATCGCCGTGGCGACAACCGCCAGAACGAGAACCGGGGTCGTCGTGGCGGCGAAAACCGCCAGGAGCGCGACGGTCGTCAGGACTCCCGTGGAGATAACCGCAAGGATGCCCGCCAGGAAAAACCTGACAACCGCGGCAACCGGGGTGGCCAGAATCGTCCCGAGCAGCAACGCCCGGAACAGCCACGCCAGGAGCAGCCCACCAAGGCCCGCGACGAAGGTCGTCAGGACAAGCCCCAGGCAGACCCACGCCCTGCCGACCAGGACGGCGGCCAGCAGGAAGCCTCCCCGCCGCGTCGTCGCCGTCGGCGCAACCGCGGCGGTGGCGGTGGTGGCAACGCCCAGAACCCCCAGAACGCCCAGCAGCAGGACGGCCGTCAGCGCCCGCCGCGCGACAGCGATGACGACGAGATCAGCGACAACAACGATATCCGCAGCCAGGACAACGCCGAGCGCCGCACCCAGGCCAAGGATGACCGCCCGCTGCGCCAGCGTCAGCGTCCACAGCGCAAGCAGGACGATGTTGTCGTAGCGTCGGCTGCCACAGCAACGGCTGCCGCAGCAACGGCTGCCGCAGCAACGGCTGCCGCCAGTGATACTGCTGGCGATCACACCAGTGACAAACCCGCGGCCCGTGCGGAAGAAAAACCGCAGCAGGCCAGCAAGGCGCCAGAGCAGACCGCAAGCCCGAACACCGAGCTGAAGAACGCCGAGCCAGCCCCCCAGGCCGAGGCGCCGACGGCCCGGCAAGCGCCGCAGGAAAAACCCGCCGCCAGCGAGGCCCCGAAGGCGGAAGCCGCACCAGAGCAGACCGCGCAGGCACCTCGTGCAGCGGCACCGGCTGCGGATATGGCCACGCCAGCGCCGAGCGACAAGGCGCCGACTGACGCCACCGCATCCGCACCAGCATCACAGGCGGACAAGGCTGCCAACCCCGCCGTCGAAACCGCCGCCGGGCAAAAGCCAGCCCGTACCGCCGTGAGCGAAGCGGCTGCTGAACCGGCCGCAGCACCGAAGGCGCCCCCCGCAGAGCCTGCGGCGGCAGCTGAAAAAGCCAGCAACGCTGAAGTAGCCGAGCCGTCTGAGAACGTCGAGAACGTGGAAAAAGCAGACAGAGCGGACACCGAAGCACCTGCCGAAAAACCGGCAGAGTCAGCCCCGGCCAAGCCCGTACCGGCTACCGAGGAAGCGCCAGCACGCGCCTCCAACGATCCGCGTGTGCTGCGTCGCCAGCAGCAACAGGAAGGCAAATGATCGCCTGAACCTTTACGGCGACCGGGAAAAAGCCCGCTACATCATGTAGCGGGCTTTTTTTTGATTCATCGCGGCAACAACCCCGCCACCGCATCAAACAACACCCGTGTTTCATCACAGATCGCCTCCAGCCGGGCGGGATCATCGTCGCCCAGCAGTAACTGGAAGCGCTTGCCAAAGCCAATGGCGATGCACAAGGCCGCGTAGGTCTGCGCGAGTTGCTGCTGTGCCGCACTCGGGCGAGCGCCGCCGAGCGCCCCCGCAATGGCGCTGGCCAGATGCTGTTTTTCCTGCCCGAAGATCTGCTGCTCCAGCATGCGGCCGATGGCCGGGTCATGCAGCGCCTCGCCGCAAAATAACCGCATCAGACGGTTCTCCTCGACATCCCGCCACAGGGCAAACAGCAGTGTCAGCAGGCGCTCATGCAGCACCGCAGGGCTCATCGGCGGCGCCAGGTCGGCCAGGGCACGGGTGATGCGCGCCGGGCCCATCCGTTCCAGCAGCGCCACCAGTATCTCGCGCTTGCCGCCAAAGTGGTTGTACAGCGACGGCGCACGAATGCCCACCTGGCGGGCGATCTCGCGCATGCCGGTGGCCGCATAGCCACGCTCGGCGAAGCAGATCAGCGCCGCATTGAGGATGCGCTCCCGGGTCGGCTGGGTGGGCTCTGTGTTGGCAACAGTAGTCACGCCGTGTCCTGTCCTGTCATTGACGAACTAACGATCGTTAGTATTATCAGGGGAGCATAACAACAGATCAAGGCCACCGGGAGAGCCATGATGACCGCGACAACAGACCTGCTCATACGCCACGGGACCGTCCACGACGGCACTGGCGCCCCACCCCGCCAGGTGGATATCGCCATCCGCGATGGCCGCATCAGTGCCATCGGCACTGACTTGCCGGCATCCGGGGGGCGCGAAATCGACGCCCGTGGCTGTCTGGTGATGCCTGGCGCCATTGATATCCACACCCACTACGACGCCGAAGTGGAAGCCCATCCCGAGTTGAGCGAGTCCCTGCGCCATGGGGTGACATCGGTGATCTTCGGCAATTGCTCCCTGTCGGCCGCCCTGGGCGATGCCGAGGACATTGCCGATATGTTTGCCCGCGTGGAAAACCTGCCCAGGGATGTGCTGATGCGCTGGTTCCGCGACAAGGACTGGCAAACCCCGGCGGAATACTACGCGCACCTGGAGAAGAAGCCGCTGGGCATCAATATCGCCAGCTTCCTGGGGCACTCCAACCTGCGTCTGGCGGTACTGGGCAAGCAGCGCTGCATGGCGCCCACCGATCTGACCTGGGGTGACAAGAGCGCCCTGCGCACGACGCTCAGCGAGGCATTGGATGCAGGTTATCTGGGCATGAGCGTAGATATGTTGCAATGGCATCGCTGGAAGGGCTTCAAGTACAACGGCGCTTCAGCCCCCTCACACTACGCCACCATGAACGAATTCCGCTTTCTCGGCGATGTATTGCGGCACGGTGGACGCATCATGCAGGCAACCCCGGATGCCGGACGACGTCATCTGATCCCGATCCTGGCAATGATCAGCAGCGGGCTGGGCCGCAAACCGATGAAGCTGTCCATGCTCACCAGCCTGGACTTTACTGCCAACCGCCGTCTGGGCCCGCTGACCCAGCGCCTGGCCACAATCATCAACAAGCTGTTTCGTGGCGACATGCGTTTTCAATCCCTGGCCGTCCCCTTCGAACTCTGGAGCGACGGCTGCAACACGCCCGTGTTCGAAGAAATGCACGCCAGCGCCTGCCTGATGAATGCCGACACACGCGCGCAACGGGAAGCGCTGTACCGTGATCCGGACTGGCGCGGCCAGATGCGGCGCGAGTGGCTGAAGAAATTCAACACCAGCTTCCACAAGGACCTGTCGCTGATGAACGTGGTGGCCTGCCCGGACGGCACGCTGGTCAACCGCACCTTTGCGGATATTGCCCGCGAGCGCGGCACCTCGGCCGTGGATACCTTCATCGACCTGATTTCTGAATTCGACGAAAGCATCCGCTGGCATACAGTGATTGCCAACGATCGCCCGGCATACCTGCGCCAACACCTCAAGCACCCCTATATCCAGCTCGGCTTTTCCGACGCCGGCGCACACAACCGCAACATGGCCTTCCAGAACTCACACCTCTGGTTCCTGCGCGATGCGTTGCTGCACGACGATGCCATGCCGCTGGAAAAAGCGATCTGGCGCGTGACCGGTGAACTGGCAGACTGGTTCGGTCTGGACACCGGCAAGCTGGCCGAGGGCAAACCCGCCGATGTGCTGGTGCTGGATCCGGACGGCCTGAAAAATGATCTCACCGGCCCACTGGAAACCACCGACCCGCGCTTCGATAACGCCATGCGCATGGTCTCCGGCTCAGGCAGTGCGGTACGTCAGGTGATCGTCGGGGGTCACGTGGCGATGGATCAGGGCCAGCCCCACGCTGATCTCGGCAAGCGTGCCTTCGGCCGCCTGCTGCGCAGTCAGCTTCGCGCCTGAAGGAGGTCGTATGCGTTATTCCCTTGAAAACTGGCGTCAGCTGGGCCAGATGCACACGCTGTGCGGTCGCTCGATCTTCGTCGTCGACAGCCTGCGGCACGACCCGTCGGCCAGCAACAAACCCGTGCTGTTGCTGGTACACGGCTATCCCACCTCAACCTGGGACTTCAATCTGATCTACGACGAACTGTGTCGCGATTTTCGCGTGCTGGGTCCGGATCTGCTTGGCCTGGGTTTTTCCGAAAAGCCGTACCCACATCCCTACAGCATCATGGAGCAGGCGGATATCGTCGAGGCCACCCTGGCGGCCACCGACACCGGGCCCTGCCATGTGCTGGCCCATGACTATGGCGACACGGTGGCACAGGAAATGCTGGCCCGGGACAATGCTCGCAGCGCCGCCGCCGGGAACCCCGGCGGCAGTGGCCGCTACCTCAGCGTGACCCTGCTCAACGGCGGCCTGTTCCCGGAAACCCATCTGGCCCGGCCGATGCAGAAACTGATGGCCGGGCCGCTCGGCCCGCTACTGGCCAGACTGGCGTCCCGGCGTAACCTGCTGAAGACATTCTGTTCGGTGTTCGGCGCCGCCACGCAGCCGTCCGAGGATGAACTGGAAGCCGTCTGGCAACTGGTGAATCATCATCAGGGCATGCGTTGCCTGCCGCCATTGCTCGGTTACATGCGTGAGCGGCGCGAACATCGGCGTCGCTGGGTAGCAGCGCTCACCGATACCCGTTCACCACTGGCCGTCATCAATGGCAGCGCCGATCCGGTGTCCGGCGCGCATATGGTGGCGCGCTTCCGTGAACTGGTGGGCGCGCAGCATTTCATTCATGCCTTGCCCGATATCGGCCACTACCCGCATATGGAAGCGCCCGCAGCGGTCCTCAATGCCTGGCGTCATTTCATCGCCGGTTTGCAGGGCCGCACCGACTGAACTGACAACCCGACCGCCGGCTTCACCGGACGCCGCGCCACTGGCGCGGTGTCTGGCCTGTCCAGCGACGAAACGCCCGGGAAAAATTCGACACGTCGTTATACCCCAGCCGCCAGGCAATCTCGCTGACGGCCAGGCGCGGCTCTTCAAGCAGCGCACAGGCACGCTCGCACAGCCAACCGTCCGTGATATCACGATAATTCATGCCTTCTTCCTGCAAGCGGCGCTTGAGCGTGCGACTGGACAGATGCAGCCGCTCTGCCGTGGTCTCCAGTGACGGTATCGGCTCCCCTTCCGGCCAGTTTGCCAGCAATTGACGCAGCCGCTCGGCGACCGATTGCACGGACGCAAACAACTGCCTGAATTCCAGTTCACACTGCTCCTGAGCCAGCGCCGCAACCGTCGGGTCCGCGAGACGCGGGGCCGCCGCCAGCAACACAGCGGGCACCCGCAACTGACACGACTCGCTGCCATAGTGCAGCGGTACAGGCATCTCCCGGGTCAGCGTGTCGGCATAGTCAGGCGGTTCGCCGGTCAGCCATATCTGCCCGCCCAGCAAGGGCGCACCCAGCAACTGCTGGGCCATGTGCGCCAGCCCCACCAGCATGGACTCCATGATGAAACGATCCAGCTCACCCAGGTCCCAGAGGGAGCGCACATGAATCACCGCCACCTCCCCGTCACGCCCGCTCTCCCGGGACTGCGACACCGCCAGGAACGGCGCCCGCAGCGTCACGTAGCGCGCCGCTGCATCCAGGGCGGCACCAATTGACGGACTCGACAGCGCCATCATGCCCACCGACCCATGCAGGGTGACATTCAGCGCCCGGGCATAGGCCAACCCGAGGCCACGATCCCCGGCCAGCGCCACCGCCCGGCAGGCTGCCGTATGACAGATCTGCAGCGACACCCGCCGTTGTCCGTCGAGCAGACTGGCGCGGTCCACACCCAGCCCCTCGATCAGCGCCTGGTCATCCAGCCCCCACCGGCGCACCACATCGCACAGCAGCAGCAGATAAATGGCGGGCACACCCGGCTGATTCGCCCCTGTTGAACGCAACTGGCCTGATTGCACTGGAAATTGGCCTCCGTTTACCAGAATTCAGCGTGTCATCGACCCCACCATATAACCAAGCGCTCGCTTGGCCTGCCATGATTCCACAGCGAACCGGCCAGGCGCAGCAGTCAATGACCACTGGAGTTTATCGTCATGTCCCGAAGCAACGCCGTGAAGAAGCCCGACCAGGTCAGCATCACACCGCAACGCATGGGCTTTACCTTCGACGACGCGCCACGTTACTGGTGCCGCAACGACCCGGTGCTGACGCATTTCCTCAACGCCCTGTCGCTGACGTTTCCGGATGGCGAGCGCTTTTTCGTCGACGCCGTGCGCGCTTTCCGCGATACCGTGACCGACCCGCAACGGCAGAAGGACATTTCCGGCTTTATCGGCCAGGAAGCCATGCACTCCCTGGAACACGACACCTTCAACCAGATGCTGGCCAGTCAGGGCTATCAGGAAGAAGCCGAAGGCGGCCAGAAACTGGCCCGCTATCTGATCAACGAAGGCCGCAAGCGCCTGTCGAAAGAACAACAGCTCGCCGCCACCGCCGCGCTCGAGCACATCACTGCCATCCTCGCCAACCGCCTGCTCAAGGACCCGTCCCTGCTGGCCGACATGCACCCCAGCGTGCGCCAGCTATGGATGTGGCACGCCATCGAGGAAATCGAGCACAAGGCCGTGGCCTACGACCTCTACCAGGACGTGGTCGGCAGCTACCGCATGCGCGTTCGCACCCTGCTGGCCGCCACCCTGGCCCTGGGCAGCTACACCTCGAAATACACCTGGGCCTTCCTGAAGAAAGACGGCATGCACCGCCGCCCCCTGGTACTGGCTCGCGGCCTCTGGCGCCTGTTCGGCATCAACGGCATGCTGACCCGCACCCTGCCCGATTTCATCAGCTTCCTGCGCCCGGACTTCCACCCCTGGCAGGAAGACAACAGCGCCCTGATCGAGGCCTGGCGCGCCCAGTTGACCGCCATTGAAAACGGCGAGGCCACGCAGACACCCGCCTGACCCACCCCCTCCGGGGCGCCTCGCGCCCCGCATTCATACTTTTTCCCTAGCCGGCTGGCCAGCTGGACATGAATCACATTATTATGACTCAATGTGACATCGACCACTGTCATCATAACGGTCGCAGGAGAAGAATATGAACAAGACGCTGCCCGACAGCTTTATCGAATCCGTAGGCGCCTCCTTCCTGGCACGCAGCGCCGAACCCGACCACGACCTGCTGACCCGCTGGCGCCCCACCCGCAGCGCCTGGAACTGGGCCCGCCGCAGCCAGGTGGCGATTTCCGGCCTGCGCCGCAAACACATCTGGCTCGACCAGCACCGCGTCACCCTGCTCGAAGGCGGGCGCATGGACGGCGATCCGGTGGTGCTGGTGCACGGCTTCGGCGCCAACAAGGAAAACTGGCTGCTGATGGCCGGCCTGCTGGCGCGCCGCTACCGCCTGATCATTCCTGACCTGCCCGGCTTTGGCGAAAGCCACTTCGTGGCCAGTTCCAACTACCGCCTGGCCACCCAGGCGGAGCGCCTGAGCCGCATCATCCAGCAAGTCGGCTGCGGCCCGGCGCATCTGGTGGGCAATTCCATGGGCGGCGCCATCAGCGGCATCACCGCCGCCCGTTTCCCCGAGCAGGTGCGCAGCCTGTCGCTGATGAACGCTGCTGGCCTGCGCGGCCACCAGGCCAGCGATTTCGAGGCCGCACTGATGCGCGGCCACAACCCGCTGATTCCGGCCAGCCTCCTCGATGTGGCGCGCCTGTTCCGCATTGCCACCTGGCGCAACCGGCACAGCTTCAGCGCCATGCTGACGCCGCTGATGTACCGGGAAATGGTGCACCGGCAGCCGGTCAACTACCGCATCTTCCGCGACATGCTGGACATCGACGAAGCGCCGGAAGCCGTGTTCAGCGAGATCGAATGCCCGACCCTGATCATGTGGGGCGATCGCGATGCGGTACTGGACGTGAGCTGCGCCGACACCTTCCAGACGGTCATTCCACACGCCCGCAAGCGCATCTTCCAGGGCGTGGGGCACCTGCCCATGCTCGAAGCCCCGGGGCTCAGTGCCCGCGTCCTGCGCAGTCATTGGCGGGAGGCTCGCCAGATATTGGGGCACTGATTGTTGGTGTGTTCCGTTCTTTCCGGTTGTGGTGGTAATGGCCCTCGGGGGGCAGGTAAGGGTTTTCTGGACACGCCGTGAATACATCCATGTAGGCTCTCGTTCGGCATCCATGCCTCTCGAAGGTCCAGAAAACCCTTACCCGCCCCCCGAGGGCCGTCACGTGCAGCACGATCTTCAGGCTGGCAGATGGCTGGCCTTTTTGTTCCTCCAACACGCTCTATAACCACCGAACGTAGAATCTCGCTGCGGCGTTGAGGCGGGGTGCGCCCTGGAGGGACATCTTTGGCCATGGATGGCCAAAGAAAGAGCGCCCAGGGACGGCTTGAGCGGTCCCGGAAGGGCGTACCCCGCCTCAACGCCTCTCTGCTGGAGGGTGACCCACTCCGGAGAGTCTGGCCGCTAACAGGCAACCGCCCAGCGACTCAGGTAGAATGCCCACTTTGCCAAACCCGGAACACCGTGATGAACGCCCTGACCCTGCCCAAAGCCGCCAACGCGCTCTACGACTACCCGCGCTACTGGGCCGAATGCTTCGGCACCGCGCCGTTCCTGCCCATGAGCCGGTCCGAAATGGACCAACTCGGCTGGGACAGCTGCGACATCATCATCGTCACCGGCGACGCCTACGTCGACCACCCCTCCTTCGGCATGGCCATCATCGGCCGCCTGCTGGAAGCCCAGGGCTTTCGCGTCGGCATCATTGCCCAACCGGACTGGCACAGCAAAGACGCCTTCATGGCCCTCGGCAAACCGAACCTGTTTTTCGGCGTCGCCGCCGGCAACATGGACTCGATGATCAACCGCTACACCGCCGACCGCAAAGCACGCTCCGATGATGCCTATACGCCCGGCGGCATGGCCGGCAAACGACCCGATCGCTGCTCCCTGGTGTACAGCCAGCGTTGCCGCGAAGCCTATGGCGATGTGCCCGTCGTGCTCGGCGGTATCGAAGCCTCATTACGCCGCATCGCGCATTACGACTACTGGCAGGACAAAGTGCGGCGCTCCATTCTGGTGGATGCCGCTGCCGATATCCTGCTGTACGGCAATGCCGAACGCGCCGTGGTGGAGATCGCCCACAGGCTGTCGCGCGGCGAGGCGATTACCGACATCACCGATGTGCGCGGCACAGCGTTCATGCGCCGAAACACCCCCGCCGACTGGCTGGAACTGGATTCGACCCGGGTGGATCGACCCGGCCAGGTGGATCGCATCATCAATCCCTATGTGAATACCCAGGAACTGGACAGTTGTGAGCTGGAACGCCGCAATGCACAGCAGATCGACCCGAATGCGGAACAGGTGGTGCAGATTCGCTGGCATGCCCACCGTGATCGTGACCGCACGGTAATTCGACTGCCGAGCTTCGAGAAGGTACGCAATGATCCGGTGCTTTACGCGCACGCCAATCGCGTACTGCATCTGGAAACCAATCCGGGCAATGCGCGGGCGCTGGTGCAGCGCCATGCGGAACAGGACATCTGGATGAATCCACCGCCGATTCCGTTGTCCACGCCGGAAATGGACTATGTCTTTGGCCTGCCCTATGCACGTGTGCCGCACCCTGCGTATGAAGGCGAAAAGATCCCTGCCTATGACATGATACGTTTTTCGGTGAATATCATGCGCGGCTGTTTTGGTGGCTGTACCTTCTGTTCCATTACCGAGCACGAAGGCCGCATCATTCAGAACCGATCCCAGGATTCCATCTTGCGAGAAATCGGCGAAATCCGTGACAAGGTGCCGGGTTTTACCGGGGTCATCTCCGATCTGGGCGGGCCGACCGCCAACATGTACCGCATTGCCTGCAAGACGCGCGAGATTGAAGCCGCCTGTCGCAAACCGAGTTGTGTCTATCCCGGTATCTGCGAGAACCTGAATACCGATCACAGTGCGCTGACGCAATTGTATCGGGAAGCGCGTGCCCTGCCCGGCATCAAGAAAATCCTGATTGCTTCGGGGTTGCGTTACGATCTGGCGGTGCAGGACCCCGAGTATGTGCGCGAGCTGGTCACGCATCATGTCGGTGGCTATCTGAAGATTGCGCCGGAACACACGGAAGACGGGCCGCTGTCGAAAATGATGAAACCGGGCATCGGCGCCTACGATACCTTCAAGCGCATGTTCGAGAAATACTCGAAGGAAGCGGGCAAGGAGCAGTACCTGATTCCCTATTTCATTGCGGCGCATCCCGGCACGCGCGATGAAGACATGATGAATCTGGCGCTGTGGCTGAAGATCAACGGCTTCCGTGCGGATCAGGTGCAGGCGTTCTATCCCTCGCCAATGGCCACGGCGACCGCCATGTACCACACCCGGCGCAACCCGCTGCGGCGGGTCAGCTACAAGAGTGAGCAGATGGAGATCGTGCGCGATGCCGATCAACGACGTCTGCACAAGGCGTTCCTGCGCTATCACGATTCGCGCAACTGGCCGCTGCTGCGCGAGGCGCTGAAAAAAATGGGCCGGGCGGATCTGATAGGCAACGGCAAGCATCAGTTGATTCCCCGCGACCAACCGGAGGCTGGCAACGACTACCGTGCGCCCCGACGCAAGAACTCGCAACAGGCGCACAATACGCGTCGCGGCCGCAAGCTGCTGACCCAGCACACGGGTTTGCCGCCGCGCAAGCAACGCTGAGCTGAGCGCGCCATGTCGTTGCCAGTCACCCGCGATTACCTGGATCTCTTTCTCACCGGGGCGCCGTTGCTTGATGTGCGCGCGCCGGTAGAGTTTGCCAAGGGCGCCTTCCCCGGCGCATGGAACCTTCCGCTGCTCGAGGACAGTGAGCGGCATCAGGTCGGCATCCGCTACAAACACGCCGGCCAGGATGCGGCCATCACTCTGGGGCATGAACTGGTTGGCGGTGCGGTGCGCGCAGCGCGCACTGCCGCCTGGGCGGCCTGGTGTCGGCAACACCCGGAAGGCTACCTCTACTGTTTTCGCGGCGGGCTGCGCTCCTGCACCGTGCAGCAATGGCTTGCCGATGAGGGCGTCACGGTGCCGCTGGTTCAGGGCGGCTACAAAGCCATGCGACGTTTTCTGCTGGAGCGGTTCCAGCAAGATCTCGCGCGCACGCCGCTGCTGCTGGTCTGCGGCCGCACCGGTACCGGCAAGACGCGGGTGATCGAGGCGCTGGACCGGGCGCTGGATCTGGAAGGCCGGGCGCATCACCGTGGTTCAGCCTTTGGTCGCCGTCCTGGTGGCCAGCCGGCACAGATCGATTTCGAGAATGCCCTCGCCATTGACCTGCTGCGTCTGCGTCACACCGGTGATCGCCCGGTGGCGCTGGAAGACGAAGGTCGTCTGGTGGGCCGGTGTGCATTGCCGCTGCCCTTGCAGGCGGCCATGAAAACGGCACCGCAGATCATGATTGAGGAATCGCTGGCCAGTCGCGTTACCGTTACCCTTGAAGATTATGTGATCGCGCCGGTCGACGAATACCTGCAGCTCGGCGACGCGGGCCAGACCGAGCAGGATGCCCGGGCGCGACTGGGTGAATCACTGCTGGCGGCGCTGGACAGGATTCGCAAACGCCTGGGCGGGCTGCAGCATGCGCGCCTGCGCGCCCAGTTGCAGGATGCGCTGGCGCTGCAGGCACGCACGGGCAGCCCCGACGCGCACCGGGTCTGGATAGAAAGCCTGCTGCGCGATTACTACGATCCCATGTATGACTACATGCTCGGCAAGCGCGATGGCCAGGCGCTGTTTACCGGCAGCCGCGCCGAGGTGCTGGCCTGGCTGCGCGAACGCTGCGCATAATCCTGATGATGCACTGGCTCATGCACTGATTGCCGGACACAGTGCCTGAGCGTCATAACCGTCCGGTCTGACTCCCTATTGAACGGAGTGACACCATGATCCACAAGATCCGCGCCCGCCTGATGGCGGCGGCGTTACTGCTGTCTGTTAGCGGCGCCGTGCAGGCCGACACCTTTGTCTTTACCGCCATTCCCGATCAGGACGAATCACGGCTGATGACCCGTTTTGGCCAGGTCGCCGACTACCTGGCCGCCGAACTGGGCGTCGAGGTCCGCTACATTCCGGTCAAGTCCTATGCGGCGGCGGTCACCGCCTTTCGCAATAACGAAGTGCAACTGGCCTGGTTCGGTGGCTTCTCCGGGGTGCAGGCGCAGCGCCTGGTGCCGGGCAGCCGCGCCATTGCCCAGGGCGTGGAGGACCCGCAATTTCTCAGTTATCTGATCGTCCATGCCAGCACCGGTATCGAGCCCGGTGACGACTTTCCCATGGCCCTGCGCGGCAAGCGCTTTACCTTTGGTTCGCGCAGTTCGACGTCCGGGCGCCTGATGCCGGAATACTTCATGCGCGAAGCCACCGGCGAAACCCCGCAGCGCTTCTTCAGCCGGGTGGGCTTCAGCGGCGATCACAGCGCCACCATCGCGTTGGTGCAGAGCGGTGCCTGGGATGCCGGGGTGGTCAACTACAAGGTCTGGGAACAGGAACTCCGCGAAGGCCGCATTGATGAAAACGTCGTGCGCAAGGTCTGGGTCACTCCCCCCTATCCCGACTATCACTGGGTCATTCGCGGTGATGTTGATGAGCGCTTTGGCGAGGATTTTGCCCGCCGCGTGCAAGCGGCACTGATCGGTATTACCGACGAGACATTGCTGGCGGCATTTCCGCGCCAGGGTTTCATTCCTGCCAGCAACGATGACTATCAGCCGATCATCGACACCGCCCGCGCGCTGGACCTGCTCGACTGATGGCAGCACTGTTCCGCTTTCAGGACGACAGCCTGTATCAGGGCACACATGCGGTGCTCACGGGGCTGACACTGACCCTGCAACCGGGCGAGAAAGTCGCCTTGCTGGGGCCCTCCGGTGCTGGCAAGTCGACCCTGCTCGCCGCCCTGCGACGCCAGCGGCCGCAGCAAATTGCCTGGTGTCCGCAGGATGGCGCCCTGGTGCCGATGCTCAGCGCATTTCACAACATCTATATGGGTGCGCTGCCGCGTCACAGCAGCGCCTACAGCCTGCTCAACCTGCTCTGGCCACAACCTCGGGAACGCGAGGCCATCGCCGCCCTGGCCAACCAGCTGGGCATCGCCGAGTGCCTGGGCACCAGTATCGACCGTTTGTCCGGCGGGCAGGCGCAACGTGTGGCGCTGGGCCGGGCGCTCTATACCCGGCGCACCATCCTGCTGGGCGACGAGCCGGTATCCAGTGTTGACGAACACCAGGCGCGGCGTCTGCTGGACCTGGCGCTATCACAGCACGACAGCGCCGTGGTGGCATTGCATGACCGCAGCCTGGCCCTGGCCTGCTTCGACCGGGTGCTGGGGCTGCGGGATGGCGTCCTGGCGCTGGATGCGCCCGCAACCGGGTTATCCCTGGCGGATCTCGATGCCCTCTATGCCTGATCCGCAGCGCGGCAATGCTCGCGATGTGAATACGCTCCATTGGCATACCACGGCAGGCCGCTTCCGGCGTGCCTCCCTGTGGCTCGGATTGTTCGGTTTGCTTGCGTTCCTGCTGGCCGATCTCGAGATCACGACCCTGTCGCCGGGGACCGAACTGGCTCGTATCGGCAGCGGTTTCCTGACACCGGATTTTGCCGCTACGGAATTTCTCTGGCACGCCCTGGCCAACACCCTCGCCTTTGCCTTCCAGGGCGTTGCGCTCGGCGTGATCGCGGGCTTTGTGCTGGCCCTCTGCTGGCAGTACCGCGCCGTGCGCACCGTCAGTGCCGTCATTCGTGCCGTGCATGAACTGTTCTGGGGGCTTATCTTTCTGCAACTTACCGGTCTGTCACCGCTGACCGGCGTGCTGGCGATTGCCGTGCCCTATGCCGGCATCTTCGCCAAGGTGTTCGGGGAATTTCTGGAAGAGGCCGACGGGCGTCCTGCCCGGGCGCTCCCCACTGGCAGCCCGCGCCTGGCTGCTTTTTTTCACGCCCGCTTGCCGCTGATCCTGTTCCCGCTGCGCACCTACAGCGCCTACCGGCTTGAATGCGGCCTGCGGGCCTCGGCCATCCTCGGCTTCATTGGCCTGCCGACCCTGGGTTTTCATCTGGAAACCGCATTTCGCCAGGGCGATTACAGCGCCGGGGCCGCCATCCTGTATCTGTTCTTCCTGTTGATCGGCACCCTGCGCTGGTGGCTGCACCGGCGCCTGCTGCCGCTTTATCTGGGCGCGGCCCTGTGGTGGGCGCCGCCGTTATCGACCGCCCCGGCGGGCACCTTGTGGCGTTTTCTGAGCGAAGATATCGTGCCCGCGCCACTGCGCCAGGGCGCCGGTCTGGAAGGACTGTGGCACTGGACCCTGCGCCTGATGGGCGAGCAAGCCCTGCCGGGGGTGTGGCATACACTGGTGCTCTCCAGCGCGGCGCTGCTGCTCACCGCCCTGCTGTCGCTGCTGCTGTTTCCGTTGATCTCGCCCCGCTTCGGTTCACCATGGCGTCGCGGGATCGGCCATCTGCTGCTGGTCGTCTTGCGCACCACGCCGGAATTCCTGCTGGCGTTCATTCTGCTATTGTTATTCGGCCCGTCGATGCTGCCCGGGATCATTGCGCTGGCGCTGCATACCAGCGCCATTGTCGCCTGGCTCAGCGGACGCTTTACACTGCAATGGCCAGCGCGCGCCGACGGCGCCACCGGGGTGCGCGGCTATTTCTTCGAGGTGCTGCCACGGGTCTATCCAAACCTGCTGGCACTGCTGCTTTACCGTTGGGAAATCATCATGCGTGAAACAGCCATTCTGGGCATTCTCGGTATCACGACACTGGGCTTTTTCGTCGATGCCGCCTTCGCCGAGTTCCGCTTTGACCGCGCCATGCTGCTGATCCTCGTCAGTGTTCTGCTCAATCTGGCGGTGGATGCCTTTTCCCGACGCCTGCGCCAGCACTTGCGTCTGTCGCTCAACGAAGGGCGCACCCTGGCTCGCCTGACACCCGCCATGCCGGGTGCCGCGCGATGAACGGCGCCGCCTCGTCCGCCACGACACATCAGGATCTGGTGCTGGTCGGTGGTGGCCACAGCCATGCCCTGGTCCTGCGCATGCTGGCCATGACGCCGCCGCCGGGGGCACGGATCACGCTGGTATCGCCGGAATCCCTGACGCCCTACTCCGGCATGCTGCCCGGCTTTGTCGCGGGTCATTACCAGGCGGACGACATGCATATCGACCTGGCGGCCCTGTGCCAGTGGGCCGGGGTGCGTTTTGTTCGCGCGCGCGCGGTCGGGCTGGATACCGCGCAGAAGCAGGTACTGCTGGATCAGGGCCCGGCGCTGGCGTATGACGTACTGAGCCTGGATACCGGTGCGTTACCGGACACCCGGGGCGTGCCCGGCGCCGCGGAACATGCAGTGCCGGTCAAGCCGGTGAGCCGTTTCCGGGCGCGCTGGGAGGCATTGCTGTTGCGCCTGCATGATAGCCGTGCCCCCTTGCAGATTACGGTGGTCGGCGCGGGCCCGGGCGGCGCCGAAATGTGTCTGGCGGTGCAACATGCCCTGGCCCGGACCGCCGTGCGCGCCCACCTGCGTCTGGTCAGTGCCGGGCCGCTGTTGCCCGGTCTGGCCCCCGGCGCCCGCCGGGCCATGCAGCGTGCGCTGGCGGCGGCAAACGTCGAGCTGGTGATGGATTTTCCGGTGGCCCGCGTCAACGCCGACTGGATCGAAGGCCAGAACGGGCAGCGCCTGCCAGTGGACTTCGTGCTCTGGTGTACCGGCGCGCGCGGTGCCGACTGGTTGGCGGACTCGCCGCTATCCTGCACCGATGACGGCTTCGTCCGGGTCAGCGACACGCTGCAAAGCCTTTCCCATGCCAACATCTTTGCCGCAGGCGACTGTGCCTGGCCCGAGCCACTCGCCTTGCCACGGGCTGGCGTCTATGCGGTACGCCAGGCGCCGATACTGGCCGCCAATTTGCGCGCTGCACTGAGCGGCGCGGCCCTGACACGCTATCGGCCACAGCGACAGGTGCTGGCCCTGCTGTCCGCCGGGCGGCAACACGCCATCGCCAGTCGTGGCCGCCTCAGCGTGTCCGGCGACTGGGTCTGGCGCTGGAAAGACCGCATTGATCGCCGTTTCATGGCCCGCTTTACCGACCTGCCCGCCCGCCACATGGTCGCTCCGGGCAGCGATGATGGCATGGCCGTGATGCATTGCCAGGGTTGCGGTGCCAAGGTCGGCGCCCAGACGCTCTCGCAGGCGCTGGGCGGACTGCAGGGTGTTCACCATCCGGAAGTGCTGAGTGATTACCGCAGCATAGACGATGCCGCCGTGCTGCAGTGGCCAGCCGGTGAACTGCTGGTGCAGAGCCAGGATTATTTCCCCGCCTTTATGGATGAACCCTGGTTGTTCGGGCGCATCGCGGCGCTGCATGCACTCAGCGACCTGCATGCCATGAATGCGCAACCCCACTCGGCCCTGGCGACCGTGGCAGTGGCTTACCAGCATCCGCGCTTGCAGCAACGAGATCTGCGCCGCCTGATGGAAGGCGCCCTGCTGGAGCTGGATCGCGTTGGCTGTGCCCTGATCGGCGGACACACCATCGAGGGGCCCACCATGGCCGCCGGTTTCATGGTCAACGGTCGCGCCAGCCCGACACACCTGTTGCGCAAGCAGGGCGCCCGACCCGGGGACCGACTGATACTGACCAAAGCACTGGGCAGCGGCACGGTCCTGGCGGGCATGATGCAGGGACGCACGCACGGCGCCTGGCTGGACGCGGCACTGGCAAGCATGCTCGAAAGCAACGCGACAGCCGCCGCGCTGTTTGCCCGGCACCATGCCCGTGCCTGCACAGACATTACCGGCTTCGGCCTGATCGGCCATCTGCGCGAAATGCTTCAGGGGCAGACCTGTGGCGCTCGTCTGAACGCCCACGCGGTACCCCTGCTACCCGGTGCCTTGTCGCTGGCGCATGCCGGCGTGCGCAGTTCGCTGGCACCGGCCAATGTCATTGCACTGCAACAGTGCACGATTGCCCGCTCGCTGACAGATCACCCGTTGCTCAGTCTGCTGACCGATCCGCAAACCAGCGGCGGTCTGCTGGCTGCCATCCCGATGGCGGATTACGACAACTGCATGGTCGCACTGCGCCGGGCGGAGCAACCGGCCTGGCTGATCGGTGTCTGCACGGATAAACCGGGCAACATCGAAATACAGGAATGACTTCACGCTCGGGGTTATGGTGCCGCTGCGGAAACCCCGTTATCATCGCTGCATGAAACCGACCCAGCTGACACCCTCCGCCATCCTGCAAAGCCTGCGCAAAGTGGCACGGGCGCCAGAAGCGCCCGTGGAACACAGTGGCCGCAAGGAATTCACCATTGATGAACTGGCACGCGAGGCCAGCACCACGGTGCGTAATGTCCGTGCCTATCAGGATCGTGGGCTGTTGCCACCGCCGGAAAAGCGTGGCCGCACCGGCATCTACTCTGACGTGCATCTGGCGCGCCTGAAGATCATCGGCCAGTTGCTCAATCGCGGCTTTACCCTGGCCAACATTCGCGACCTGCTGACGGCCTGGGAACAGGGCCGCGACCTC
Organism: Isoalcanivorax indicus; assembly: GCF_003259185.1. Lineage (NCBI taxonomy): Bacteria > Pseudomonadati > Pseudomonadota > Gammaproteobacteria > Oceanospirillales > Alcanivoracaceae > Isoalcanivorax > Isoalcanivorax indicus. The sequence continues at coordinate 1,792,857 of NZ_QGMP01000001.1, forward strand.
AACGATATTCTCGGGCTTGAGGTGGTGGTCACCAGTCCCTGGAGCGACGAAGCGCCGTCTTACATGAGCTATGAAGAGCTGCTGGAGGCGTTCGGTGACGAGCTCACTCAGGACGTGCTGCTCAAGGCAGTCAATCTCGGTTACATGATTCCGGAAGGCAACCGCCTGCGGGTGCCCAGCCCCCGCATCCTGAATGCGGGGCGGGAACTGGTGGAGGCCGGCATTCCGCTGGATGCCCTGCTGGATGAAGTCAACTCTGTCCGCTCGGAAGTCGACCGCATTGCTGACGGCTTCGTGCGCATGGTGGTCACTCACCTGGTCGATGCGAAGTATGGCGACAAGGAGCTGCCGCGCGGCGACGATGTACCCCGTCTGGCACAGTTCATCCAGCGCGTACGTCCGATTGCCGACATGGTGGTCAGTGCAGAGCTGGCGCGCATCCTCGACAAGGCGATCAACAAGGTCCTGGTTGATCGCCTGGCCACCGTGCTGACGCACCTGGAAGAACAGGAGCAGCAGGACGACGACCCGGCAGGCTGAGACCCGCCTGCCGGGCGCACACCGCCCCACGCTTTCCCCGACATTCTCCCCGACATGCTCCCGGATTTGGCGATCCCGGCACCAGACAGGCACACTGGAAGCCGTTGGTACGCAGAGAAAGGAGATTCCCATGCGCTTCAAGACCATTCATGAGGTTCTGGCCTGGACCGGCAGCTTCCACCAGCATCTGGCTGAAGAGTACCAGCGCTTGTCCAACGGCGAGTCCCGCGAACGACTGCGCCTGATCCTGCAATATCTGGCCGACCATGAACTGGCGCTACAGCAGGCGCTGGCCGCCTACTGCGACGGCGGCCACGACGGCGCCCTCGATACCTGGTACGACTCGGCCCCGGACATTCCCCTGCCCACCCCATCCAGCACCCTGCTCAGCGCGGCACAGCCCGAAGCGGCCATCATGCTGGTGCATGCTGCGCTGGCGTTTCATGACACGGTGATTGAGCTGTACACCAAGATGGCAGCCATTGCACCGAACGAAACGGTGCGGGAAATCTTCGAGAACCTCTGCGCGCTGGAAAACCACGAGAAGTTGCGTCTGGTGCGCGCCACCACGGCGCTGGATGACTGCTGACGCACCGGCGCGAAGGCGCCGGTGCACGGCGCTTCAGCGATGGCTCTTGAGCAAGCCCTCCACCTTGTCGATATACTTCTGCATCGCCTGCTCACGCGGCATACCCTTGATCTTGGCCCAGGCGTCGTACTTGGCACGGCCGACCATGTCGAGCATGCCCGGGCGTTTGCCGCTGACATCACCCTCTGCGCCCTGCTTGTAGTGCGCATACAGGAAAAGCAGATCATCATTGCCCGGCCGCTTGGTCAGGGTCTTCACATCTTTCTGGGCTTGGTCAAATGCCTGCTTGTCGGTCATGGTGTGCTCCTGTCTTTGAATGGCTGTCCGCAACAGGATACATCAGCAATGCCCCGGGCGCGCCAGCGCCGATGTATCCGTCTGATCACCTTTGCTGTTCACCTTTCTCGTCGCTTTCGTCACCCAGGGCTTTCAATGGCGCCGAGAGGCGCTCAGGGCGGCGAGCGACGGCGCCGCGATAATGGACCAGGATGCGTTCCAGATCTGCCGCACTGTCGTCGCCCGGGTAAACCACATCGGCAAAGCGCAGCTCGCGCCGGCCATAGTCCAGCACCGCAACAATGATCGGCACACCCGCTCGCCGCGCGATCTGGTGAAACCCTGTTTTCCAGGCCAGGGCGGCTGTGCGCGTGCCCTCCGGTGCAATACCCAGAAACAGCTTCTCGCGTTCGTTGAACTTGTCGACCGACTGATCCACCACCCCGCGCTTGCTGCGCCGGTCGATCGGAATGCCACCGAGCCAGCGAAACAGCCCACCCAGAGGCCAGCGAAACAGATTGTCCTTGGCCATCAGGCCGATGCGTACGCGCAGACTCAACACCACCGCAGCCGTCACCAGCGCATCCCAGTTGGAACTGTGCGGGGCACCGATCACCACCGCCTTGGGCACATCGGGAAAGGTGCCGGTAATACGCCAGCCGATACAGCGCAACAGCAACCGTCCGAGCCCTTCACTGAAGGCATTTCCGCGACGCGGTACGCAGGGACCCAATGTAACCAGCACGCGCTCTTTATTTTTCATTTTCATTCTTCATCTGTATGGCACATTGCCATCATTATCCAACACTTTTTCGTGACCTCAACCAGCAGCCTGTGCAGGGCCTTATAATAATTGGTTCTACCGTACCAATTGCTTGTATACCCCTTCTCTGCCTAGGCTGACAGCAGGTGGCACGCAAGTACAACAACCCTTCAAAGACCACCGACTCCCTCTGTTTCCCGGCCGTACTCAGAGGACACCGCCATGCCCGCGGTGGGTATGGCGTATAACAAGGACGAGGAGAGCAATAACCATGATATTACGACTGAAACTGCTTGCCATTGCCCTGGCAACATCCCTTTTCGCCCTGCCCGCGCATGCGGAGCTTGGCGACTATAGCGCCTGGAGGACAATGCTCAATCTGGTGAGTCCCCCGGCGCCGGACAACCGCATCACTCCGGGCGATCTCGACGGCCCCTACCCGCTGCTGGCGAACCCCTCAGGCTTCAACGATGGCTTCAGTCCAGGCAATTACTACGCCTGGCAAACCATCCAGATGGCACCGGAAACCGGCGCGGTGTGTGGCAATGGTTCACCGTTCAAGTTTTTCGTCAATCGCGTCCCCAACACCAGCAACACCATCGTCTATTTCGAAGGCGGCGGCGCCTGCTGGGATTACGAAAGCTGCAGCGGCGATTTCGGTATTCGCGGTGCACGCAACCCCGATGGCATTCCCGACGATTACATGAGCCTGCTCAATCCGGGCGCCAGCCTGGTCAGCCCGTTCGTGGTCCGCGCCCATCCGTGGACACGGGTCAAGACGCAGAACTGGAATATCGTTTATGTGCCCTACTGCACCGGCGACATCTATTCCGGTGACACCGTGGCGGTATACGAGGACCCGACGGGTCAGAACGATCCGCTGGTCTGGCATCACAACGGTATTCGCAACACCCGCGCGGTGGTGGCCTGGATGAAGGAAAACCTGCAGCGCTCCGGGCAAATGCTGGCCACCGGGTGCAGTGCCGGGGGTGTCGGCAGCTTTACCAATTACTACACCAACCGTCGCGATCTGGCGCCCACCCGCAGCTATCTGATCAATGATTCCGGCCCGGTGTTCACCGCACCGGTCAATGGCGACCCGGAGGTCTATCCCTCGATCCCGTTGCAGAATCATATCCGTCAGGCCTGGGGACTGGACGCCCCGAACGGCCCGCTGGAGTACATCGCCGAAGAACTGCCGCTACTGGACCTGACAGATCTGGGCACCCTGTATCCGGCGCTGTCTGCCGCCCTGCCCGGTGACCGCATGGGACACACCCATTTCTGGGACGACCTGAACTATTCGTCCTATTCCTATGAGCGTTTCTATGAGGAGATCGAGAACGAGCCGGATCAGGCCGTGCGCGAACAGCTGATTCACGAACGCTGGTATACCGACACCGAACGACTCAAGAATGAGCTGGCCAATCTGGATAACGTGGGTTATTACCTGCCGCGTTACCGGGCCGTCAACGAAAGCCACTGCACCAGCATTATCGAGTTCGCCAATTCAGACATTCAGGAACTGGGGCTTGAGCTGGATCATTTTGTCACTAACGTGATGGAAGGCAGCGGCTCTGTCATGCAAGCGTCCGAAACCGATCAGGTCGCGGACTACCAGAAACCCTTCAACCTGCTCTACTGGCTGCTGGATCAGCTGCTGTAAGTCTGTCGCTGGCCCCCTGGTCATTCACCGGGGGGCTGGCGCTTCCTCTGCGGCGAGCTGCTCTCGCTCGGCCTGTAAACGTTCGCGCAAATATTGCCCCCGGGTCATACCGCCCGGAAAGCTGGTCATCCCCTCCACTTCCTCAATCACTGCCCGTTCGCGCTCACGATAGGCCGCCATCTGTACTGCCTGCTCCTCGCGCCAGACGCGCTCACGCTCGGCGCTGACCTGCGCGGTGTCCTCTATCAGGGCCGTCGCCGCCGCGTCATACTCAGCGTCCTCCACCTGATGTCGCAACAGGGCCAGCTGCAACAACATCACCTCGGCCGCTGACAACTCACCACGCTCGGCATAATCGCGCAATGCGTTCATGCGCGTTGCCGCATACGCCGCCCGTTGCTCAGGCGGCACAAGAGAAGGGTCATCCAGAAAAGCCTGCAATGAGGTAAAGAACGCCTGCCGCGCCTCGTAGCGCGCCACGACCTCGAGGGGCACGCTCTCCCCGCTCATCGCCGGGTCGGTCCGGGCGGCCAGCTGGCCGCTCAATTGCGCGGCTTCTGCGTTCGGATTAACCGGTGGGGGTACCGCTCGCGGCAACAGCCGGGCCGCCATGAACACCCCGACCGCCACCACCAGCAGCACCACGATCATTCGACGTTGCACGGGTTTTCTGAACATGCGGCTCTCCTGTCTGGCTATTTCCCTGCCTGGCTATTCCCCTGCCTGGTCACAATCCTGCGCCGGCAAACTGTCGATCCAGTCGCTGATCAGTGCCACCCCTTCGTCGTGCACCAGAGATCGACCCAGTGGCGGCATGCGATCGCGGGCACCATTGTGCCCCATACGATACGGTAGCACTGACGCCGCCGCATTGCCGGGCACGATGTCGTAATCCAGCCCGGCCGCACCGCCGTCATAGCCCGGTGGTTGCTTGCAGACGCCATAGCGCAAGCTGCCGGGGTCCTCTTCATAGCCGAGTCGCAGACCGGACAATCCACCGCCTCCGCCATCACTGTGGCAGTGACGGCAATTGATATCCAGGTAGCCACGCGCCCGCTCCCCCAGACCGGTATCCGCAGCGTCCGCTGCAGGGACTCGCAACAGTCCGTCCAGATCCGCCGGCACACCCTCGATCAGTCCGCGCTGCGCCCAGTCATGCAGTTGCGCCACGCCGCCCGGGTGACGTGGCTCGTGCAGATACCGGGCACGTACCCCGATCGGCTGCATCGCCCGTACCCCGCTGTCCAGCTGACGCTGATGACATACCCCGCACTGGTTGGCGTCCGGAACACGATAGGTAAAGGCCAGCGTCTCGCCATCACGCAGAATCTCGCGCGGCAACAAGGCACCGCCGAGGCGCAGGTCCGCATCACTGCCATCATCACGCCAGCGATAGGGCAACCCCAGCCAGCGCCCCTGACGATAGATCAGCAGACGGGTTTCTTCGGCGGTATGCGGCAAGTCGCCTGTGGTGCTGGCAGGCAACAGAAAGGTTTTCACCAGCACGCTGCCTTCGGGAAAGGCAAAGGGGGCCTCGGCATCAAAGGTCATTCGCGTGCCCGGTGGCACGAAGACGGCACGTTGCTTGATAGCATAATCAGTAAACAGGGCCACGGGCGGCACGAATGCCACACCCGGTTCGCGGGGTGCACCGTCCGCCTCCAGCAGACGGTAGTCACTCAGCTGCGGGCAATTGCGCTGCGCCAGCGCCGCCCAGTTGACGCCCTCGCCGGCGGCGGTGCACGGGTCGCCGGTGGCCGTGCCCGAACCGCCACCACATCCGCCCAGCAGCGCGAACAGCAACCCTGCCGCGACCATTCTGCTCATCAGGAACCGTTGCAATCGTCTTCAGGCATGCGATCAATCCAGGCGCGCACCAGCGCCAGTCCCTCGTCATGCAAGGTCGCCTTGCCCAGAGTCGGCATGCTATGCCCGGGCGCAACAGTGTTCATGCGGTAAAACAGAATCGACGCCTCGGCGTCCCCGGGCACAATGTCGTAACTGAGGTGCCCTCCGCCATAAGCAATGGGGCGCTTGCAGACACCGTGACGTTCCGGGTCTTCGGCAAAATCACGCCAGAACTCCAGAAACAGCCCTGAGGTGCTGGCACTGCCTTCCTGACGATGACAATGGGCGCAATTGATGTCCAGATAACCTTTCGCATGCCGCAGCAGTGCCGCATCGGTCATGCCATCAATCAGTGAAGCATCCTCGTTTTCGTAGGCGGGCACGGTATCCACCTCCGCCAGCACCGGCGGCGCACCCGTCAGCACGCCGGCATCAATCCAGTGCTGCAACTGGCTCACCGTCTGGTCACCGAGCGTGATCTCCCGGTTCAGGAAACGTGCCTTGGGGCCAATCAGACTCATGGCTGGCACGCCATCGGTCCGCTTCTGGTGGCACGCCGCACACTGGTTACTGTCGGGCACTCGATAGGTAAATGCCCGCTGCGCGCCGTTATGTATCAGCGACACCGGGATGCTGGCGCCTGTCACTCGCAAGACAGCCTCGGTGCGCTCCGCATTCCAGACATAGGGCAGTGCCACCCAGCCACCACTGCGCCGAATCAGCAGTCGCGTCTCCAGTACGGTTTCATGTTCAGGCCCGGTAAAAGCCGTATCCTCAGGCATGGAAAAGGTTTTTGTGATAACGGTGCCGACTGGAAAATCGAACGCTTCCTGATCATGCCAGGCCACGTGCTGGCCCGGGGGCACAAAGATAAAACGGTACTTGCTGGTGTAGTCGGAAAACAGGCTGGTCGTCAGCTCATAGCGCAAACCGTTCTCACGTGGGTTCGCCGTGGGATCGGCGGGATCGACAAACAGATTATAGGTGGACAACGTCGGGGCATTGGTGCGCATCAACGCATCACGATTGATGCAGCCGTTAGCAAATTCGCAGTTGCTCCCCCCACCACTGCCACCACTGCCACCGCAGGCGCTCAGCAACAGCGCAGCGAGGCCAAGACAAAGCGGTACATGACGTACTGCAGACATGATCCGGTTCCTCATACAGGACAGCACACTGCCCGCTGCGCTCAGGCGCAGCGGGCAGACCCATGCAGGTATCAGAGCTGGCAGGCATCGCCATCATCGTCAGCACCACAACCGAAGACGACACCGTTAATGGTCGCCGTGGCAGCGGGCAGGCGTGGTTGCGCACAGTGGATCGAACTGCTGTTACCCGTGTGCACAGCCGGACGCGGAATGGGGTTGAAGTCGCCATCGAATTCAAGCGTGCTGTCATCCGCCGGATCAAACAGATAGCCGACGCTCACTTCGCCATTGTCGCGGGCACAGACGTTATCCGAACCATCTGCGGCAAAGGGCTCTTCCATCAGTGGTGCACTGAACCCCTGATTGGCCAGCACCTCGCCAAGACCGTCATACAGAATCGCCGGGATACCTTCACCGATCAGGGTGAACACCGGCAGCACGATTTCTTCGATCAGTTGGCCGCGTGGATCGCTGCCGCTGGCCCCGATGGTGTTGTCGTGAATATGGATGTTGCGTGGTGTGACCCGGAACCCATCCTCGATAATCGACATCGCTGGCGTGCCGGCAATCTGGTAATCGGTAATGGCAATCGCCGTGGTGTCATGGTCGCTGATCCGGTTGTTGTAGATCTCCACATCGCGGGTGGCGAGCACGATCACACCCGTGCCCGGCGGTACGATATGCACACCGGCGGGGTTACTGCTCTGGTTGGCAAAGTTGTCGGTATTGTTTTCTTCGATATCGTTATCGAACACCCGCACGGTGGACCCGTAGATGGCATTGCCAATAGGCAGATCGAACACCAGCACACCCCCGGTATTCAGGCGCGCGATATTGCTGTAGACATCGGCATTACTGGAGTTCTCGATTTCGATACCGGCAACGTTCTCCTCGGCAATATTGTGTCGCACCACGATATTCTGCGACTGGCCCACATAGATGCCGGCGTCCGCCGAACCACGCACGTAGGAATGCTCGATGACGATATTGGAAGACTCCACCGGATACAGGCCATAGGCACCATTGTCCGAGGTCAGTTCGCCACGCCACTCGGCACCCACGCGCAGCATGTGCACGCCATCTACATTGAGCAGCTTGATACCATTGTTGTTGGCCTCGATCACCGTCAGATCACGAATGGTGATGTTGTTGGCGTTCTGCACATAGATGCCGTCGCCGCCCGCCGAGCTGGAGAAATCCAGCACCGTTTCCTCACGACCCTGGCCGCGCAGGGTCACGTTGTGCAGGCCGTTGGTCAGGCCATCGAGCGTCAGGGTGTCCTCGATCTCGAATTCCCCTTCGGGGAAGACGATCACGTCACCCGGTGATGCATTGATGAACGCCGCCTTGGCGCTCTCGGTCAGGTCGTCAGGGTCCAGCAGGATGGTACGCCCCTCACCAGGGCGATTGCTGGAACTGCTGCCGCCACAGGCCAGCAGCAAACTGGCCGCCAGTGCCAGCACAAGGCCGGTCAGTGGCTTGCTGTAATGGTCCACGATCATGATGCTCTCCCGTTTGCTCTTCTTATGCCCGGTCGGGCGGAACCCTATCGATACTCACGGGCGGGGTGACGGCCCACAATGGTGCGAAGCGCCTCACTGTTTCATGCATGTCGTGTGGCACCACCGTGCCAACGAGAGTAGGGTTAAGGCATGCAGTAAAAGAAGAACAACGGGATACCGCCATGCACCTGACCAAGCACCCTGCTCTGCTGGCCAGCGATGTGCGCTACTGGATGAGCCACGGCCTGTCACTGGAAGAACTGACCCGCGCTGCCGGCGTGCCGGTCTCACCCCATGTGTTGTCCGGCGAACGCTCTGACGCGACAACGATCTATCGCCTGTACTGCTATGCCAGCCGTCGTCTGAACGACCCGCTGATGGGCCTGCGCATCGGCCACCAGACGCTGATCAGCGATATCGCGCCACTGGTGTCGCTGGTCCATTACGCGCCGGATGGCTGGCACATGCTGCGGGCGGTGCAACACTTCTGGCCCCTGCTCAGTGAAGTTGATCAGTTGGAGATCCACGTTGAAGGGGGTCTGTGCCATGCGCGGTTGCGGCCGCTGGCCGATGCGTTGATGCATCCCCAGCAGAGCGAAGCCATGATCAGCGGCTTCCTGCGCCTGGCAGGCGTGGTGCTGGGGATCGACCAGACGCCGGAGGTCTGCGTCCGTCTGCGCCGGGACTGCCCGGCACAACCCGCCCTGTGGCGCGCCCTCAGTGGCGTGCCGGTCCACTTCGGCAGCGCCATGGACGAAGTGTGTTTTGGCCCGGACCTGCTTGACACCCCCAACCCGTCTGCCGACGCCGCCGCGTTTCGCCAGGCGCAGCAGGTGGCCCAGCGCGAGTTGACCCTGCTGCGGCAGCAGTTCTTCAGTGACGATATTGCGGCGCTGATCCGCGACCGGCTTCCCGAGGGGGTACCTGAGATTGCTGATGTGGCGGCGGGTCTGCATGTCAGCGTGCGCTGTCTGCAACGCCGCCTGCAGCAACAACAGACACGCTTCCGCAGTCTGGTGGACCAGGTCCGCTGCCATCAGGCCCGGGCGCTGGTGGCCGGCACCGCCCTGGGCTTCGCCGACATCGCCCAGCAGCTGGGATACACCGAAACCGGCACCCTGTTCCGCGCATTTCGCCGCTGGACGGGCATGACACCCGGGCAGTATCGGGCCCGCCAGGGGCTATCCGCGCCGGGGGCAGGCCCTTCAGGGGTGCGGCCCGCTTAGGCCTTGCCCCGGACGCCGCGCTGCGGTGCGGCGCTGAGCGGATCCTCCGGCCAGGGATGTTTCGGATAACGGCCACGCAGATCACGGCGTACCTGCGGATAGCCCTGCTGCCAGAAACTCACCAGATCGGCCGTCACCGCCACCGGCCGTCGCGCTGGCGACAGCAGATGCAAGGTCACCGGCACTCGCCCGCTCGCGACCGTGGGCGTCTGCTGCTGACCGAACATTTCCTGCAGCTTGACCGCCAGCACCGGCACGCCATCCGCCTGCAGCGTCGGCAGGTAATCCAGCGCGATGCGGCTTCCGCTGGGCACACTGAGGTGGGTCGGCGCCAGCGCCTCCAGTTGCTGACGCGCCTTGTGATCCAGCAACGCCATCAAGGCCTGCGCCAGCGGCAGGTCTGCCAGCTGTTTCAACCGGGTGATACCAGGCAGAAACGGCCCGCACCACCCTTCCAGCGCGGCCGCCAACGCCGCATCACTGACATCCGGCCAGGCATCACCCAACTCGCGACGCAGCAACAGCACCCGCGCCTGCCACTGGCGTAAATCCGGCGTCCATGGCAGCACCGCCAGTCCTGCCTCGCGGATGCCGGTCAGCAGCGCCTCCGCCACAGCCGCAGGCTCCGGCTGCGGCAGCGGCATCCTGCGCAGCACCAGCGCGCCCAACTGCTCGACCGTCTCTGCACGCACCAGTCCCTGCCGCGCATCCCACGCCACCTGCGCACGGCGCACCAGCGCGTCAGCACAGGCCTCCCGTAGCGCCGCCTCGGACACGGCCACCGCCAGGAAGATACGCGCTTCCCGCGCCTCACCATCCAGTTCCACCGCCACCAGATAGTCTGCCGCCGCCAGCGGATCCTCCTCGGGCAACCAGGCACCCCGGCCGTTACTCAGCAGAAAGCGACCGCCCTGCCCGCGCCGCTGGGCAACGCGATCAGGCCAGGCCCGGGCGAGCCATTCCCCGACAAGCGCCTCGGTCGGCGGGGCCGTCTCCGTCTGCCCCTTCGCCAGGCGACGTGCCAGGGCGCGCACCCGATCCAGCGCCGCGCGAGATACCCCGGCCGGGGCCGCACCGTGCAGTGCCTGCCAGCGCCGGAGCAGGTCAGCGCCCTGCTGGCGCGCGAGCGCACCGCTGAACAGGTCCCGCTCACTGAGCAGCGCCGCCAGCTCCGCCGCCTGACGCCCATGGCCTTGCGCTTGCCCGGTCAACAGCAGGTGCCCCAGCCGCGCGGGCAAGGGCACCCCCTGCAGGGCCTGCCCATGGCGGGTCATGCGGCCCTGTGCATCGAGGGCGCCCAAGGCTCGCAGCAGAGCGACCGCGCGGGCCAGCGCGGCCTGTGGCGGCGGGTCCAGCCAGATCAGCGTGGCCGGATCGGTGGCTCCCCAGGCGGCCAGCTCCAGGGCCAGATCCGTCAGATCAGCATGATTGATTTCAGCGGGCGCAAAGGCCGCCAGGCGCTCCGACTCGGGCCACAGGCGCAGGCACTGCCCGGCACTCAGGCGGCCCGCGCGCCCCGCCCGCTGGGTCGCCGCCGCTGCAGACACGCGTTCGGTCAGCAGCCGCGTCAGCCCGGAACCGGGATCATAATGCGGGCGTCGTGACCAACCGCAGTCCACCACGGTGCGCACCCCCTCGATGGTCAGGGAGGTCTCGGCAATGGCGGTGGTCAATACCAGCTTGCGCTGGCCCGGCGGCGGTGGCGCTATGGCCGCGTCCTGGTCGGCCTGGCTCAGCGTGCCCGCCAACGGTCGCAGCTGCACATCCTCGGGCAGCCCCTCCTCAAGGCGAGCCTGCAAGGCGCGAATTTCCCCTGCTCCAGGCAGAAACACCAGGACGCTGCCGGAGTCGGTACCCAGTAACTGGCGGATTTCCCGGGCCGCATGATCCAGCCAGGGCGTGCGCCCCGGCGCGCTGTAGCGCAGCGTCACCGGGTACTGACGTCCGGCGCTGATGATGATCGGCGCCTGATCCAGCAACGCGGCAATGCGCTCGCCGTCCAGCGTCGCTGACATCACCAGCAGGCGCAGCGTCGGCCGCAAGGCCTGTTGCGCCTCCCGCGCCAGCGCCAGCCCCAGATCCGCCTGCAAGGAACGCTCGTGGAATTCATCAAAGATCAGCACGCCGTAGCCGTCCAGCATCGGGTCCTGCTGCAGCATGCGGGTCAGCACCCCCTCGGTCACCACCTCGATCCGGGTCGAGGGTCCGATGCGGGTGTCCAGCCGGGTCCGGTAGCCAACGGTGTGCCCGGCGGTTTCGCCACATTGCCGGGCCATGAAGGTGGCCGCCGCACGGGCCGCCAGACGGCGAGGTTCAAGCATCAGGATGCGTTGCCCGGCCAGCCAGGGTGCGTCGAGCAGCGCCAGCGGCACCCGCGTGGTCTTGCCCGCGCCCGGCGGCGCCTGCAACACCACGGCATCATGCGTCTGCAAGGCTTCTGCCAATGCCGGCAACACGTCATCTATAGGGAGGGACACCCTGGTCTCCGCTGGCTGCAACGCGGCAGAGTGTAGCGGATTTCACCGCTTGCGCGCCGCTGGCGAGGGCGCCCGGGGGCATGCGATACTCGCGCGTCTTTTTTGATGCGGAGCAACCATGTTCAAGGTAAACCAGTATTTTGACGGCCAGGTGGCCTCCATTGCCTTCCAGACCGAGACCCTGCCCGCCACGGTCGGTGTCATGGCCCCCGGCGAGTACGAGTTCGGCACCAGCCAGCACGAAATCATGCAGGTCGTCAGTGGTGCACTGACGGTGCACTTGCCCGGCGCCGACGACTGGCAGACCTTCGCTGCCGGCGAGACGTTCGAGGTGCCCGCCAACAGCCGCTTCCAGCTCAAGGTGGCCGTGGATACCGCCTACCTGTGCCTGTATCGCTGATTACCCCCGATCAGGCCATTCAGGCCGGGTCCAGCAGGCTGTCGAGATTGCGCAGGTCGTCGGCAGCCAGCACCCCCGCCTCGTAACGCAGGTTCAGCAGGTTGACCAGGTACTGATAGCGGGCAGCGGAAAAACCTCGCCGCGCTTCCGCCAGACGTGCTTCGGCATCCAGCAGATCAAGAATGGTACGGGTGCCCGCCTCGTAACCGTGGCGGGTCGCCTCCAGCGCCTCGGCGGCGGACTCTTCACCACGCCGCAGGGCATCCACTTCCAGCAGGTCGGCCTGCACGCCGCGGAACAGCTGGCGAATACGACGATCTGTTTCCAGCGTCAGTCTGGCCAGCTCGGCACGGGCCGCCTCGGCACGGAAACTGGCTTCCCGCCCGCGCGCCCGGCTGACGCCGCCCTGATACAGCGGCACCTGCAATTCGATCCCGACACTGGCCTCACGCCGCTCCAGACCATCGGCAAAGTCCCGGGTGTCGGCATAGTTGTACCCCGCCACGGCATCCAGCGTTGGCGTGTAATCGGAGCGCCGCGCCGCCAGCTCGGACTCGGCATTGACCAGATTCTGTTGCGCCTGCAGCAGCACCAGGCTGTGACGGCGCGAGGTGTCCAGCCAGTCCTGCGCCGTCGCCGGCATCAGAGGTGGCAATGCGGTATCACGCCCCAGGGACGGCAGCTCGGCGTAGCCGTTATTGGTAATTTCATTGAGGGCATCCTGGGCGGCGTCCAGTGCCGCTTCCGCACGGATCGTCCGGGCCCGGGCCAGGTCAGCGCGGGCACGGGCCTCGGTCAGTTCGGTGCGCGCCACCACCCCGGCTTCAGCGCGATTACGGGTATCGTCCAGCGCCTTGTCCAGCGCATCCTGCTCCAGCAGCGCCAGAGCGCGGCCATCACGCGCTTCCAGAACGCCGAAATAGCGCTCGGCCACGCGCAGGATCAACAACTGGATACGGTCCTCGCGACCGATGTCCGCCAGACGGTCGAGCGCCTCGGCCTGGCGGCCGCGGGCCGACCAGTCACGCCGATAGAGCGGTTGCCGTAGCTCGACCCCCGCGTTGTACACGTTGCCCTCGTCCTCACCACCGGGGAACACATTACTCTCGACCCGTGCCCGACCCACGGCAGCACTGCCAAACGCATTCAGCGACGGACGCAGGCTGCCACTGACCTGGCGACCGCGCAGCCGGTCGGCTTCGTAAATGGCCAGCGACTGGGGAATGGCGGGATCGAATTCCGTGGCCAGATCGAACGCCTCGGACAGGCCCATGCCCTGGGCAGAAACAGTAAAGGACAGCATGGCAGCCAGCAGCAGCGGTCTCCCCGGCATGATGGTATCTCCTTGTTATGATTCACGGTGGCGCAGAAACGCGCCACAGCATGCCAGCCTCGTCGGCCAGGCAGAAGGGAACATTATCGCGATAAATGACTACCCCGCCGGTGTGCCGGCGCGGCGCAGACGCCAGCGCAACTGACGACGCAAGCGGCGCAATTGACGGCGGCAGTCTGTGGCCTCGTCGCCAGCATAGGCCGCCTGTTCATAGAGCCCTGCCCAGCGGCGCATGTCATCAGCCACCGCAGGCCATAATTGCCCGGCCCGCTGCGCCAGTTCACGCGGCGGCAAATGCTCCGGCTGAGGCAAACCGGCACGCCGCAACTGGCGTCCCATGGCGTGGTATTCCCGCTGCAGGGGTGACCGGGCCGGGCCACGCTGGCGCAACAGGACCCACAACGCCACCGGCAGCAGCAGGATCAGCATGCCGATCAGCAACGCCTGGGCCAGGCGCCAGGGCGATATTTCCCCCAGCCAGCGTTCCAGAAACGCCAACTGGGCCGTTTCATCGTAACCGAGCACCCATTTCTGCCAGCTGAACTGAATGTAATCCAGGCTGTTACGCAGCCGCGCCAGCATCGGGTGGCTGCCACCACGGCCGCCAAACAGGTTCTGCAAACCGCCCCCGCCCCCGTCGCGGAAGGGTTCCATCCCCTGTTCGATGCGCTCCGGCGCCACCGCGCCAGTGGGGTCGTACTCCACCCAGCCCTCACCCTCGATCCATATCTCGACCCAGGCATGGGCGTGGTACTGGTGCACACGCAAATGATTGCCCATCGGATTCAGTTCGCCGCCCTGGTAGCCCGCCACGATGCGCGCGGGCACACCGGCGGCCCGCATCAGGTAGGCGAACGCCGACGCATAGTGCTCGCAGAAGCCGCGCCGGGAATCAAACAGGAAAGCGTCCACCGTGTCGCCGCGCAGCAAGGGCGGTTCGAGGGTGTAGAAGAATGCCTCTTCACGGAACCAGCGCAGGATACGCTCGGCATACCGGCGCGGGTCTCCCTCGGCCCGCCGGAACCAGTCTTCCGCCAGCAGGCGGCTGCGGCCATTACCGGACTCCGGCAGCGAGAGATTGAAATCACGCTCCCAGTCCGGCAACGGCATGGCGGCCTTAAGCAAGGGGTAGCTGGTAACGGTGTACGCGTAGCGCTGCTCCAGGTCCGCATCGCGCACCAGACGAAAATCCCGCACCAGGCCGATATCGCGCTGCTCGGCAAAGGGCACCGCCAGCGCATACAGCCACGGACGTCGGCTCGGTTCCTGCACCACGCGATAGCGGTATACCGGGCCGGGCACCTGTTCGCGCGCCACGCTGAGCCCCGGGTACCAGGTATTCGCTGGCCCCCGGTTGCCCGGCCCCTGGGCAAACTGCACCAGTTCGTCACGGGGTATCTCCCGGGGCGAGGCCTGGCTCCAGCGGCGGCCATCGAACCAGGAGTACGTGAGCCCGCGCCAGTAGCGCGCCGCTGGCGGCGGCACCTCGCCGTCGAACTCGACCCGGAAGGCGAGTTCGGCAGACTGGGTCAGGTGGCTCACCTCCCCCGGTGCCATGGAATCGGACATGCCGGTACGCGCCTGCTCCTGGCGTATCTCCAGCGCCCACAGGGGCCCGACACGGGGCACCAGCACGAACAGCAGCAGCATCAGCGGCAAGGCCTGCAGCAACATCACGCTGGCCAGGCGGACATGGGCACTGGCCCGGGCCCGCGTTTCCGGCTTGTTGATGCCCACCAGCGCCGCTGTCAGCAACAGCATCGCCAGCAGCACATAGAACGCCGCCAGCGGCCCCTGATAGAACAGGAAGGTGGTGGCCAGCACGAAATAGCCCAGCACCAGCAGCACATAGGCGTCGCGCAGCCGGAACATCTCCAGCAGCTTGAGGCCGAACGCCGCCACCAGCAGGCAGGCCCCGGCCTCGGGACCGGCGATGGTGCCATGGCTGTACACCGTACCGGCAACAATGCCGCCCAGCAGCAATACGCGGATGCTGCGCCCGGGCATGCGCAGGCGACCACGCTGCACCAGCACACGCGCCACCAGCAGCGCGGGAATGAGCAGCTGCAACCAGAGCGGCCCCATCCACAGATGCGGCAGCGCCGCCAGGAAGGTACCCAGGGTCAGCAGCCAGAAGGTATGGTGTGGCACCTGATAGACGCGCATCAGCCCCCCTGCTCCGGCTCACCATGGCGGCCCAGGCGGTCCAGCGCCTGGCGTTGCTGGTCGGCCCCGCTGCCGGGCGCCAGTTCGCCTTCGGGCAAGCGCAGCCCATAGCGCTGCTGGCGTTGCTCCAGGGCCAGCACCCACCAGGCCAGTCGCGACAACCGGGTCTCGATATCCAGGCCGGGCAAGCGCTCCCACTCCAGCCACAACCAGCCTTCCTGGGGATCAGAAAAATCCTTGCTGAACAGGCCGCGCCCGCCGGCATAGGCTTTCCAGTCCACCTGGCGCGGCGAGTCACCGAGCTGGTAACTTCGCAGGCCCTGAAAATCCTCACTGCCACGCTGGCGTGCCCGGTGCGCGCCGCTGCGCTCCTCGCCGCCACCCGCAGGGCACAGGTCGCTGGGCATGGGGCGCGGCCAGCCCAGGCAGGTGTGCGCCATATCCAGCACGCTCCAGGCGCGCAACAACCCGAGCGGGTAGCGGCTCTCGACCCGCAGGCGGCCCGGTGCGTTATAGCCACGTCGGCGCAGCCGCACCGTCAGCCACAGGGATTTTTCCTCGCCGGGCGCGACCGATACTTCCTCGGCGGGCACGCCGGGGTAATGCAGCCACAAACCGGTGTGGGCATGGCGGTCGCCAGCGTGCAGCACGATCTCGAGCGCCCCTTCCCCACCAGCAAAACCCGGCGCCTGCTGGCCCGCCCGCAGCACCAGCCCGGAGAGATTACGAAAGGTGTGCAGGATGGCGATCATGAACAGGCTGGCCATGAGAAAGGCCAGTGCCATGATCAGATTGTTTTCGTAGTTGATGCCCCCCACAAACAGCGCGGCGGCAATCACCAGAAAGAGCAGGCCATAGCCCGTCGGCAGGATGAAGATACGGCGCTGGTTCAGCCGCTGCTGCCGCGCCCCCGGCATGCGCCGGTCGAGCCAGCGGCGGTAGGCCCTGCGCAGCGCGCCAGCCATCAGCGCACCACCGGCACGGCCTCCAGCAGGCGGCTGGCACTGCCTGCGGAAGCGCCCGAGACAGACTGCAGCCGATGCTCGCACACCGGCCTGAATACGGCCTGCACGTCTTCGGGAATCACATAACGCCGCCCGTCGAGCAACGCCCAGGCACGCGCGGCGCGGAGCATGCCCAGCCCGGCACGCGGTGACAAACCGGCCACGAACAGGCCACAACTGCGGCTGTGCTCCAGCAAGCGCTGCACGTAATCCAGCAGATCGTCGGACGCGTGCACCTCGCCCACCTCGGCCATCAGCGCCTGCAGGTCCTCAACACTCAACGCGGGCGCCAGATCCAGCGCGCGCTCGCGCAGGTCACCGGCACGCAGCAGGGCACGCTCGGCATCCGGCGCCGGATAGCCCAGACTGATGCGCATGAGAAAACGGTCAAGTTGCGATTCAGGCAGCGGGAAGGTGCCGCCCTGGTCCACCGGATTCTGGGTGGCGATGACGAAGAAGGGTTGCGGCAAGGGACGTGTGCTGCCATCCAGAGTGACCTGGCGCTCTTCCATGGCTTCCAGCAACGCGCTCTGGGTTTTCGGCGTAGCCCGGTTGATCTCGTCGGCCAGCAGCAGCTGGGTAAACACGGGGCCCTGGCGCAGCACGAATTCACGCGTATCGGCGTTGAAAACCGACACGCCGAGAATGTCGGCGGGCAACATGTCGCTGGTGAACTGCACCCGTTGATAATCGAGAGAAAATATACGTGCCAGCGCATGCGCCAGCGTGGTCTTGCCCATACCGGGCAGGTCTTCGATCAGCAAGTGGCCGCGTGACAACATACAGGCCACGGCGAGGCGCACCTGTTCTTCCTTTCCCAGCACGATGTTGCCGACACGGGTCAGTGCGTCCGTCAGTTTCTGCATCGGGATCCCCCGGAAATGAATGGTAGCGCTCAGACCCTCGAGGTATGTCCCAGGGCCTGAAGGCCGCGCACCATGTCGGCCTTGAGGTCATCGAGCGCCTCCAGGCCCACGGCAAGACGGATCAGGTTTTCGCTGATGCCGCTGCGGCGTTTTTCGTCGTCGCTGACCCGGGCATGGGTGGTCGAACCCGGGTGCGTGATGGTGGTCTTTACATCGCCCAGATTGGCCGTGATGGAGACCAGTCGTGTCGCATCGATAAACCGCCATGCCGCCTGCCGGTCGCGCTGCCCATCGCTGTCTTCCACCTCGAAGGACAGGACACCGCCAAAGCCGCTTTGCTGGCGCGCCGCCAGTTCATGATGCGGATGCGACGTGAGGCCCGCGTAATGAACGCGAGCGATGCCCGGCTGCTGCGCGAGCCACTCCGCCATGCCCAGCGCATTGCGGGAATGGGCCTGCATGCGCAGCGACAGGGTTTCCAGTCCGGACTGGAACACCCAGGCATTGAACGGGCTCATGCTGGCACCGGTGCTGCGCAGGAAACTGTAGACCTCGGTCATGCGCGCTGCCGGGCCGATCACGGCGCCGCCGAGGCAACGGCCCTGCCCGTCCAGATATTTGGTGGCACTGTGAATGATGAAGTCGGCGCCCAGGTCCAGCGGCCGTTGCAGTGCCGGGGTGCAGAAGCAGTTGTCCACGATCAACTCGGCACCATGCGCGTGGGCCAGTTCGGCCAGCGCGGCGATATCGCCCACTTCCGCCAGCGGATTCGATGGCGTTTCCAGATAGAGGAATCGGGTTTGCGGGCGGATCGCCGCACGCCAGGCCTCCAGATCGGCCAGGTCCACCAGCGTGGTGTCGATGCCGAACTTGCGCAGATACTTGTCGTACACCACGTGGGTGGTGCCGAACACGCCACGGGAACTGACGATATGATCGCCCGGCGACAGCAGCGCCATGAAGGTGGCCGTGATGGCCGCCATACCCGAGGCAAACGCCACACATTGTTCGCCACCCTCCAGCGCCGCCAGGCGTTGCTCGAAGGCACGCACCGTCGGATTGGTAAAGCGGGAATAGACGTTCCCCGGCTCCTCACCGGAGAAGCGCGCAGCGGCCTGGGCCGCCGTTTCGTAGACAAAGCTGGAGGTCAGGAAGACCGGATCAGAGTGCGCCATTTCATCCGTGCGCAACTGCGCCGCCCGGATCGCCAGGGTATCAATACCAAGATCATCCGGTAACGGCCTGTCCGACATCACCCACTCCTCTGCTTGATGTTGCTGCACTTGTTCAGCTGCACTTATTCAGCATTGTGCAGGTCGATTACCCCGTTTTCAGCCAGGGCAGCGTTGCGCTGACGATTGCTGTCACGCTTGGCGGCATCATTGCGCAGTTGCTCGAGATAGTCGAGGTAGTCGCGATTGATGTTGCCCGCCAGATAATTGCCGTCAAACACCGAGCACTCGAACTGCTCCACGGCGGGATTGCCCTCGCGGCAGGCTTCGATCAGATCGTCAAGGTCCTGATAGATCAGGCGGTCAGCCCCGATCAGTTCGCAGACCTCTTCCACCGTGCGGCCATGGGCAATCAGTTCCTTTGCCGCCGGCATGTCGATGCCATACACATTCGGATACTGCACCGGCGGGGCCGCCGAGGCAAAGTACACCTTGCGCGCGCCCGCCTCGCGGGCCATCTGGATGATCTCGTTGCAGGTGGTGCCCCGCACAATCGAATCATCCACCAGCAGCACATTCTTGCCGCTGAATTCCAGCTCGATCGCATTGAGCTTCTGGCGCACCGACTTCTTGCGCTGCTGCTGACCCGGCATGATGAACGTACGGCCGATATAACGGTTCTTGATGAAGCCTTCGCGGTACTTCACATCCAGCGTATTGGCCAGTTGCAGGGCCGATGTGCGGCTGGTGTCGGGAATCGGGATCACCACATCGATATCGTGGTTCGGCCATTCGCGGCGGATCTTCTCGGCCAGCTTCTCGCCCATACGCAGGCGCGCCTTGTAGACCGAGATATCATCAATGATGGAATCCGGACGGGCCAGATAGACCTGCTCGAAGATACACGGCGACAGCTGCGTGTGCGCAGCACATTGCTGGGTATGCAGAACACCCTCATCAGTGATGTAGATGGCCTCACCCGGCGCCAGATCGCGCTCCAGGTGAAAGCCCAGGGCCGACAGCGCCACACTCTCCGAGGCCACCATGTACTCCGTGCCCTGCGCTGTTTCGCGCTTGCCATAACAGACCGGCCGCACACCGTAGGGATCACGGAACGCCAGGATGCCGTAGCCGGTAATCATGGCCACCACGGCGTAGGCGCCCTCGACGCGCTCATGCACGCGCCGCACGGCGGCAAAGATATCCTCCGGCCCCGGCACCAGCTTGCCCAGCGACTGCAACTCATGGGCGAACACGTTGAGCAGCACCTCCGAATCGGACGTCGTGTTGATATGACGCAGGTCGGCGCGAAAGATGTCTTCCGCCAGGGCATTGGAATTGGTCAGGTTCCCGTTATGCGCCAGCGTGATCCCGTAAGGGGAATTGACGTAGAACGGCTGCGCTTCGGCCGAGCTCGAGGTGCCCGCCGTGGGGTAACGCACGTGACCGATCCCCATGTTGCCCACCAGACGGCGCATGTGCCGGTTGCGGAACACGTCCCGCACCATGCCATTGTCCTTGCGCAGGAACAGACGGTCGCCGTCGCAGGTGACGATCCCCGCGGCATCCTGGCCACGATGCTGGAGAACGGTCAGGGCATCATAGATGCTCTGATTCACGTTCGAGTGCCCGACAATGCCCACTATGCCGCACATGCTCGGTTCCTCTGCAATTGACTGAAAAACATTATCCGAAACGGGTCACGAATTCGATGAACGCGGAGGCCATCTGTCGCGACCAGTCTTCCATCATGGCGAACTGTGGCACCAGCACCGACTGCTGCCACCACACATCGTCCACAAACATCGGCCCTGCCAGGGCCACCAGCACGATCACCACGACCATGCCACGTACTGCACCAAAGACCATGCCAAACAGGCGGTCGGTGCCGCTGAGGCCAGTGACACGCACCAGTTCACCCAGCAAATGATTGATCAGCGCGCCCACAACAAGCGTCGCGGCAAACAGGGAACCGAACGCCACCGCCATACGGATACTCGGCGTCTCGATAGAAGGTTCCAGCATGACCTCAAGGCCCGGCCCGAACAACCGGGCGATGATGAACGCGGCCACCCAGGTGACCAGGGAAAAGGCTTCGCGCATGAACCCGCGTCGCACACTGATCAGCGCCGACACGGCAATGATGAAGAGAATTACCCCGTCCGCCAGGTTCATAGGCCTACCCGTTGATGAGGACGCGAATGGTAGCAGAGGCGAAGCGGCTTGCCCACGCCGGAAACCGGTTTCCGGCGTGATCCGGGCAGGCCTGTGGCGGGCGGGTTCAAGGCCCCAGGGAGACCACCAGGCCTTGCAGGGCGAAGGCCTCGTCAGCGGCAATCCGCTCACGCAGGGCCGCCGCCCGATCACGTTGCAGTTCAGGCCCCAGATAGACCCGGTGCAGGCGCTGTTCCCCCTGTTCGAACGGTTGGGTGAACGCCCGATAGCCTGCATCACGCAGCGCAGCGGCCAGTTCCGCTGCGCCCTCGGCGCGACTGAAACTGCCCACCTGCACTGCCCAGCCACTCAGGGGCGGATCGTCTTCCGGTTCAGCGGCCACGGGCTCGCGGATCGTCTCCCCCTCCCCGGCCTCGTGCTCATCCTCATGAGCGGGGTCCGGCACCACGGCCAGCGCCTGCTCACCATCGCGCCGCACCTGGTCGCGCTCCTCATCGATGCGCAGCTCCGCCTCGGCCACCTCCTCATCGCTGACCGCCGGCACAATCGGCATCGCCGGGGAGGCCGGCGGCGTCGGCAGTTCCATATCCAGGGCCACACGAACCTGCTCGGGGCTGCGCAGCAGAAACGGGGTGACGATTGCCGCCAGCAGCAGCAACAGAATGGCACCGACAATACGCTGCCTGAGCTGTTTATCCATCAGTCTGCCTCAGGATTCCGGGAGAGCATTCCGGGAAAGCACCGGAGTAGCCTCCGCCACCGTATAAAAAGATCCGAATACCAGAACACGGTCGCCGGGCGACGCTGCCCGCAACGCCGCCTCCACGGCGGCCTCGACCGTGGCGTGGCAGCGCGCGGGGGCCACCGCCGCCGCCAACCGCTCGGCCGAGCCACCCCGGGGGCCGGCCAGATCGGCCAGAAACCATTCATCCACCTGCCCGTGAAACGGCGTCAGCGCCGCCACCGGCTTGTCCGCGAGCATGGCACATACGGCCAGGGTACGACCACCGGCAGCCGCAGGAACGCGAGCCAGAAAGCGTGCCAGCGCCTCCCGATTGTGGCCAACATCCAGATACCAGTCGACGCCCGCGCGCCGCAGATGCTGACAGCGCCCCGGCAAACGCAGTTCCGTCGCCACGGCCGCAATCCGCTCGGGCACGGGCGCATGCCCGAGCAGCACCAGCGCCTGCACGGCAGCGGCGAGATTATCCTCGCCCAGCCAGACATGGGCCAGCGGCAATCTGAGGGTGGCCTCTTCCTGGCGCCACCAGATCTGCCCCGGCTCGCCACCGAACACGTCACCCGCACGCCACAACGGCACCTGATCAGCGTCGGCCAGCGTGGCGATCACCGCCGGCATGTCTCGCTCGCCATACAGCAGCGGTCGCCCGCGGCGCCGGATGCCCGCTTTCTCCGCCGCAATCAGCTCCCGGGTATCGCCCAGCCAGTCAGTGTGATCCAGCCCCACAGAGGTAATGATGGCCACATCCGCATCCACCAGATTGACCGCATCCAGGCGGCCACCCAGGCCCACTTCCAGAATCAGCAGATCCGGTGCCTCGCAGCGGAATACCCAGAACGCCGCCAGGGTGGTGAACTCGAAGTAGGTCAACGGCACCTCGCCCCGGGCGGCGTCGACCGCTTCGAAGGCGCGGCACAGCAGCGCGTCGTCGGCCTCATGGCCGTCGACACGGACGCGCTCGTTGAAACGCAGGATATGCGGGGAAGTATAGACACCGGTGCGCAGGCCGTGATCGCGCGCCAGCGCATCCAGCAACGCCACCGTCGACCCCTTGCCGTTGGTACCGGCGACAGTGATCACGGGCATGGCCGGTTTCAGCAGTTGCAGCCGCGCGGCCACCATGGTCAAACGATCAAGGCCCATCTCGATCTCGCGATGGTGCAGCGATTCGATATGGGCCTGCCAATCGGCCAGCGAGCGATTCATGGCAAGCACCGGCTCATGGGAGGGGCGTCAAGTCAGGCGCTTTCCGCTTCGGCGGGCGGCGCATGCATCATGCTGGCCAGCACACGATGTAGCGTATCGCGCATCTCATGCCGGTGAACGATCATGTCGATGGCGCCATGATCCAGCAGGAATTCACTACGCTGGAAACCTTCGGGAAGCTTCTGTCGCACGGTCTGCTCGATCACCCGCGGGCCGGCAAAACCGATCAGCGCGTTGGGCTCGGCCACGTTGATGTCGCCCAGCATTGCCAGCGACGCCGATACCCCGCCATAAACCGGATCGGTCATCACCGAAATGAACGGCAAACCGGCTTCGCGCATGCGTTGCAACGCGGCGCTGGTCTTGGCCATCTGCATCAGCGAGAACAGCGCTTCCTGCATCCGCGCACCGCCACTGGCCGCGAAACAGACCAGTGGAATACGCCGTTCCAGACAGACATCCACGGCGCGGACAAACCGGGCCCCGACCACAGACCCCATGGAACCGCCCATGAAGTTGAACTCGAAGGCGCACGCCACCAGCGGCAAGGTCTTGAGCTTGCCGCGCATCACGATCAGGGCATCCCCTTCACCGGTCGCCTTCTGTGCCGCGTTCAGACGATCCTTGTACTTCTTCGAATCCTTGAACTTGAGCCGGTCCACCGGTATCAGCTCTGCCCCGATTTCCGCCTGCGGGCTGTCATCCAGGAACAGCTTGAGGCGCTTGCGGGCACCGATACGCATGTGATGGTCGCATTTGGGACACACATCCAGATTGCGCTCAAGCTCCGGCCGGTACAAGACCCCGTCGCAGCGCGGGCACTTGCGCCACAGGCCTTCCGGTACGCTGGCCCGGCGATCTTCGCCGGTGCGGCGGATGGCGGGGAGAATCTTTTCCAGCCAGTTATTTGTGCTCATGCTTCGCTTCGCCTTATTCGCTCTGGTCCATGGCGGCACGCATTTCCGCCAGCAGACCCGCTACCTGCGCCGGAATCGCCTCCGGCTGCTGTGCATGATCGGCGATACGCTGAACCAGCGCGCTGCCCACCACAACCCCATCGGCAACCCGCGAGACCGCCTGTGCCGATGCAGCGTCCTTGATACCAAAGCCGACCCCGATGGGCAATTTCGCATGTTTGCGAATTGTTTCCACCTTGGCCGCGACTTCCTCGGCATTCAGCGACGCGGAACCGGTCACGCCCTTGAGAGAGACGTAGTACAGGTAACCCGTACCGGCCTCGGCGATGGTCTGCATACGCGCTTCGGTGGTGGTCGGCGCCAGCAGAAAGACCCGGTCCAGACCATGCTGATCAAACAGCGGTGCCATCTCGACCGCCTCTTCTGGCGGCAAGTCCACCAGCAGAACGCCGTCGACACCCGCCGCCGCCGCCCGCTCCGCGAACACCTCGTAACCCATGGCTTCCACCGGATTGAGGTAGCCCATCAGGACCACCGGCGTGGTGTCGTTGTCCTGACGGAACTGGCGCACCATGTCGAGGACACCCAGCAAGGTCGTCCCGGCGGCCAGCGACCGCTCACAGGCGAGCTGAATCACCGGGCCATCGGCCATCGGATCGGAAAACGGCATGCCCAGCTCGATGATGTCGGAACCCGCCTCCACCATGGCGTGCATCAGGGGCACCGTCACCGATGCGGACGGATCACCCGCCGTCACATAGGGAATCAGTGCCTTGCGCCCCTGCGCCGCGAGTGCGGCAAAACAACCTGCAATACGACTCACCTGAAACTCCTCGGGATGAATTACTGACCTTCCATGGCGGCGACAGTATGGATGTCCTTGTCGCCCCGCCCGGACAGGTTGATGATGATGCTCTGCTGCGGCGACATGGTCGGCGCCAGCTTGGCGGCATAGGCCACGGCATGTGCCGTTTCCAGGGCCGGCATGATGCCCTCGGTCCGCGTCAGTTCGTGGAACGCCGCCAGCACTTCCTTGTCCGTGGCCGCCACATACTGCACCCGCCCGATGTCCTTCAGCCAGGCATGCTCGGGGCCGACACCGGGATAATCCAGCCCGGCAGACACCGAATGCGTATGGATGATCTGGCCGTCAGCATCTTCCATCAGATAGGTCCGGTTGCCGTGCAGCACCCCGGGACGTCCCGCTGACAACGGCGCCGCATGACGGCCCGTCTCCAGACCGTCACCACCGGCTTCCACGCCATACATGGCAACGCTGTCGTCATTCAGGAACGGATGGAACAGGCCGATGGCGTTGGAGCCACCGCCCACACAGGCCACCAGCGCATCCGGCAGGCGCCCGGTCTGCTCCAGATGCTGGGCGCGCGCTTCGCGACCGATGATGCAATGGAAATCACGCACCAGCGTCGGATACGGATGCGGCCCGGCCACGGTGCCAATGATGTAATAGGTATCATCAACGTTGGTCACCCAGTCACGCATGGCCTCGTTCATGGCGTCCTTGAGCGTGGCCGAACCCGAAGTGACCGGAATCACTTCTGCGCCCAGCAACTTCATGCGAAACACATTCAGCTTCTGCCGCTCGACGTCCTCAGCGCCCATATAGATCTGGCACTTGAGCCCGAGCCGCGCCGCCACCGTGGCGGTGGCCACACCGTGCTGGCCCGCCCCGGTCTCGGCAATCACCCGCGGCTTGCCCATGTGCTTCGCCAGCAGCGCCTGACCGATGGTGTTGTTCACCTTGTGCGAGCCGGTGTGATTCAGATCTTCGCGCTTGAGAAAGATCTGCGCCCCACCCAGTTTCTTCGACCAGCGTTCTGCCAGATACAGCGGCGACGGACGACCCACGTAGTGCGCCATATCACGATCGAAATCAGCCCGGAACACGGGGTCATCACGTAGCTGGACATAGGTGTCTTCCAGCTCGGCCAGTGCCGCCATGAGGGTCTCGGACACGAACCGGCCACCGTAAGCACCGAAGTGCCCACGCGGGTCGGGAAAGGCTGCATAATCGGGACGTTCTGTCACCTGCTACTCCTCGCGTTGGCTGCCGTGGCAACCTGCTCTATGAAGGCGTTGATCGCCGTGGCGCTCTTGATGCCCTTGCACGCGCTGCCTGTCGCATCATGCGCCTCGACACCGCCGCTGACATCCACGGCCCAGGGCTGTACCTGCTGCACCGCCACGGCCACATTGGCAGGCGTCAGGCCGCCCGCCAGAATCAGGGGCAATGGCATGGACGCCGGAATCCGCCCCCAGTCGAAGGTCGCGCCCGTGCCGCCCGGCAGGCCCGGCACCCAGGCATCCAGCAGGATGCCGCGCGCGCCGGCCTCGGCGTAACGCTGCGCTTCGCGCGCCGGGTCCAGCCCGTCGCGCATGGCCAGCGCCTTGAACCAGGGCCGCCCGAAGCTGGCGCAATAGTCCGGCGTTTCCTCACCATGGAACTGGAGCATGTCCAGCGGCACCCGCGCCAGCAGGTCCTGCACCTGTGCTGCGGGCCAATCCACAAACAGCCCGACACTGGTGACAAACGGCGGCAACACGGCACACAGCCCCGCCGCCGTCTCGGCACTGACGGCGCGAGGGCTGGGCGGGTGAAACACCAGCCCGACAGCATCTGCCCCCGCCTGCGCTGCGCTGAGCGCGTCTTCCGGCCGGGTAATGCCACAGATCTTGGTGCGGGTGCGAAACAAAAGACGTCTCCGACGGTGGGCGCCCGGCACCTGTGGCGCCAGCGGCTTGCCCGATGATAACAAAATTCGGTGAGCAGAGCGTAACGGCAGCAGCGCTACCCGCCATCCAGATCGTCCGGCAGCCACTGCGGCCCCAGGCGCCGCGTCGGCAAGGCAAAGTCACTGTCGTAGGTCACCCCCACCAGATACAGCCCGAACGGCGGCGCCGTCACGCCGCCCTGCCGACGATCCCGGGCCGCCAGGACTTCACCGGCCCATTCCGGCGACTTCTTGCCACAGCCGATGGCCATGAGCACACCTGCAATGTTGCGCACCATATGCATCAGAAAGGCATTCGCCTCCGCCTCCAGCACGATCAATGGCCCCCGCTGGTACAGTTCCAGCCGATGCAATGTCTTGATGGGCGACTTGCCCTGGCAGGCGATACCGCGATAAGAGGTAAAATCGTGGGTGCCCCGCAAGGCGGGCAACGCGGCACGCATGCGCTCGACGTCCAGGGGCCGGTAGTTCCAGGTGATCTGCCGGTTGAACAGCGCCGGACGGATCGGGTCGTTATAGATCACGTAACGATAACGGCGCGCCTGGGCGCCGAAGCGAGCATGAAACGTCTCGGGTACCGGCTTCGCCCAGAGAATGGCAATGTCCGGGGGCAGATTGGTGTTGGCGCCGTACACCCAGCCCCGCTCGGTACGCTCGGCATCGGTGTCAAAATGGATCACCTGCCCGGTGGCGTGCACACCGGCATCGGTGCGTCCGGCGCAGCTCAGCGCCACACGATGATTGGCCACCTTGCCCAGTGCTTGCTCCACCGCCAACTGCACAGACGCCACACCCGGCTGCTGTGTCTGCCAGCCGTGGTAGCGGCTACCGTCGTATTCAACACCAAGGGCAATACGGGTCATGGGCTCGGGCACGCGCGCGTTCAGTTACGGGCTGCACAGGATAGCCCCCAACGGGCCGGATGCAAGCGCAGCTTGTTATGATGGCGAGTGGCTGCATCGCACACGCGCCGTGGCAAAGAGGGTCACCCTCCAGCAGAGAGGCGTTGAGGCGGGGTACGCCCTTCCGGGAACGCTCAAGCCATCCATGGGCGCTCTTTCTTTGGCCATCCATGGCCAAAGATGTCCCTCCAGGGCGCACCCCGCCTCAACGCCGCAGCGAGATTTGATGTCCGGTGGCTATAAAGGGTTCTGGAGGAACAAAACCATCGACCGTCTGCCAGCTTGAAGACCGGGCTGCGCGTGACGGCCCTCGGGGGGCGGGTAAAGGGTTTCTGGACCTTCGAGAGGCATGGATGCCGAACGAGAGCCCCCATGGACGGGTTCACGGCGTGTCCAGAAACCCTTTACCCGCCCCCCGAGGGCCATAACCACCCAACCAAAAAAGAATGGAATCACATCCACAAAAAAACCGCCCGAAGGCGGTTTTTTTATCGTGCAACCGAGGCAGGAAATCAGCCCACCTGGGCCAGCAACTCCCGCGCTTCGGATTGCTGCTGGTCGTTGCCCTCAGCGACCACCTCGTTGAGGATGTCGCGGGCACCATCCGTGTCGCCCATGTCGATGTAAGCCCGCGCCAGATCCAGCTTGGTCGCGTTCTCGTCGGTTTCGCCGAGGAAATCGAAGTCATCGTCGTCACCCAGACCGGCATCCTCCGACAAGCGAACCGCCGGTGCAGGAGCGGCCGGGCGCGGCGCTTCAACAGCCGGGGTACTGGCCGCCGGCGGCGCCGGTTCCGGCGTGTCGTCCAGAGACAGGATGTCATCCAGATCATCCGCGCGCGATGCAACAGGCTCCAGCTCGATATCGTCCAGCGAAATCTCGTCATTCAGACCGCTGTCATCCAGATCGACATCCTCGAGACTGATGTCCTCCAGCTCCGGCATGTCCAGGCTCAGGCTGTCATCCGCTGCCGGACGCGGCGCAGGCTCGTCCAGCGTCAGATCATCCAGTGACAGATCCAGATCGTCCTCGTCCACGCTTGCGGTTTCGGTCGTGACACCAGAGAACTCATCGCTGACGTCATCCAGCTTCAGTTCGCCGAAATCCATGTCACCGCCAGCGTCATCCAGCAGACCCGCCCCCGTGTCGAGTTCGAGCACCGGGTCCGCTTTCAGGCTGGCAGAGATTTCTTCGTCCGACAGGCTCTCTTCATCACTGTCGTTGATGCTGTACTTGTTGCTGGCTGCGGCGGGTGTGCGCGGGGCTTCCGGGGCAGGCTCGGACGGCACATCCAGATCGAAATCACCGAAATCGTCGAGGCTGTCTTCCAGCTCCAGTATCTCGTCGTCCTGTGCATCATCCGCACTGTCATCCAGCGTCAGGATATCGTCATCGGCGCTGTCGACCGACGGACGCTCGTTGCGGGGCGCCGGTTGCGCGGTCAGGTCCATGGCCAGGTCGTCAAACGACAGGTCGTCGTCGGCCGCGGTGTCACCGCCACCCAGCCGGGGGCGCAGTGCGGCAATATGCTTGTCCAGATCGCCATTCAGACCACCGAGCTTGGTCGCTTCCTGTTCGAAGGCGGCACTGTCCTGGCTCTCGACCAGTACATCCAGCAGCCGCTTCTTCAGATCAATTCGGCCCGGCTCCTGGGAAATGGCATTGCGCAGATGGGCGGTGGCCTGCGGGTACTGGCCATAGGCCATGAACACTTCGACCTGCTCCAGCGGGTCCTGGCGACCGGCCGCGGGCGCCGCGTCTGCGCCGTCGTCGCTGTCGGCAAACGGGTCTTCGTCATCACTCGCGGACAAATCCGGCAGGAAATCGTCATCGTCACCGAAGGCTTCCATCTCGGCGTCATCGTCCGCCCCGGCGGCGGCGTGCTGACGGCGGCGCTGCAATACCGCCAGCAATACCAGCAGCAGCAACAAAAGGGCCGCACCGGCCAGCACCAGGGGGTTGCCCAGCAGGTTGTCCATCAGCGAGGGCTGTGGCGGGGTCGGCGGCGCGGTCTGGGGCGGCGTGGTCGGCCGCTCGCGCTCGGCCGGGGTGGCCGGGGCAACCGCTACCGCCTCGTCGTCTTCGTCTTCGCGGGTGGCGTCATCGGCATCGGTGATGCGTGCCTCCGACTCGGTAGCGTCTTCACTGCGCTCCTCGTCGTCTGCCTCGTCAGCACCGATCAGTGCAGGGACTGGCGCCAGCAGGCTGTCGTCTTCGTCGGCGTCGATGCCGCGCTCTTCCCGCAGGCGGCGCAGCTCTTCCTGCAGGCGGGTAATCTGGTCGTTGCGCAGCCGCAGGATATCCTCACCGGTATTGACCTGGTCTTCGAGGTCGCGCAGCCGGTCGGCCAGTTCGCGATTCTCGCGGCGCATCTGATCGAGCTGTTCGTCGCGTTGCAGCAGTTCGTTTTCCAGTGCGGCGCCGTCGCCGGCCCGGGCGGAACCGGCTCCCGTGCCGGCCCCGCTGCCCTCGGTGTCCGGTGCCACCAGGGTCACGCGGCCCTGATCCGGGCGCGTGGTCGCTACATCTGTATCACGGGTACGTGGTGTGCCATCCAGCTGCTGTCGGCCAGGCTGCTGGATACCACGTGCCTCCAGCAGCGCACGCCACTGCCGGTTCTGTTCGGCCACCGAAGCCAGTGCCTCGCGGGTGCTGAGGCGGCGGGCCTCTTCTTCGCTGGGCAGGCGCAGTACGGCGCCTTCGCGCACCAGGTTCACGTTATTGTTGATGAAGGCATCCGGGTTCATCTCCTGGATCACCATCATCATCTGCTGCACGGACACGCTGTCGTTGGGCCGGTTGTCACGGGCGATGCGCCACATGGTGTCGGAACCACGAACCGTATGGGTGCGCGTGGTCGCAGGCTCGCGGGTTGCCGGGCGCGGCGTGGCCGGGGCAGCCACGCGCGGCGTATCACGCTCGGGCGCGGTCTCCGGACGCGGTTGCGGGCGCGGCTGCGGAGCCGGGTCCGGGCGCGCTGGCGGGGCCGTCGCGGCCGGTGCCTGGGGGCTGCTGCGCCGATCCGCCGCATAGCTGGGCGGGTCCAGCAGCACCGTGTATTCACGCAACATGCGTCCGGTAGGCCACAGGTATTCGACGAGGAAGTTCAGATAGGGTTCGCGCACCGGCTGCCGAGTGGTAACACGCACCACCCCGCTGCCGTCTTCAGAGAGATTGACTTCGAAGCGAAGCTCGCTGTGCATCGACTGGCGGTCGACACCCGCCACCGCGAAATCGCGATCCGAAGCCAGGCTGACCAGCAGCTGCTCCTGATTCAGGTCGCCGGTATCACGCAACGTGATCTTCATGTCCAGCGGCTGATTGAGGTAGGAATTGAGCGTGTAATCCCCGACACCAAGCGCCGACGCCAGCCCTGGCAAAAACAATGCCACTGCGGTGAAACCGATCCCAAGTCTTCGCAACATGGTTGAACCCTTTATTTATTATGCCTGCCATCCGCGGAGGGATTCATGGCATGTCATCACCCAGCATCACCGAATTGTGCATTCCCAGTCTGCACAAACCTAGAAACTGTGTCACATATTGCCAGTAAGTATCCATCACAGATGGTCTTTTATCAATAATCGGGCAATTTGTACACAGTTGAGGGCGGCGCCCTTGCGCAGGTTATCGGCCACCAGTGACAGATTCAGGCTCTGCTCGCGGGACACGTCCGCACGCACACGGCTGACACGTACGCTGTCCTGCCCCACGGCATCGTCCAGTGCCGTGGCGCCGAGCGGCCCGTCGCTGACCACCAGGCCCGGGGCATTGGCGAGGGTAATGGCCGCCTCTTCCGGCGCCAGCGGCTGGGCAGTTTCCAGCTGCACGGCAAGACTGGTGCCGAAAAACACCGGGATGCGCAGGCAGGTGGCGTTCACCCGCAAGCCCGGATCAGCCAGCAGCCGCAATGTTTCCAGAACCAGCCGCACCTCGGCGCGGCTGGCGCCGCTCTGCAACGCCGGTGAGGTTTCCGGGTGCGCATTGAAAGCGATCTGGCGGCCGAACTGCTTCACTTCCGGGCTCTGGCCGTTGAGCAGGCGCGCCGTCTGGCCCGCCAGCTCATCCACCCCGGCCCGCCCGGCGCTGGACACGGGTTCGCATACGGTCACGTTGACCGCGCCCAGACCCGCCTGATCTGCGAGCGGCTTCAGCACCATGGCCAGCTGTATCGCGGCCGGCGACGGGCTGGCGATGATGCCGCGCTCACGAAAGTCGGCCAGCATGTCGGGGTTGACCTCCGGCACGATCACCGGCACATCCTGCTCGGCGGCAAAGGCACCGCTGCAATCAATGACGATGGCCCCGGCTTCGGCAGCACGCTGGGCCTCATCGCGGGCCACCTCTTCCGGTACCGCAAAGAAGGCCAGCTGCACGCCACTGAAGTCGAAGCCGTCCAGTGCCCGGATGGCCAGATGATGCCCGCGCAACGCCAGCCGTCGCCCGGCGGACTCTTGCGAGGCCAGCAGCGTTACATTGCCCAGGGGCAGATCACTCTCCCCCAGGATCTCCAGCAGCATCTCGCCCACCAGGCCGGTGGCGCCGACAATGGCGATATCGAACTGGCGTCCAGTCTGGTCATCGGTCATACATTGTGCTCAAGCAGGATGCGCAACATGCGACGCAGCGGTTCGGCAGCGCCCCACAGCAGCTGGTCGCCGACGGTAAAGGCGTTGAGGTACTCCGGCCCCATGTTCAGCTTGCGCAGGCGCCCCACGGGCACAGTCAGGGTGCCGGTTACGGCGGTCGGCGTCAGGTCACGCAGGGTCGCTTCACGCTCATTGGGCACCACTTTCACCCAGTCGTTGGCTTCTGCCAGCATGCTGTTGATCTCGTCCATGGGCACATCGCGGGTCAGCTTGATGGTCAGTGCCTGGCTGTGGCAGCGCATGGCGCCGATGCGCACACAGGTGCCGTCCAGCGGGATCGGGTTGCCGCTGCGACCCAGGATCTTGTTGGTTTCCACCTGGGCTTTCCATTCTTCCTTGCTCTGGCCGTTTTCCAGCTGCTTGTCGATCCAGGGCAGCAGACTGCCGGCAAGGGGATGACCGAAATGTTCGACTGGCAGATGACCGCGCATGGTCTCAGCGACCTGGCGATCAATGTCCAGGATGGCACTCTTCGGGTCGGCCAGCAGGCCGCTGACGTCGGCGTTGATCTTGCCCATCTGCGCAATCAGCTCGCGCATGTTCTGTGCACCGGCACCGGACGCTGCCTGATAGGTCTGGGCACTGGCCCACGCCACCAGACCGGCATTGAACAGGCCGCCCAGGGCCATCAGCATCAGGCTGACGGTGCAGTTGCCGCCAACGTAGTTCTTCACGCCAGACTGTACCGCTTCGTCGATCACCCGGCGATTGACCGGGTCCAGAACGATCACGGCATCATCCTTCATACGCAATGCCGAGGCCGCATCAATCCAGTAGCCCTTCCAGCCTGCTTCACGCAGCTTCGGGAATACCTCGTTGGTGTAGTCACCGCCCTGGCAGGTGATGATCACATCCAGCGCTTTCAGCTCATCAATATTGTGCGCGTCCTTGAGCAGCGGGATGTCCTTGCCCACATCCGGGCCCGGCTGGCCGGTCTGGGACGTGGAAAAGAACACCGGCTCGATGTCGGCAAAATCATTCTCGGCGCGCATGCGCTCCATCAGTACCGAGCCGACCATACCGCGCCAGCCCACAAATCCTACCTGTTTCATAATCTGCTCCTGTTGCTCAGCAAGTGTGTGTTCAGGAAGCCTTCAGACGCGCCGCCACCGCATCGCCCATTTCGGCGGTGCTCACCTTGCGGCAGCCGTCTGTATGAATATCCGCTGTGCGCAGGCCGTCCTCGAGCACAGCTTCCACCGCTTTCTCGATGGCGGTGGCCACATCACCCCGATCGAGGCTGTAACGCAGCAACATGGCCAGCGACAGAATGGTCGCCAGCGGGTTGGCAATACCCTGACCGGCAATATCCGGGGCTGAGCCGTGACACGGCTCGTAAAGCCCCTTGCGCTGCTGGTCCAGCGACGCAGACGGCAGCATGCCGATGGACCCGGTCAGCATGGCGGCTTCGTCGGACAGGATGTCGCCGAACAGGTTGCCAGTCACCATGACATCAAACTGCTTCGGCGCGCGTACCAGCTGCATGGCGGCGTTGTCCACATACATGTGTGACACCTCGACATCCGGATAATCGGCAGCCAGTTCGTTGATCACTTCTTTCCACAGCTCGGTCACTTCCAGCACATTGGCCTTGTCGACAGAGCACAGGCGCTTGCCCCGGGCGCGCGCCAGTTCGAAGGCCACCCGGCCGATGCGGCGGATTTCGCTCTCGCTGTAGACATCCGTATTGAAGCCGACGCGCTCACCGTTTTCCTCACGAATGCCACGCGGCTGACCGAAATAGATGCCGCCGGTCAGTTCACGCACGATCAGGATATCCAGACCGCTGACCACTTCCGGCTTGAGGCTGGAAGCACCGGCGAGCTGCGGAAACAGGATCGCCGGGCGCAGGTTGGCGAACAGACCCAGTTCGGCGCGCAGGCGCAGCAGGCCGCGCTCAGGGCGCTTGGCGCGTTCAATAGTGTCCCACTTGGGGCCACCAATAGAGCCGAACAGGATGGCGTCGGCGGCTCGCGCCTTGTCCAGCGACACCTCTGGCAGCGGGTCACCGTGCACGTCATAGGCCGCCCCGCCCACCAGCGCTTCATCAGTGCTGATGTCCAGACCGAAACGTTCGGTCGCCGCATTCAGTACCTTCACCGCCTCGGCGACAATCTCGGGCCCGATACCGTCACCGGGCATGATCAGAATCTGTTTGCTCACTGCGCTTGTCCTGTCTGTCGTGTGGGGGCGTCAACAAATACCCAGGGTTCTTTTTTTGCCCGCTTCGCTTCATAGGCGCGGATCGCATCGGCGTCCTGCAGCGTCAGGCCGATATCATCCAGTCCGTTGAGCAGACAATGCTTGCGGAACGGATCGATCTCGAAGGTAAACCGCTCACCGTCGGGACAGATCACCGCCTGCTCGGCCAGATCAATGGTCAGCTGATAGCCTTCCTGTGCCTGCACCGCCTGGAACAACTGCTCGATCTGTGCTTCGGACAACACAATCGGCAGCACACCGTTCTTGAAGCAGTTGTTGAAAAAGATATCCGCAAAGCTCGGCGCCAGAATGGCGCGGAAGCCGTAATCCAGCAACGCCCAGGGCGCATGCTCGCGGCTCGACCCGCAACCGAAATTACGCCGGGTCAGCAACACGCTGGCGCCCTGGTAGCGCGGTTGATTGAGTACGAAATCCGTATTCAGCGGGCGCTGGCTGTTGTCCTGCCCCGGCTGCCCTTCGTCCAGATAACGCCATTCATCAAACAGGTTGGGACCGAAGCCGGTGCGTTTGATCGACTTCAGAAACTGCTTCGGAATGATCTGGTCGGTATCCACGTTGGCACGATCAAGCGGTGCCACGAGCCCTTCATGTGTCGTGAACTTGTCCATCCTCAGCTCTCCCCGCCAAAGGCGCGAATATCGACAAAATGACCGGCAACAGCGGCTGCGGCCGCCATCGCCGGGCTGACCAGGTGCGTGCGCCCGCCATTGCCCTGGCGCCCCTCGAAATTGCGGTTCGACGTCGAGGCGCAATGCTCGCCCGGCATCAAGCGGTCCGGGTTCATGGCCAGACACATGGAACAGCCCGGCTCACGCCACTCGAAGCCGGCCTCGATGAAGATACGATCCAGACCTTCTTCTTCAGCCTGCTTTTTCACCAGACCGGAACCTGGCACCACCAGCACCTGCTTGACCGAGTCTGCTTTGCGGCGTCCTTTTGCGACGACCGCCGCCGCGCGCAGGTCTTCGATGCGCGAGTTGGTGCAGGAGCCGATAAAGACCCGGTCAACATGAATATCACTGATCTTCATGCCCGGCGTGAGGCCCATGTATTCATAGGCCCGCTGCATGCCGGAACGCTTCACCGCATCGGTTTCTGCCGCCGGATCCGGCAAGGTCGCGTCCACCGGCAAGACCATCTCCGGCGAGGTGCCCCAGGACACCTGCGGACGAATGTCCGCCGCATCGATCTCCACAACGGTGTCGAACACGGCATCGTCGTCGGAATGCAACGTACGCCAGTAGGCCACGGCCTCGTCCCACTGCGCATCGGTGGGCGCAAACGGCCTGCCCTTGCAGTAGTCGATGGTCTTGTCGTCCACGGCCACCATGCCCGCACGGGCCCCGGCTTCGATGGACATGTTGCAGATCGTCATGCGACCTTCCATCGACAGGCCACGGATGGCACTGCCGGCAAATTCGAGGGCATGGCCGTTGCCGCCCGCCGTGCCGATCACACCAATGATATGCAGCACCACGTCTTTCGCCGTCACGCCCGGGCCCAGTTCACCCTCGACACGCACCTGCATGTTTTTCATCTTCTTGGCCACCAGACACTGGGTCGCCAGCACATGTTCGACTTCGCTGGTGCCGATACCGTGGGCCAGACAACCCAGAGCACCGTTGGTGGAGGTGTGGGAATCGCCGCACACCACGGTCATGCCGGGCAACACGGCGCCCTGCTCCGGCGCCATGACATGCACGATGCCCTGACGCGGGTCGCCGATACCGAATTCACGGATGCCGAAACTGCGGGTATTGTCCTGCAGGGTCTGCACCTGAATCCGCGAGGTATCGTCAGCGATCTCGGCAGCACTCTTGTAGGGGGTCGTCGGCACATTGTGGTCGAGCGTGGCGAAGTTGGAGCCCACCCGCCAGGGTTGGCGCCCGGCCAGACGCAGACCTTCGAAGGCCTGGGGCGAGGTCACCTCGTGGATGATCTGCCGGTCGATGTAAATGAGCGCCGAACCATCGTCCCGTTGGGTAACGAGATGGGCGTCCCAAAGCTTGTCGTACAGTGTCTTGCCAGCCATCGGGTGACTCCTGAGGGTCTATTACCCGACAGAGGATAGGGGCTTGCTATCCATAAATCCAATTCATATTATTTATCTTATTGATTCCATAATGGAATGGATGAATGGACACCCACAGCCTTCAGGCCTTTCTCGCGGTCACCGAAACCGGCAGCTTCTCTGCCGCCGCTGAAACGTTGTATGTGACCCAGCCAGCGGTCAGCAAACGCATCGCCCTGCTGGAGCAGCAACTGGGCGTGCGCCTGTTCGACCGTATCGGCCGTCAGGTACACCTGACCGAAGCGGGCCGCGCCCTGCTGCCCCGGGCACGCGGCATACTGCGCGACATGGAAGACACCAGCCGCGCCATCAGCAACCTCTCCGGGGAAGTCAGCGGCACCCTGCGTATCGGTACCAGCCACCACATCGGTTTGCACCGGTTGCCACCAGTGCTGCGGCAGTTTTCCCGCGACTACCCGCAAGTGCAGCTGGATATCCATTTCATCGATTCGGAGGAAGCCTGGGAGGGCGTGCTGCATGGTGATCTGGAGCTGGGCGTGGTGACCTTGCCGCCGGTGGCGGACCCGCGCGTCACTACCCGGGTCATCTGGGAAGATCCGCTGGTCTTCATGGCCGCACCGGAACATCCGCTGGCGAAGGCGCGCCGGGTGACCCCGGCCATGCTCACCCGTTACAACGCCATCTTGCCGTCACCGGTCACCTTCACACGGCGCATCGTGGAGAACCTGTTCAACGACCAGGGGCTGACACTGAACATTTCCATGTCGACCAACTATCTGGAAACCATCTACATGATGGTGTCCATCGGACTGGGCTGGAGTGTATTGCCCGCCACCATGCTGGATGATCAGGTGCGCGCCTTACCGGTGAGTACCACCCTGCCCGTGCGGCAACTGGGTTACGTCATGCATCCGGCGCGCAGCCTGTCCAATGCCGGGCGGCACTTTCTTGAGACGCTGGTCTCAGCGGACACCCCGGCCTCAGGCGTGACCGATAGCATCCGGTGACAACGCCATCTTGTGGCCCCAGGCACGCTCGTAGAACGGCTTGCCCTGATCAAAGAACCACGCATCCAGGCCGTCACGCTCGCGCCTGACGCGGCACAGATCGAGAATCTGCCGGCCACCCACGTATTCACTGACCACATGCCCTGCTTCCCGTAACACCTGCCCGGCATTGCCGTCGACTTCAAGCCCGACCACCAGATGCGCGGAAACCCGGTCGTCCCCGTTGGGCACCACCTGCGCAACCCAGGCGGTGCGCACCGAAGGGTGCCGCCCGAGCAGACGGGTCAGCGCCTCCACCAGACGCTGCGGGTACTGCAGCGGATGATCCAGCTCACAATCCTCTATATCGATGCTGTCCTGGTGCAGCAGCAGCTCGATCTCCCAGGGCTGCAATATCTTGCCCACCGGCTGGCGCGGGTTCAGCACCAGCGTCGAGCCGCGCGTCAGCATGAACAGCTCCCGGGCCGAGATGGCGCGATAACAGGTATCCTCGCTGATCGCCGCGCGCAAAGCCCACAGCGATGTGAACACCGGCAGTACCCGGCTGCCATCGCCCAGGTGCCAGTATCGCAACTGCATGGTGTCCCCGGCTTCAAGGGTACGTGGGCGCATCATGATTTCGCCGCAACCGGGCGACTCGGGACCCAGCACATAAACCGTGGCATTGATCAGCGCGCTGTAGAACCGGCTTCGATAACGCAGGTCCCGTGTCGCGCGATCCAGTAACCGCTCCAGGTTTTCGGCATAATCGTACATCGTGGCTTCCCCTTTATGCGCTCCCGTTTCTTCCGCGCGGTGAAAATGGCGTTCCCGCAACGGCATGTAAAAGGGATGCCACAGGCTGATGGCAAGATGCAATTGTCACGAAAAAAAATTCTGGCGCACTGCTGTTCACCGTAATTGGTCATCACAGGCCTTTTGGCCCCACCTGACCACCCACCGACGTGCAGGAGAGAAAGCCCTGCCGCAGGACATGAATGAGCGGTTCAGCCCGCCTCCCCGGCCACGGCGCCAGAAAAATGAGCTCATCACCTTGATTTACAGGGGTTTGCGCGCTCCGGGCGCTCAGGGCGCGATGATCGACAATGACCGGGGCGTCCCGGCCAGTGCCTTGCACACTCGCCGGGACGCCTCAATCTGGTGCGACACAAGACTCGCCAGTCTTCAAAAAACGGAAAGCTGCTTTTCCATTTTTTATTGACTTTTTTTCACCCGGTTAACAGGTGTACCGGTTTAGAACTGATAGTTGACCTGCACACCGAGGCTGTGCAGCGCACCGTCGTATTCACCTTCGATGCGGTGCTGGGAGCCCGCCGGGTTCTCGCGGTTGTTGATGTCCGAAGGCTCCAGCCGTGTGAACGTATAGGCCGCATCCACACTCAGGTTGTCACGCAGTTGCCAGCCGGCACCAAGCCCGAGGATCAGGCGGTCACTGTCAGGTCCACGGGGCGTACGCCGTTCGGCATTGGGCACGGGTGATTCGTCATAGCTGATACCGGCGCGCAAGGCCCAGCGCTCGATGCCGGTGTAGATGGCACCGATGCCGTAACGGAAGGTATCTTCCCATTCGAAGGGCACCACCAGATCACGGCGGCGCACGTCATCCCCGGTGCCGGTAATGTCGCTGCCGCCACGGTCGGACGAATCCGGATAGGTGAAACGCAGTTCATCCACCCGGCTCCAGTTGGTCCAGGTGACGCCGCCGGTAATGGCCAGGGTATCCAACAGCTGATGATAACCACTCAACGTGGCCACTTCCGGGAAGGTCGTAATCAACTGGATCTTGCCGCCCTGGGCGCCCAGCGGACCTACAGCACGCGCAGCGCCTTCCTCCGCAGATTCCGGTTGCTGGCTGCCAATCGTGCCCACATTGGTCCATATTCCCAGAATACGTGCCTGCAAGCGCAGCGACGCTATTGCATCCTCAAGTGACTGCTGGAAAGCTGGATCGGTCGTCTGGGGTCTGTCTGCCGTACCGTCCGCAACATGCCGGACCGCGCTGGCATAATTGAAGCCTATTCTGGTGCGCTCTGAGGGCTCCCACAAAACACCAAAGTTGAAGCCGTACCCCCAACTGTCCACGGTCATGGTGTTGTCGACGTCAAACTGGTGCGCCAAGGTGTCTACCGCACCCTGATTCCCGTCGCGGAGACGTACATCAACACCAAAGGGACCCTCGGCGTCCTGAATTTCTTCAATCACCGCTTCGGCGACCAGATAGCCAAGATCAATCGTATTACGGAAATCCCCCTCAAAACCCTGGATGACGACTCCCAGACCAAAAGACAAGGTGTCCGTGGCTTGCCAGGCAAAAGCGGGGTTGAAGTTGACCGCCGTGATATCCGTGTCGGTGGCGTGGTAACGCCCCGCCCAGTCATTCGGGTAGCTGGTGGTCGTACCAAAGGGTGCATAGATACCGAAGCCGATGGCCACGTTATCCGCCAGACGCTGGCTGTAGTAGACGTGTGGTGCCACTGAAACGGCGGAGATGCTGCCGCTTTCCCGACCAGGCACTGTGCCCCCCGTCCCCGGGATGAGCTCCCTGTTGACGGTGACATCGTAATCGAACCCGGATCGGATCACCTTGAGGCCACCCACCACCTGCTGACCCTGCAGACGCATGAGGCCCGCCGGGTTATTGGCCACCGCCGAGGCGTCCTCCAGCAGGGCAGCGGAGCCGCCAAAGGCGATACCCATCTCCTTGATGCCGCGCTGGGGCAATTCATAACCGGCGCCCAGGGCCACCACCGGCAACATCAGGGCGCTCAGCGATACAGCACGAGCAAGGGGTTTTACGGCAATACGGAATGAGGGAATCCCGCTCACAGACATAATCAACTCCTGAACTGTTCTTATTAAGGCCTTCTTCTGTTCGTGCGGACGTGTTGCAGCGCTGTCCGCAGGTCTCGCCATCACGGCGAACCCGGCCCTGGCAGATATAGTGACACTCTGTTCACTGGAAAGGCGTAAGGCAAAATAACCAAACTACCGTACCAGGTTCTCATTTTTACATCCTTTTAACGCTGGCTCCGGCTGGCTGCGCTCCTTCGCCCGAGGCATACTTGCCCGCATGGTCGACACCCCCTCCGCTCCGGGACCCCGGCGCCGCACGCTCCTGCATGCCGCCGCAGAGTCCACTCCGCGCCTGAGCTGGCCCTGGCGCAGCCGCTGCACCCTGTCGATACAGGCTGGCGGGCAACGCTATCTGCCGCATATCCGCACCGCGATGCAGGGTGCCAGAAAAAGCATCTGCGTTGAGTTATACATGTGTAACGCGGGCGCGCTTTTCGATGAGTGGCTGGGCGTCTGGGCCGCTGCCGTGGCCAGGGGGGTGGAGGTCCGGCTGCTGCTGGATGCCATCGGCAGCCTGGGGCTGCGCGACGAGGACGCCGAGCGGCTGTGCGCGGCGGGCGTCACGCTGCAGTGGTTCAACCCGGTGCGCACCGGCCATCTGATCGCAACGCTGGTGCGCGATCACCGCAAGCTGATCATCGTCGATGACCAGCGCGCCTGGGTGGGTGGCATGGGCATCGACGATCGCTACGACCCGCGTATCAGCGGCGAGGAGGCCTGGATGGACGCCATGGTGGCCTGCGAGGGGCCGGTGGTGGCGGACTTCCGGAGTCTGTTTGATCAGGCCTGGCATCTCGCTGCTGCTGGCCCCCTGACCGGCGCCGTGCGCTGGCGTCTCGGTGGCCACCCTCGTCCGGCAGCCCGTCGCGCCCACGCCGACACCACCTGGGCCCGGGTCAATGGCTCCCGGGGCGGGCGCAATAATCCGCTCATGCGCACACTGGTGCGACGCGTCCTGCGCGCCCGGGAAGGCGTCTGGCTGTGCACACCCTACTTCCTGCCACCACGCTCACTGCTGAAAGCCCTGCTGTATACCGCCCGGCGTGGCGTACCCGTGCACCTGACCCTGTGCGGCCAGCATACGGATCATCCATGGCTGCGCTATGCCGGCCAGCATTACTACCAGCGGTTACTGGAAGCCGGTGTCCACATCAGCGAATACGATGCGCGCTTTCTGCATCTGAAGGCCGCTCAGGCAGATCAATGGAGCACCCTGGGTTCTTTCAACTATGACCGCTGGAACAGCAGCTGGAACCTGGAAGCCAATGTGGAGGCGGTGGATGGCGAGTTCGCGGACCATGTGCGGGCGCTGCGCGAACGACTGGACAAGGAATCCGTGCACATCAGTGCGGCCGACTGGGCGGCGCGCAGCCACTGGCAGCGCTGGCGCAATGCCTTCTGGAACCGCGCCGGGCTGCGGCTGATCAAGGTGCTGGGCGGTCTGTGGCGCGTTGCCCGTCAGCGTCCGGGGGGCGATGGCTAGGTGACTCGGGGTCTCGCAGGCCGAACCAGGCCAGTATGGCTGCCAGCAATGCCACCCCCGCCGCCAGCAGGAAACTCGTCCCGCCAAGCCGATCCCAGAACAGCCCCGAGAGCGTCGCTCCTGCAGCCCAGCCGGCGCCAAAGCCCAGGCTGGAATACAGCGCCTGCCCCTGGCCCGCCAGCCCGCCCCGAAACGTGCGGTGCAACCAGGCAATGGCCGCTGCGTGAAAGCTGCCGAAGCTGGCCGCGTGCAGCAACTGCGCCAGCAGCAACATCAGCAGACTGTCCGCCAGCGTGCCGATCATCAGCCAGCGCAGGGCCGCCAGCAACAGGCTGACCCGGATCAACGCCACCAGCGAGACATGCGCCAGCAACCGATGCATCAGCAGGAAGACGCCCACTTCGGCCATCACGCCCAGCGCCCAGAGCTGCCCGGCCAGGGTGCGGCTGACACCGAGATCGACCAGGTAGATGGTATAGAAGGTGTAATAAGGCCCGTGCGACATCTGCATCAGAAAGGCACACAGGAAGAAAACGGCCACACCGGGCTGGCGCAGCACCGCCATCAATCCGCCCGGGGTCCTCTGCCGTGATGCCACCTGCTGGCCGGGAAGCGCCAGGGTGCACAGCCAGATGGCCCAGAGCAACGCCAGCAGCACCCAGGGCACCAGACTGACGGGCGCATCGTCAAGCACCCGGCCAAGCACCAGCACGGCCAGGATGAACCCCACTGATCCCCACAGCCGCACCTGACTGTAGCGGTCACTGTGACGACCCAGGGTGTTCAGCGTCACCACTTCGAACTGCGCCAGCACCGCATTCCAGAAGAAGCTGAAGGCCGCCAGCACCAGCAGCATGCTCCAGAAGCCGTCGGCGAAGAACACGCCGGTGAACAACAGGGCCGCCAGCAGATTACCGGCACGAATGATGCGCAGACGCTGGCCGGTGACATCCGCCAGCCAGCCCCACAGGTTCGGCGCCCCGATCTTGGTCAGTTGCGGCACCGCCATCAGCAGGCCGATTTCGGCCGCACT
Organism: Isoalcanivorax indicus; assembly: GCF_003259185.1. Lineage (NCBI taxonomy): Bacteria > Pseudomonadati > Pseudomonadota > Gammaproteobacteria > Oceanospirillales > Alcanivoracaceae > Isoalcanivorax > Isoalcanivorax indicus. The sequence goes on from NZ_QGMP01000001.1 coordinate 1,835,808, forward strand.
GAAACCGTCCTCGCGCAGGTACAGGCCCCAATAAGGAACCAGTACGCCGAGCAAGGCGAAGTAACACAGATAGAAGGCGGACAGTCGCCAGTAATACGGCAGGTCAGTCATGCGATCCGGCGCGCCGCGCCGTCAGTCGCTGTTCCGGCCCGCCGGCACGGCCACCCCGCTGGGAGAGACATCACCACACTGGGCGCGATGGCGCAGATAATGGTCCATCAGCACCAGCGCCAGCATCGCCTCGGCAATGGGCGTGGCCCGCACACCGACGCAGGGATCATGGCGACCCTTGGTGATCACCTCGACCGGCTCCCCGTCGGCATTGATGGACTGGCCCGGGATCAGGATGCTGGAAGTCGGCTTGAGGGCCATGGAAACCCGCAGGCGCTGGCCGGAGGTAATGCCGCCCAGCACGCCACCGGCGTGATTGCTCAGAAAGCCGTCCGGTGTGATTTCGTCACGGTGCTGCTCGCCGCGCTGTTCCACCACCGCAAAGCCGTCACCGATCTCGACCGCCTTGACCGCATTGATGCTCATCATGGCCTTGGCCAGATCCGCATCCAGGCGGTCGAACACCGGCTCGCCCCAGCCCGCAGGCACACCGTCGGCGTAGACATTGACCCGCGCACCGATGGAGGAGCCTTCCTTGCGCAGGTTATTGATCAACTGCTCCAGCGCCGGCACCTGGGCCGCATCGGGGAAGAAGAAGGGATTGTCATTGACGGTATCCCAGTCAAGGCGCGATGCCCGGATCGGGCCGATCTGCACGACGCCGCCGAAAATGCGCACGCCCAGCCGGGTTTCCAGATATTTGCGCGCGATGGCGCCGGCCGCCACGCGCATCGCCGTTTCCCGTGCCGAGGAGCGACCGCCGCCCCGGTAGTCCCGCTCACCGTACTTGCGGTGATAGGTATAGTCGGCGTGGCCGGGGCGAAAGCGCTGGGCGATTTCGGAATAGTCTTTCGATTTCTGGTCGGTGTTCTCGATCAGCAAGCCGATGGGGGTGCCGGTCGTCCGGCCCTCGAACACACCGGACAGAATCTTCACCTGATCCGGTTCCCGGCGCTGCGTGGCGTAGCGACTGGTGCCGGGCTTGCGCCGATCCAGTTCCTGTTGCAGATCGGCTTCGGTCAGTGGCAGCCCCGGCGGGCAGCCATCGACGATGGCACCCAGCGCTGGCCCATGGCTCTCGCCAAACGTGGAGACTCGAAAAAGTTCGCCGAAACTGTTACCTGCCATGCTGTTCCCCGATTACGCTCATCGTCGGTAGGTGCTGGCGACGTCAGGCCGCAAATGCAGCGCGGTGTGCCAGCAGCTGTTCACGGCTGAGCATGAAGACACCCTGCCCGCCGCGCTCGAATTCAAACCAGAAGAAAGGTACCTCGGGCCAGATGCCGAGCATCGTTTCCCAGGTATTCCCGACTTCCACGATCAGGACGCCCTGATCCGCAAGATAATCCGGCGCCTCGCGCAGCAGGCGCCGGGTGAAGTCCAGCCCGTCGTCGCCGGAGGCCAGGGCCAGCACCGGCTCGTGCCGGTACTCGTCCGGCAGGCTTGCCATGTCGGCGGCATCCACATAGGGCGGATTGGAAATGATCAGATCATAGCGCCCCTCGGCGGCGGACAGACCATCCCCCAGCAGCGGGCGGACCTGACTCTCCAGCCCGTGCAGGGCGATATTGTCACGGCAGACCGCCAGCGCCGCTTCAGAAATATCGCTGGCATCCACCTCGGCATGGGGCAGCGCGCAGGCAGCGGCGATGGCGATACAACCACTGCCGGTGCACAGGTCCAGTACGCGGCCGACCTGCTCCGGCACCAGCCAGGGCTCGAAGCGTTGCTCGATCAGCTCCGCCAGCGGTGAGCGCGGCACCAGCACCCGCTCGTCGACGCGGAATTCCAGGCCACAGAACCAGGCGCGGCCGCTCAGGTAGGCCGCCGGCAGACGCTCGTTGACGCGACGGGTCATCAGGCCCACAAAGGCGTCCCGCTCCATAGGCAGCAAACGGGCGTCCAGCAGACGCGGATCGCTGTCCCAGGGCAGGCCCAGCACATGCAGCAGCAGATTCAGCGTTTCATCGCCGTAATCATCCGTGCCATGGCCCAGAAAGACACCGCCCCGACGCAGGGCAGATTCACCCCAGCGCAGACAATCGCGCACGGTGTGCAGGGTGGCGCAGGCCTGTTGCTGTTCCTGTTCGCTGATCATGCCGGAAGGGTCCTGTTCTGTACGGCCCGGCCGCACGGCCGGGGTCGGCAAGATTAGCACAGAGATGCGTTACAATCTCGCCATCACGGAGACGACAAGAGGGCATTCCCATGGCCTGGTGGCTATTCAAGACCGAACCGGATACCTATGGCATTGATGACCTGCACTTCGAGGGGAGTTGCCACTGGGAAGGCATCCGCAACTATCAGGCGCGCAACCGGCTGCGGGATGACGTACGCTGCGGCGACCAGGTCTTTATCTACCATTCCAGCTGCAAGGTGCCCGCCATCGTCGGGCTGGCCGAGGTGATCGAGGCAGCCCACCCGGACCCGACCCAGTTCAACCCGGCATCGTCCTGCTACGATCCCACCTCCGACCCGCAGGCGCCACGCTGGCTGCAGGTGGACGTGGCCTACCAGGCGCATGCCGGTACGCCGCTGACCCTGGAGGCCGTCAAGGCCGATCCGCGACTGGCCCATCTGGAACTCGTCAACCGCAGCCGACTCTCCATTCAGGCCGTGGACGATGCCACCGCGCAGTATATTGTCGAGCGACTGGCACCACTGATCCGACACCCCTGACGCACGGGCGCACCATCGCAGTGCGCCGCGCCGCCACCACCCCTCGCGGCGTGCCCCCGAACGGCGCCTGACGGCAGCGCACCGCGCGCGACGGGGGCACACAAGCTGGCACGGCGGTTGCAGCAGTTCTGCCACAACGGGGCCTTCCCGGCGCCCCACCTTGTGGAGCTGTAGCACCATGCCAAGCCTGAAACGCCCCACCCTGCCCCGGGTCGCGCTGCTGACCCTGTTGCTGGCCCTGCTTCCCACCGCCGCCCTGGCGGATGACGGCGCCGCAGGCAATATGGTCTGGCTGGCCACGGCCGCCGCGCTGGTCTTCCTGATGCAAGCCGGTTTTGCCCTGCTGGAATCGGGCATGTCCCGGGCCAAGAATGCGCTCAATGTGGTCATGAAAAACTACATGGATGTGTGTATCGGTACGGTCATTTTCTGGGCCCTGGGCTACGGGCTGATGTTCGGTGCCAGCCACGGCTGGTACGGCACCGATCAGTTCATGATCGGCGCGGCCGACAGCGATACCTACGGCATGCTGCTGTTCCAGACCATGTTCGCGGCCACGGCGGTGACCATCGCCAGCGGCGCCATGGCCGAGCGCACGCGATTCGGCGCCTATCTGGTTGGCGCCGTGGTCATCACCGGCCTCATCTATCCGGTGTTCGGCAGTTGGGTCTGGAACGATAACGGCTGGCTCGCCACCATGGGCTTCATCGATTTCGCGGGCTCGTCCGTGGTCCACTCGGTGGGCGCCTGGTGCGCGCTGGCGGGTATTCTCGTGCTGGGGCCGCGTCTGGGCCGCTTCGACGATCAGGGGCGCCCGCGCGAGATCCGCGGCCACAACCTGACCCTGGTCGCCCTGGGGGGCTTCATCCTCTGGTTCGGCTGGTTCGGCTTCAATGGTGGCTCCACGCTGGAAGCCTCCACCGATATCGGCCTGATACTGCTGAATACGCAACTGGCGGCCGCAGCCGGTGCCTGCGGCAGCATGCTGCTGGCCGTCACCACCCGCCGTCCCATCCTGCTCACCGAAACGGTCAACGGCAGTATTGCCGGACTGGTGGCCATTACCGCCGGGGCCGACAGCATGCTGCCGCCCTTTGCCCTGCTCAGCGGCTTCATCGGCGGTATCCTGTGCAGCCTGAGCATGCACACACTGCTGCGCCTGCGGCTGGATGATGTCGTGGGGGCCGTGTCGGCACACGGCATCGCGGGCGTCTGGGGCACCCTGGCCGCCGGACTGTTCCTGGCGGGCGACATGTTCAACATGCAGGTGGTGATGGTGCAGGTCATCGGCATCCTCGCCTGCTTTGTCTGGACGTTCTTCAGTGCTCTGTTGATGTACGGCCTGATCGCATTACTCATGGGCCTGCGCGCGCCGTCGCTGCACGAGCAGCGTGGCCTGGATCTGAGTGAGCATGCAGAGATCGGCTACCCGGAATTCCCCTCCGAAAATACCGCCTATACCGCTGAGCGGGCTGCCGCCATGGAGGGCCGCGCATGATGAGCAACGCACTGAGCGACAAACGGCGCGCCGTCTACACCGGCCTGAAACCGTTTCTGCCCCGCGAAGATCTGATGGAAGCCCTGCATCATTGGGAAACCCACTATGCTGACCGGCCGCGCTTTACCCTGCAGCGCTTTGTCGCCGACATCTGCCGCGATGACAGCCTGCGCGCGCGCCGCTCGGACATACTGCTGAGTCTGGTGCAGGCCATGAACCTGCCCGCCAACGCCCTGCTGCCGGACCCCCTCAAGGGGGATGCCTTGCGCCGTCCGGCAGCGGATGACCACTCCGCCGACACCGCCAGCGCCTTCTGCGCCCTGATGGAAGCCTTGCTGACACGCATTCCACTGTCACAGCGGCACGCCTTTCGCCTTGACCTGCTGGGCTCCGTCAATCGGCAGCAATGGCCTGTTGCGCTGGTGGCCTCGCTGCAGAGCTGGCTCGGCAGCGACCATGCCCCTCTGAAAGTACCCTCAGTGCCCGACCCGCTGTTGCAGGCCCTGGTCAATCGCACCTATGTGGTGCTGGCAGAACGGCTTGGCCCGGTGCCTGCGGACCGGGCGCTGGCCGACGCGTTGCGCCACGTCAAGGCAAGCCAGCCCGCACTGGACAGGCATCTTGCCATGTTGCTCTGAGAAGCCTGGCCGGCGCAGCATGGTTGCCGCCGTCGGCGTCGCCTGCGTATGCTACCCCGTCATAAAAAGGAGACGGGCGTGAAGCTGCACAACCAGATATTCATCGCCATGGCCCTGGCGGCCATAGCAGGCTGGCTGACCACGGAAGAGACGCGGCTGCTGGATATCCCGCTGCTGGCGATTTACGACACCGTGGGGGCCCTGTTCATCAGCGCGCTGCAGATGGTCGTGGTGCCGCTGATTACCAGCGCCATCATCGTCAGTCTGGTGAACCTGGGCGATGGCCGCGACCTGGGGCGCCTGGGCGGCAAGACGGTGCTGTTTTACCTGAGCAGCAGCCTGGTCGCCATTCTCGTCGGTCTGCTGATCGTCAACCTGATCGCCCCGGGTGTGATCGGCGGCGAGCCGGCGGGCGACCGCCTTGGCCTGGCCGAAAACACGGCGGATGTGCTGGCCCGCATCGAGGGACGGGGCGCCGGGGATTTCGCCGGCATCATCATGCAGATGGTGCCTTCCAATCTGATTCATGCTGCCGCCACCGGCCAACTGCTGGGCCTGATCGTATTCTCCCTGCTGTTCGGTTATTTCCTGCGCCAGGTCGAGGGTGAACCCGGTCGGGCGCTGACCCGGGCACTGGATGGCCTGTACCAGACCATGGTGCTGATCACCATGTTCATCATCCGGTTTGCGCCACTCGGCGTCTTCGGTCTGATCGCCGCCACCGTCACACGTACCGGCTTCGATGCCATCGCGCCCCTGGCCTGGTTCTTTGTCACGGTGCTGCTGGCACTGGCGGTGCATGCCTTTGTGATAATGCCGCTGGCGATTCGCCTGCTGGCCAAACGACCGCCCATCCGCCATCTGAAGGCCATGACGCCGGCCCTGCTGACCGCCTTCTCCACCGCCAGCTCGGCGGCCACGCTGCCCCTCACCATGGAATGTGTGGAAAAACGCGCCGGCGTATCGCGCCGCACCGCCAGCTTTGTGCTGCCTCTGGGCGCCACCGTCAACATGGATGGCACCGCGCTGTATGAATGCGTGGCCGTCATTTTCATTGCCCAGGCCTACGGCATGGATCTGACCCTGGCCAACCAGTTCATGATCGTCGTGGCGTCGCTGCTGACCTCCATCGGTGTGGCCAGCGTACCCGCTGCCAGTCTGGTGGCGATCACCCTGATTCTCGGCATGGTGGGGCTGCCACCGGAAGCCATCGGTCTGATTCTGGTGACTGACCGAATTCTCGACATGTGCCGCACCGCCGTGAATATCTGGGGCGACAGTGTCGGCGCCGTACTGGTTGCGCGCAGCGAAGGCGAGGAAGGCGTGCTCTCGGTGCCCGCCCATCAACTGTAAATCCGGTCTACGTGTAAACACACCACAAGAAGGACAACGCACCATGAGCCACCCTGCCGCGCCCACTGTTCTGATTACCGGCGGCGCTTCCGGTCTTGGCCGCGAACTGGCGCTGATCGCTGGCGAACGCGGCTACCGCGTGGCCATCGCCGACATCAACAGCCTGCGTGGCGATGAGGCCTGTCGGGCCCTCGCAGACCTCAATGCCGAACATCTGTTCATCGACTGCAATGTGCGCCGCGAAGGCGATCTGCGCCAGGCCGTGGACCGGGTCGTCAGCCGCTGGGGGCAACTGGATCTGATGATCAACAATGCCGGCGTGGCTGCTGCCGGCCTGTTCGAAACCCTGCCCGCCGATGACTGGGACTGGGTACTGGATATCAATCTGATGGGGGTGGTGCGCGGCACCCGCGCGGCGCTTACCGCGATGAAACGCCAGAGTGCCGGTCGCATTCTGAACATCGCCTCGATGGCCGGCCTGACGCCACCGCCAGGCATGAGCAGCTACAACGTCAGCAAGGCGGCGGTGGTCAGCCTGTCCGAGAGCCTGTACAGCGAACTGCTGCCACTGGGCATTCGCGTCAGCGTTGCCTGCCCGTCCTTCTTCCGTACCAATCTGGGTGAATCACTGCGTGCGCCGGACCCGGTCACCCGGGCCCGTTTCGAAAAGCTGCTGGAAAAACAGGATTACTCGGCGCGGGAAATTGCCGAACGGATTTTTTCGGGACTCGACCGCGATGAGTTCCTGATTCTGCCCCACCCGGCGGCGCGTCGCGCCTGGCGCAGCAAACGCTGGCGCCCGGCGCGATTCCTTGCCGGGATGGCGGCGCTGGGCGAACGGATGCGGCGACGCTGATCAACGCACGCCGCGCCCGACCTCACTGACCAGGCCCGCCTCGATCAGATAGCGATGCGTGGCCTGCGAGTCCTTATCCAGACCCCGGTCCACCTGGTCCGCGATCAACTGGCACAGCTTGCCGCCCACCAGCGGCACACTGCTGCGAATGTGCGCCCGCAAGACCTGGCGGCACCCTCCCGCCACATCAAGCAACTGCATGTCGCCGCTGACGGACACCGGCACACCGCTCACGTCGACACTGAAACGGGCCCGGAACGGCGCCGTCTGCGCCGGCAACCAGACAAACTCGGTCTGCAGCGCCGCTGAACCGGGAATGAAGCGCCTGGCAAAGCCGGGCACCTTGCCGCGCCCCGTATCGGTGCGCAACTGGCGACTGAAGCGAATGGTCAGACTGCCATCATCGTGACGGCATTCCTCGTAACCGTAGTCACTCACCCCGGACATGGCAAAGCGGGCCGCATAGAAGTCGCGGCTGGCGAGCACCTCATACAGGGTTCTGGCAGAAACGGGAAACGATCGACTGCGATCCAGATTGACACTCACACGCTGCTCCGGCTGATAGCGAGACGGGGGCCATGGCCGATTATTACAGCAACGCCAGCAACGGGGCCAGCTGCTGGCGCAGCGCGGGCAGCTGCGCCTTGACCTCCTCGGTGCGACCGGCCTTGAGCATCGCCAGGGCCTGCTCGACACTCATCGGCGGCGGCGAATAGGCCGCCTGCACCGGATCGCTGGGCGCGGAGGGCAACCGGTCCCGCGCCAGACGCCGCAGATCCGCGTCTGTGGCCACGCGATCGCCGCCCGCACTGGCGGCATGCTGGAGCACGGTGGCCGTTTCTTCCAGTACCGTGCGTGCAGTCTGGCCGGGATGGAATGCCGGCGTCAGCACGCCCACCGACAACGTCACCGGCAAGCGGCGCCCGCCGTGGCTGATGACCTGCTCACGCACCTGGCGGCATAGCCGCTCGGCGAACACGCGCGCCCCGGGGCTGTCCGCCGTGGGCAAGGTAATGGCGAACTGCGCCAGACCAATGCGTGCTGCCGTGTCTTCCTTGCGAATAAGGCGGCGCACCAGATCTGCCACCACCACCAGCAACTGATCGGCCGCTTCCTTGCCCGCACGGATGAACAGCTTGTTGAAATGATCCACTTCGACACGCACCACCGACAACGCGTGACGATGGCGTGCCGCAAACGCCAGATCCTGCTTCAGACGGCTATTGAAGAAGGTAGCGTTGCCGAGCCCGGTCAAGGCATCGATGGTGGTGTTTTCTTCGAGTGCACGGCGCGCGCGCTGATAATTGGCATGGGCCGTGGCCCGTGCTGTCAGGTCGGTGGTATTGAATGGCTTGGTGATGAAATCGGTGGCACCCAGCTGCAGCGCTTTTTCGCGCGCGGCTTCGTCGTTTTCGGCGCCGGTGACGACGATGACCGGCAACCCGGCAATGCCCGCATCGTCACAGGTACGGATACGTTCAATCAATCCGTAACCGTCCAGTTCCGGCATGGAAAGATCAGTAAAAACGACCTGGATACTCTGGTCCGAGCGGATGGCCTCCCACCCCTTCTGGCCATCTTCGGCAACCACCACGTCAAAGCGGTCGCCGAGCATCTTGGTTGCCGCTGTGCGCATGACCCGTGAATCATCCACCATGATGAGGCGCGGCTTGCCCCCCGGGCGGCCGGGTAACTGTGTCATCGGATTGTCCTGCCTCTTGTCCGGGCGTCGCGCCGCAGCGTCGTCAACAGATGCTGCGGCCCGACCACCTGCGGGCGTCTGCGGTATGTGTTGTTACTGTGCCCCCCAATGGGCCCTCACAACCATGACAGCATACCGCACCTGCGCCGTATCGGGATGGGACAATACCCCACTTTCGGTGAAAAGGGGTCAGACGAAGTACATCACCAGCCACTCGGCCACCAGAGCCGGCTTGTCCTCACCCTCGATGTCGACGGTGTATTCGAATTTCAGCAACCACTGCCCCGGCTTGCGCTCCGTCGCCTCCAGCAGCGTGGCCCGGGCACGGATGCGTTTGTCCACCTTGACCGGGGCCATGAAGCGCAGCTTGTCGAAGCCGTAGTTCATGCCCATCTTCAGGCCCTTGGGGACCATCAGCCCATCAATGGTGGTCTGCAGGTACGGCAGCAGCGACACGGTCAGATAGCCATGGGCAATGGTCGTCCCGAACGGCGTCATCTTTGCCTGCTCCGGATTGACGTGAATGAACTGATGATCCAGCGTCGCGTCGGCGAAGGCATTGATGCGATCCTGATCAATCCGGAACCATTCCGAGGCACCCAGTTCCTGCCCGACAAAATTGACCAGTTCGGCCGGTTCGACAACCTTCATGCTGTTCTCCTTGTACATGGATCTGTGGATGAGGACCCGTGGATATGAGTCCGGAAATCATACCCGTCCCCTGCACACAGCGGATGACGCCAGCCGATCAGGATTGAGCGATCCGGTCAATGAAGGGATTGATGACTTCCGCCACGGACGCCGCAGCCTCCATGTGCACGTGATGCCGACCGGGCACCCGCACCACCTCGAGATCGGCCACATGACGCACCCGCTCGGCGAAGGCGCCGCCGCCCTCCAGGCCCTGCTCAGCGCCAATCAGCAAGGTCGGCGCGGTAATGGCGGCCAGGAATCCGAGGACCTGTTCCTCGGTCAGGCGCAGCGACGACGGCAACCGCAGACGCGGGTCTGCCCGCCAGGTCCAGCCGCCCGCCACGGATTCCAGCCCCCGTTCGCACAGCAGCCGCGCCGCTTCCTCGGACAGGCCGCCAAACCCCAGGGTGCGCGCTGCCACCGCCTCGTCCACCCGCGTATAGCGCGGCTTGCGCTTGGCGCCCAGCCCCTGCATGGCCTTGATGGCCTTGCGCAGGGTCACCGGCGCTTCGTCACCGGGCGTGGTGGGCGGCCCCAACCCCTCCAGCAACACCAGGCCAGCGATACGTTCCGGGAAGGTGCCAGCAAACAGGCTGGCCACGCCGGCCCCCATGGAATGCCCCAGCAGAATGAAGCGTTCCCAGCGCAACGCATCAGCCACCGCCAGGACATCACGCAGGTTATCGATATAGTGGGTCGCGCTGTGGAAGGGCCGATGCGCTGATTTGCCGTGCCCGGCAAAGTCCAGTGCAAACAGCGGCTGGCGAAGGTGTTCCGACAGCGGCACGAAGGAGTTGGCGTTATCCAGCCAGCCATGCAGCGCCAGAATCGGCACGCCCTCACCGGGCCAGAAACGACCTTGCAGGGACAGGCCCCAGGCTTCGATACGACGCTCTTGCGGGCGCGGTGCAGCACTGCGCGACATCATGACTCTCCGCTTGTCAGGCTTTTTAACCCGTCAAGAATGATGTCTGCCGCCGCCTCAGGATGCTCCAGTGGAAACATATGCCCGCCCGGCGCCAGACGATGAACCATTCCATGGCGCTTTGCATGGCGTCGGGCGGCTGGCAGGAACATGGGTTCCGATTCAGCGCCTGACACCATGAGCCCGGGCACCCGCAAGGGGGGCATGCGTCCTGTATTGCCCGGTGTCGTGCGGAAGACTTCAACTTCCACGTCCGGAGCATAACGCAAGCGCAGCGCCCCGGCATCCCCGCCAGCCGGGTCGGGCTCGAGTCCCGCCGCCAGGTAATCGGCCAGACAACGCGGATCCAGACGCTGGAAAAAAGGACGACGGGAGAAGTAGGATTCGGCCTCAGCACGGCTCGGCCACCCGGCACGGCGCCCCTTGCTGCGTCCCGCTGGCGACACCCGATCCACCTGCCCGAGCCTGCGAGCCGTATTGAACAGCACCCCCTGCCAGCCATTCACCAGCGGGGGGTCAAGCATCACCAGCGCACGAAACCACTCCGGCCGGCGGCTGGCCACCAGACACATGAGCACGCCGCCCATGGAGTGCCCCATGCCGACAATCGGATGCGGCAGGGTCTCCAGCATGGCTTCCAGCTCACGGGACAGGCTGGCCCACCCGGCATCGACCGGGTAGGCCGGATTGTGGCCCAATCGGTCCACGACCTCGACGTCATAGTATTCATGGAAGGGTTCAAGGAAGGTGCGATAGCTGCCGCCCGGAAAACCGTTGGCATGGGAAAACACCAGGGTACTGCGTTGTGTCATGGGGCGCCCTCTGTAACGATGCCCGTATGGAAGCATGCCCGGCACAGTTGTGCCAACTGTCAAAAAACGATGCCGACCGCAAAAACTGGTGGCCTGCGCGAGCTGCCCCTACAATGCCAGCGGACAACGGAGGAAGGCATGAAGCTGGTTTCATTCAATATCAACAGCATCCGCGCCCGGCTACCCCAACTGGACGCCGTGATTCAGCAACATCAGCCCGACCTGATCGGCCTGCAGGAAACCAAGGTGCAGGACGACGAGTTTCCGGTGGAAGCCGTGACCGCCATGGGCTACCACCCCTACTTTTTTGGCCAGAAAGGCCACTACGGCGTGGCCCTGATCAGCCGCGAGCCCCTGCACCATGTGCAGTACGGGTTCCCTGGCGACGATGCTGCCGCCCAGCGGCGCATGATCATCGGCCAACTGGGTGAAGGCGACAATGCCGTCACCGTGCTCAACGGCTATTTTCCGCAGGGCGAAAGCCGCGACCATCCGGTGAAATTCCCGGCCAAGCAAAAGTTCTATGCTGATCTGCAACGCTATCTGCAGGACAACCACTCGCCGGATGAGCAACTGGCGGTGATGGGTGATTTCAATATCTCGTCGCGCGATACCGACATCGGCATTGGCGAGAGCAACCGCAAGCGCTGGTTGCGCGAAGGCAAATGCAGCTTCCTGCCGGAAGAGCGCGCCTGGTTCGAGGAATTGCTCGACTGGGGCCTGGCGGACACCTACCGCATCCTGCATCCCGACGTTGATGACCGTTTCAGCTGGTTCGATTACCGCTCCAAAGGCTTTGAACGCGAGCCGCGCCGGGGGCTGCGCATCGACACGGTGCTGACCACTGCCCCGCTGACCTCGCGTCTGCAAGACTGTGGTATCGATTACGCGATCCGCGCCATGGACAAACCGTCCGATCACTGCCCCGTGTGGGCAGCGTTCCGGGACTGATCCGTGGCCTGGCGCCTGCACCCGGAACGCCTGCGCGGCGGCAACCCGCTGGACCTGCTGGGTCTGCTGATTGACGTCTTCATGATCCTGCTGGTGGTCGTGAACCTGGCGCTGATCGTGTTCGATGCCCTGTTCGCGCTGTCCTGGGTGCAGTCGCAACTGGAAAATGCCACCCCGGCATTTTTCCAGTTCTACCACGACACCATCCATGCCGATTTTTTCTATTACGACCTGTGGTTCGTCGCCGTCTACCTGACCGAGTTCATGATCCGCTGGATAGTGGCCATTGCCCGGGGCACCTACCACCGCTGGTTCTTCTTCCCGTTCGTGCACTGGTACGACCTGCTCGGCTGCATTCCGGTGGGCGGCTTCCGCTGGCTGCGTACGCTGCGCATCATCAGTCTGCTACTGCGTCTGCAACGTATCGGCGTCATCGATCTGCGTGAAACCTATCTGGGTGCGACGGCGGTGAAGTACTACAAGGTACTGGTGGAAGAAATCTCCGATCGCGTGGTGCTCAACGTGCTGGACGGCGTGCAGCGGGAAATCCGCCAGGGCAATCCGCTGATGCAACGCATCCAGACGGAGGTCCTGCAACCACGCCAGAGCGATCTGGTGGACTATGCCGCCGGCCGCCTGATTGCCGCCGCCGAAGCCACCCACGCCGACTACCGTGAACCGCTGGGGCACTACCTGTCACGGCTGACCGACGACGCGCTCGCCAATACCCGCAGCGGCGCCCGCCTGGCCGCCATTCCGGTGGCGGGACCACGGGCCATCGCCCTGATCGGTGATGCAGTGCGCGACGTGGGCGTGGCGCTGATGGACCAGCTGATCCAGGACATCGCCAACCCGGATCATCGCGAGACCGTCGATCAACTGCTCAATGACCTGATCGAGCACGCTGCGGGCGATGCAGAACAGCTCAACGCACTGGTGCGCGACACGCTGCTGGATGTCATCGACCAGATCAAGGCGCAGGTATCGGTGCAGAACTGGAAACTCGAAGAAGAGCGCGCCGAAGCAGAGCGCCGTGCCGCCAGGGCGGCGCGCTCCCGTCATACCTGATCGCGACCCCTGTCGCCGAGGATGCACAGCATGGACTTTGCGGATCTGCCCACCCATCTCACCATTACTGAGGACCGTGTCCCGGGGCTGTTGCGCCGCGGGCGGGTCCTGGTCATTACGCTGGAAGCAGAGGACATCGATGCCTTCAAACCACGCTACGAAGCGTTCAGCCGAGCGCTGGAGCAGTGGTACGGCAAGCGCGGCAAGCGCTGCGCCGGGGTGCGTATCCATGCGCTGATTCATCCCTGGATTGGCGGGCGGGTGCGGGACTATGTAAAGCGACTGCGCGAGATTCCGGCCCATGCCGCGCTACGGCATATGCCCTTGACCCTGATACTCACCGGCACCGATGGCGCCCCGGTCGACGGGCTCGAGCTGCCACCGGAAGATCACTGACGGCAGAACAAAAAAAAACCGACCAGAAATGGTCGGTATCGCGTTGACTCCCGGAAAGGTCGCCCGGTTTCAGGGCCGCCTCCAGCGGCTTCGTTACTCGCCCCCCGGCGCATCGATCAATCCCGGCGCTGCTCAGCGCAATCAGGCGGCATTGATCTGAAGATTACCCAGATCGAGTGTGACTCGACCGGCACGCAGACATCCTGCCACAGCCAGCGGCTGTCCTTCTGCGTCCTGCTGCACATTCATGAGATCAAGAATCCGTGGCCGCTCTAGCGCCTGACCGGCACGGTCCCGGACCACCATCACCTGAGGACGCAAACGGCGGCTCGGGTTCTGTGCCACCACCACACCGACCTCACCCGTCGACAATTCCACCGGCGTGCCGGTCGGGTAGACGCCAATCGCCTGGATGAACTGCTCCACCAGCGTCGACTGGAAACCGGTGTCGCGCAATTCATACAGTACCGACACGGCTTCAGTCGCGGTGCGGGCAGGCGCCCAGGGGCGTTCACTGGTCACCGCATCATAGGTATCCACAATACCGGCAATGCGCGCCAGCAACGGAATTTCACCGCCGCTCAGGGCAAACGGATAGCCGCTGCCATCGTGACGTTCGTGGTGGTACTGCACCACCGCCAGCATCTGGTCGTTCACACCACTGCTGTGTTGCAGCAGGTCCACGCCGTACTGGACATGTTCGCGCATCAACGCCCATTGCTCGGGGCTGAGCGGCTCGGGGCTGGTCAGCATGCTGCGTGGTAAACGGGTCTTGCCGATGTCCATCAGCAGTACGCCGGTGGCCAGATTCTCCAGCACATCCTTGGGCAAGCCGATATGCCGACCGAACACTGTGGCCAGGATCGAGGCCCGGATGCTGTGGGCGTAACCGTAGCTGTCACGATCACGCAGCCGCGCCAGCCAGACCATCGCGTCCGGATTGCGCAGAATGCTGTGCACCATCACAGCAGCGGCTTTTCTGGCCACGCGCAGGTTGAGGCCTTTTTCGGCACGCAGGTCGTTGAGCAGATGGACGACGGCCCGGGTCACCTCCCGGTGATACAGGGTGGCCGACACGACCTCCTGCTTGAGCGTCTGGGTAGCGGTGTAGCGGACCGGTGTGAATTTACCGATGGCACCACGCACACGGTGACGTGACACGGGCGCTGCCACGGGCTCCAGCGGACCGGTACTCAGTTCCCGATCAATGTAGACATGCTGGCACCAGGCCTGCAGCTGGCGGATGTCGTCATCGTTGCGGATATGAAATCCCTGTAACGGGAAAGGCGTCTCGATCCACGGGCGATCCAGCTCGGACACGTACATGCCGACGCTGAGATCCTGTGTGACGATACGCTCTGTTCTGACGGCCATGACGGCGCCCCCGCTCAAGGCATGCCTAATACATTAGTACCAGACACATAACCCATTTAAGCTTATAGTATGTGAAGCTGTCCACAACTACCAGCCCCTCCGGGCCGTCGGTTTAACCGGCCGACGAACGGCTTTCCGGGTCGTGGCTGATGGCGGCGGTCTTCCAGATGGGCCTGACCCGATCACTCCAGAAACAGATCGCCCGGGGCACGCAACCAGAGCAGACGGGCACCGGCCACGGCGGGCACTTCAACCTCAAGCGCCGCCACCGCCCCCACCCCCATGGGCAGACGAGCCCCCGGGCCTTCGCTGAGCTGACCGACCAGATGCGCCACCAGCGGCATATGGCTGACCAGCACCAGAGGGCCACTGTCGTCTCGCGCCAGCAGCCAGTCGAACACCCGTTGCGGATGGCCGTCGGGCACCAGCAGATCGCAGGTGTCGTCCACGGCCAGTCCGCACTGGGCAGCGATCTCATCGGCCGTCTGCCGGGCACGCACGTAAGGGCTGCTGATCAGCGTCGCCGGGCGCACCCCCTCGGCCAGCAGATTCTGCCACAGGCGTTGCACGCCCCGGCGACCCGCATCGGTCAAGGCTCTCGCCTCATCCGTTGTACGCTGCGCTTCCGCCTCGCCATGACGCACCACATACAGACGCATCAGCTCACCGTCCCGTGGACGAATTCCACATCATGGTTATGCTCGCCGCGCATCAGGGCATCAATCACCTTGTGCAGGGGGCGCTGGTTAAACAGGATGTCATAGAGGCCACTGGCCAGCGGCATGTAGATGTCCATCTCACGGGCCCGCTCCGCCACCAGACGGATGGTGTTCACGCCTTCAGCGGTCTGCCCGAGGCTCGCCACTGCCTCCTCGACGGTCTTGCCCTGGCCGATCAGATACCCCACCTGATAATTGCGCGACAGACTGGAGGAACAGGTCACGATCAGATCCCCCACCCCGGCCAGCCCCAGGAACGTCATCGGGCTACCCCCCAGATGCGCGGCAAAGCGGCTCATCTCGGCCAGACTGCGGGTGATCAGCAAGCCCCGGGTGTTGTCACCTACGCCCAGGGCGGCGGCCATGCCGGTGGCAATGGCATAGATGTTCTTCAGGGCGCCACCCAACTCCACGCCAAACATGTCCTGGCTGTCGTAGACCCGGAAATACTCACAGGAAAGGGCTTCCTGGATGCGCTGGCAGACGGTCGGATCAGGGCTGGCAATCACGGTGCCGGTGAACTTGCGCTCGACAATTTCCTTGGCCAGGTTCGGACCGCTGAGCACGCCGACACGGGTGTGCGGCCATTCGCGCTGCAGCAATTGGCTCATCAACAGAAAGCCGTCGGCATGAATGCCCTTGGTGCAGCTGACCACGATGGTGCCCTCGGCGACATCGTCACGCGCCTGGGACAACACCTCGACAAAGGCTTTCGACGGCACCGCCATGAACACCAGTGTCGCGCCGCGCAGCACCTCGCTCAGATCTTCGCTGGCGAGCACGCCCTCCGGCAATTCTGCGCCGGGCAGGTAACGGGGATTTTCGCGGTCATTATTGATGGCGGCGGCGGTCTCCGGATCACGTACCCAGAGCCGTGTCGCGTGGCCTTTCTGCGCCAGTATGGTGGCGATGGCGGTACCAAAGCTGCCACCCCCGAGTACGGCGGCCACTTCTGTCGCGTGAGTCATGATGATGTCGGTTCTCCTGAGGCCATGACGGCGTCTGGCATCCCGGACGCTGGCAGAGTGCCAGCGTGGGCTTGCCGGGCATCATAAGCATCCGTCCCATACACCGCAACGAGCACCGCACCACGCTCAGTCATCCGCAGCGCCGAGCACGGCGTCCAGGGCGGCACTCATCTCCGGATAGCGAAACGCGAACCCCTGATCCTGCAGGCGGCGCGGCAGTACCCGCTGGCCACCCAGCAACAACCCCGACATCTCGCCCAGTGCCAGCTTCAGCGGCCAGCCCGGCACGCGCATGAACCCGGGCCGTCGACTCTTTTCGGCCAACAGACGGTGAAAACGCCCATGGGGCAAGGGCTGGGGCGCCACGGCGTTGTACACGCCGCTGGCGGCGGGCGTGTCCAGGCAACGCAGGATCAGCGCCACCAGGTCGTCAACATGAATCCAGGACATCCACTGCTGGCCATCACCCAGCTGGGCCCCCAGACCCAGCCGATACACCGGCCGCAGACGTGCGAGCATCCCGCCCGGCCCCATGACAACGCCGATGCGCAGGATACACAGGCGCAAGTCCCAGGCCTGGGCCACCTCACGGGCGGCCTGCTCCCAGGCATCGCAGAGCAGATAGGTGAAATCCCGTCTGACCGCAGGTGACGTTTCGGTGAGCTCCGCATTGCCCGCATCGCCATAGAAGCCGATCGCAGAGCCGCTGATCAGCACCTGCGGACGCTGCGCCAGACGTGCCAGCAGATCGCCCAGCGCCTGCGTCACCCCGACACGGCTGTCCAGCAAGACCTGTTTGCGGCGGGCGCTCCAGCGAGCGTCGGCAATGCCCTCGCCGGCCAGATTGATGACCGCATCGAACACCTCGTCCGAGCCGATCTCGTCAAAACGGCGCACACAGCGACTGCCTTCGGGCAGGCGCTGGCGGGCTTGATCGGGATGCCGGGTCAGCACGGTAAGCTGGTGGCCATGGCGCGCCAGTGCAGGACAAAGGTGGCCACCGACAAAGCCGGTGCCACCGGTAATCAGGATGTTCATTGGCCGGATACCTGTTCCAGGTCAGCAATCTCGTCGTACCGGTAGTAGTACTCCAGCGTACCCGAACCCACCGGCACCTCAAGCGTCAGTTGCGATGACCCGATATGCGTGACCACGCCCGTGCGCTGCCGCCCGTCCCGGCCGTGCACACGCACCTGCCGGCCAAGATACTCGCTGAACGGCAACGCCTCTTCCGGCGCGTCGGCGGCAGCGGAATCCGCGGCACCGTCCGGCGTCTCTTCCTGCGTCTGCTCCGGCACGCCCTGTTCATCCGGCACGGGGCCGCTGCCCTCGATATAGATGCGCTGGCCATCGGCCAGTTCGAGCATGCGCACTTCATCGGCGCTGACCGCGTACGACAGGGTGCCGCTGCCGACCGTGGTCTCCAGCAGCAGCCGCTCGCGCGACATGCCACGGATGATCCCGGTCTGGCGACTGCCATCGGTTCGCGTCATGCGCACCTGACGCCCCTCATACTGATCCAGCGCATGGAAAGGCTGCGTGATCGGTCGCGGCGGCGCGCTGGCTTCCTCTTTATGCGTGCTGCGGGGGGCGCTCTCAACGCGTCGCAGCCCGCCCTGCTCACCTTCCTCGATGACGATGACCTCGGCACGCCCCGGGCGTACCGACCAGCCCACTTCAGCACGCGTCAGGTGCAGCAGGCGCTCCTCGATGCGGCCATTGAACAGCACCACCCGCACCCGGCTTGTCGCGGTGCTTTCGCGCCGCTGCATGCGTGTTTCAAGAATGCGCATCTCCTGCACGGCGCCTTCCGGAAACTGCCCGTGCAGGTGCTCGCGCACCAGATAGTTCAATGTGTCGACATGGTCGAAGGTGACATCTACACGGCCATCGACATAACGCAGGCGATTGGTGTGGGCGGTAAAGTCACCGGACAGGAAACTGCGGCGTGTGTCCGGCAGGATCAGCTGCAGGAACCCGGTCAGGCGGTTGTTATCCAGCGGCGCCAGTTGCAACTCCATCCGGTAGCCACTGCGAATGATGCGGGTCTCGGGCAACTCACTGTCCGAGGTCCGCCAGGAGACATGGATCTCCGGCGGCGAGGGATCGTCCGGCCGTACCAGCACGGTACGGCGCTGGGTAATGGGCAGCGGGTCCTGATGCAGCATGATGCGCACCGACAGATCACTGAGGAAGCCATCCCCCTGTTGCGCGGTCAGTACCCCGTTGACCAGTTCCACCCGGTCGTACACGAACGGCTGCCCGTTCAGGTTGCCGCTCAGGCGCGGATTGTCGTCATTGCGAATGGCAATACGAATGGCGTCCTCGGAGCTGACAAAGGTGTTCAGGTCGGCACGCTGACTGCCCGCCAGCATGGGCACACCCTGCTCGCTGGCAAACAGCCGCAGGGGCGACTGCAACAGCAAGGGATCCCGTACCAGCGCCAGCCCCAGGCCAATCAGCACCAGCGCCACGCCAAGCACGCGCATCAATGCCGCCCACCAGACCTCCGCAAAGTGCTCCTGCACATAGCGCAGGCCCACCAGCGGTAACAGGAACCACAATGGACTGCGGCCACGGCCAGCAATGTCGCGCATCAGCGCCAGGGTGCCCAGCAGCACCAGCGTCAGGCCGGCTATCAGTGTCGCCTCGATCATTAGAGTCCCATCTCCCCGGGGGCTTTTGATATTATTCGCTGCACACGCACTGCGCCACCTGCATCACTTTACAAAGCCTGTCGGTCACTGACCAGCAGGCCGGGGACACCATCCTTGGCAACGCTTGACCGCCATCACATTCCGCTGGGTGTTTTTTACGCCGTGGCGACCACGATCGTTGCCAGCACGGCGGCGGCGACGGTGAAGTACATCAGCGCCGACGGCAT
The DNA here is from genome assembly GCF_003259185.1 of Isoalcanivorax indicus. Taxonomy (NCBI): domain Bacteria; kingdom Pseudomonadati; phylum Pseudomonadota; class Gammaproteobacteria; order Oceanospirillales; family Alcanivoracaceae; genus Isoalcanivorax; species Isoalcanivorax indicus. The sequence goes on from NZ_QGMP01000001.1 coordinate 1,855,435, forward strand.
CTCGCCCTGGCTCATCGTCTGGGTGCAATACGGCCTGTGCACCCTGCTGCTGTTGCCCTGGTTATGCCGCCATGGCGGGCGCGCTCTGGCCACCCGGCGCCCGTTGCTGCACACCGTGCGTTCGCTGGGCGGCTGGCTCGGCTTTACCTGCTATTACCTGGCGCTGCCGCATATTCCGCTGGTGGATGCGACCCTGTTGCGCAGCGCCGCGCCACTGTGGGTGCCGCTGGTGGTGCTGGTGGGCATGCAACAGCGCATTCCCGCTGTGCGCTGGATCGCCCTGCTCGGCGGCTTTATCGGTGTGCTACTGATCCTGCGGCCGGGCCAGCACGGTATTCACGGAGGCCACCTGCTCGGTATCGTCGCCGGCCTGGCGCTGGCCGTCTCCATGGCCACCACCCGCGCGCTCTCCAGCAGTGAGCCCGCCAACCGTGTCCTGTTCTACTACTTCGGCATTTCCTTTCTGGCCAGTACCCCCATGGGCCTGGCCCACCTGCAACCGGTGTCGCCCCAGGCGCTGGCCGGCATGGTCTATGTCGGGCTGTCTATCTTCGTCACCATGGTGCTCTACACCCGTGCCTATAGCCACGCCCCGACCACACTGATTGCGCCCCTGAGCTACGCCGCCGTCCCCGTCGCCGGGTTGCTGGACTGGTGGCTGTGGCGCCAGTTGCCAGACGGCGTCGCTCTGGCAGGGGTCGCGCTGGTCATCGCCAGCGGCGTGCTGGCGGTTCTGGTTGGCGCCCTGAGGGCGCCGTCCGCCATGTCCGGCACTGCCGATCGCCAGCGCTCAGAGCACTGATCCGGCGCGGCAAAGCGCCGCAGGACGGGCTCGCCATCCATCGTCCGACAGGCGGCACAAATTAGTGCAATATTTTTCTTGTCAAGGAAAAAAACAGGCGGTATACAGGCGCTGAGGGTCCTGATCCGGTATCGGTGCCAGGCCGGTTCCCTCCCGTCACGGCAGGCCGCGGCGGCAAGACAGTCAAGTTGAGTGGTACACGCAGGAGGCCCTGCCATGACCGATCATCGCACTGAGCATGACTACGACGAAACGGATGAGATGCTGATGAACGAGGATATCGATTTTCTCGAAGAAGATGCTGAAGAAGAGCAGGAAGACAGTGCTCCGCGTTCGCGCGCCTTCAATCTGGACATGCGCCATCGCATTGAAGACCGGCTGGAGCAGCGGCGACTGGCTCGAGAGATCAATGATTATGAATTCTTCGATCTGGATGATGACGACACATTACACTGATTCCGGAACGTGAAAAGCCGGCTCAGAAGAGCCGGCTTTTTTTATGCCCGGGCTTTTATGCCCGCACTGTCGTGCGGGCCAGCCAGGTTTACCAGCCCGTCAGTTCCTTCAGCGCCTGGCCGATCTGGGCCGGGTTGCGGACGGTTTTCACGCCAGCCTCTTCAAGCACAGCGAACTTCTCGTCTGCCGTGCCCTTGCCACCGGCGATAATGGCACCGGCATGCCCCATGCGCTTGCCGGCAGGGGCGGTCACACCCGCGATGTAGGACACCACCGGCTTGGTCACGTGCTCCTTGATGTAGGCCGCCGCTTCATCTTCGGCCGTACCGCCGATCTCACCCACCATGATGATGGCTTCGGTCTGCGGATCGTTCTGGAACAGCTCCAGCGCGTCGATGAAGGTGGTGCCCGGAATCGGATCGCCACCGATACCAATGCAGGTGGACTGACCAAAACCCAGCGTCGTGGTCTGGTTGACCGCTTCGTAAGTCAGGGTGCCCGAACGGGAAACGATGCCCACCTTGCCCGGCTTGTGGATATGGCCCGGCATGATGCCGATCTTGCACTGGCCCGGAGTAATGATGCCCGGGCAGTTCGGGCCGATCAGGCGTACACCCTCCTTGCGGGTGATGTATTCCTTCACATAAAGCATATCCAGCGCCGGGATGCCTTCGGTGATGCAGACAATCAGCTCGATACCGGCATCAGCCGCTTCGATGATGGAGTCCTTGCAGAAAGGCGCAGGCACATAGATGACCGACGCGGTCGCGCCGGTCTTTTTCACGGCTTCAGCCACGGTGTTGAACACCGGCAGGCCCAGATGCGTCTGGCCACCCTTGCCCGGCGTGACACCGCCCACCATCTTCGTGCCGTAGGCGATCGCCTGCTCGGAATGGAAGGTGCCCTGCGCGCCGGTGAAGCCCTGACAGATGACCTTGGTGTCTTTATCAATCAGTACGCTCACGCTGCACCCCCGACTGCTTTCACGATCTGCTCAGCGGCATCGTCGAAACTCTTCGCCGCAATGATGTTGAGGCCGCTCTCGGCCAGCTTCTGCGCACCCAGCTCGGCATTGTTGCCTTCCAGACGCACCACCACGGGCACCTTGACGCCCACTTCCTCTACCGCGCCGAGAATACCGTCCGCGATCAGGTCGCAACGTACGATACCGCCAAAGATGTTCACGAGTACGCCTTTCACCTGATCATCCGAGAGAATGATCTTGAACGCTTCCGTGACACGCTCCTTGGTGGCACCACCGCCAACATCCAGGAAATTGGCCGGTGCCCCGCCTTTCAGCTTGACCAGATCCATGGTGCCCATGGCCAGACCGGCACCGTTCACCATGCAACCGATATTGCCGTCCAGTGCCACATAGTTCAGATCCCACTCGGCAGCACGACGCTCACGGGCATCTTCCTGGGTCGGATCTTCCAGCGCTTTCAGTTCCGGGTGGCGATACAGGGCACTGCCGTCAATGTTCAGCTTGGCGTCCAGGCAATGCAGATCGCCCTGCTCGGTGATGACCAGCGGATTGATTTCCAGCAGGGCCAGATCCTTTTCTTCGAACAGCTTGGCCAGGCCAAGGAAAATCTTGACGAACTGCTTGATCTGGTCGCCTTTCAGGCCCAGCTGGAAAGCCAGCTCACGGCCCTGATACGGCTGCGCGCCCACCAGCGGGTCGATGATCGCCTTGAGAATCTTCTCAGGCGTTTCCTCAGCCACCTTCTCGATTTCCACGCCGCCTTCGGTCGACGCCATGAACACCACACGACGGGTGGCACGGTCTACCACGGCCCCCAGGTACAGCTCATCGGCGATGTCGGTGCAGGTCTCCACCAGAATCTTCGATACCGGCTGGCCACGCTCGTCGGTCTGGAAGGTCACCAGGCGCTGGCCCAGCCATTTCTTCGCAAATTCCGCTGCGGCTTCCGGGCTTTCCACCAGCTTGACGCCGCCCGCCTTGCCACGGCCACCGGCGTGCACCTGGGCCTTCACCACCCAGCGATCGCCACCGATCTCTTTCGCCTTGGCCGCCACTTCTTCCGGGGTATCACAGGCAAAGCCTGTGGATACCGGCAGCCCGTACTCGGCAAAGAGCTGCTTGCCCTGATATTCATGCAGGTTCATGTCAGGTTTCCACCATCTGTTTGATTAATCGATCGGGCCGCTTTCCTTTTGAGAAAGCGGCCCGAAACCCGTTTTACTTCTTGCGGCGACGTTGTGCCACATGAATGGCCCGGTAATCCGCCGCCAGAGCCGCCTCGTGGACGGTTTCCGACAGCGCCGGATGACTGAACACCATCAACTGCAGGTCTTCGATGGTCGAACCGAACTCGATGGCGATCACACCTTGCTGCACCAGCTCGGAGGCCTGCGGACCGATGACATGCATACCGACAACGCGGTCAGTCTTCTCGTCAACCACGAACTTGACCATGCCGTCAGCATCATCAGCAGCCAGCGCCCGACCGTTGGCGGCAAAAGGCACCACGCCGGTCTTGTAGGCTTCACCAGAGGCCTTCACCTCGTCTTCCGTTTTACCCACCCAGGCCACTTCCGGATGGGTATAGATCACAGCGGCAATCGCGTCGTAGTTCACCTGGGTGTGCTCCCCGGCAATCACTTCTGCCACCATGACGCCCTCTTCCAGCGCCTTGTGCGCCAGCGCCGGGCCACGCACCAGATCACCAATGGCATAAACGCCCGGTGCATCCGTGCGGCACTGGCTGTCGACATAGATGAAATTGCGTTCATCCAGCGATACGCCAGCATCCTGAGACAGCAGGTCGCTGGTCATGGGGCGACGCCCCACCGCCACGATCAGCTTGTCGAAGGTTTCACTGTGCTCACCGGCGCCGTCTTCATAGCTGACGGTGATCTTCTTGCCCTTGGCCTCGGAACCGATGACCCGCGCGCCCAGGCGGATATCCAGCCCCTGCTTGCCCAGCAACTTGAAGGCTTCCTTGCTGATCTGGCTGTCGACATTGGGCAGGAAGGTATCAACGGCTTCGAGCACCACCACTTCTGCGCCCAGACGGGCCCAGACACTGCCCAGCTCCAGGCCGATGACACCGGCGCCGATCACACCGAGGCGCTTGGGCACCGAGGTAAATTCCAGTGCGCCAGTGGAATCCACCACCAGATCGTCCTGCAACGGCGCCACGCCGATCTCGGTAGGCACCGAACCCGCCGCCAGAATGATGTTTTCGGCCTGCAGGGTTTCGGTGTCGCCCTTTTCGTTCGGCGTGAACTCCACCTGCTTGCCACTGAGCAGCTTGCCCGTGCCCTGCAGCCAGGTCACCTTGTTGGCCTGGAACAGCGCGCCGATACCGCCGGTGAGCTTGAGCACCACCTCGTCCTTGCGCTTCTGCATCTGCTTCATGTCAATCTTCGGCGCATTGACCACCACACCGTGGTTGGCCAGCTTGTTCTTCGTCTCGTAATACTTCCAGGACGAATCCAGCAGCGCCTTGGACGGAATGCAGCCCACATTCAGGCAGGTGCCGCCCAGCGCGGGTTTGCCCTGCTTGTTGATGCGCTTCTCGATGCAGGCCGTCTTCATGCCCAGCTGCGCGCAGCGAATCGCCGCAGCGTAACCGCCCGGGCCACCGCCAATAACAATTACGTCGTACTTGTCACTCATAATCTTGTCTTCCTCAGATATCCAGCAGCAGGCGCGCCGGATCTTCGATGAAGTTCTTCACCGCCACCAGGAACTGCACTGCTTCCTTGCCATCAATCAGGCGATGGTCATAGGACAGCGCCAGATACATCATCGGCAGGATCTCGACCTTGCCATCTACGGCCATGGGTCGTTCCTGAATCTTGTGCATCCCGAGAATCGCCGTCTGCGGCGGATTCAGAATCGGCGTAGAGAGCAGCGAACCGAACACACCGCCGTTCGAGATGGTGAAGGTGCCACCCGTCATTTCCTCGATCGACAATTTGCCGTCGCGGGCCTTCTTGCCGTATTCGATGATCTGCGATTCCACCTCAGCCAGACCTTTCTGGTCGGCATCACGCATCACCGGCACCACCAGCCCCCGATCCGAGGACACCGCCACGCCAATGTCGTAATAACCGTGGTAGACGATGTCATCGCCGTCAATGGAGGCGTTCACCGCCGGGAAGCGCTTCAGCGCCTCGACACAGGCGCGGACAAAAAAGCCCATGAAGCCCAGCCGCACGCCATGCGTCTTCTCGAAGTCGGTCTGGTAATGCTTGCGCATGTCCATGATCGGCTTCATGTTCACCTCGTTGAAGGTGGTGAGCATGGCCGCGTCCTGCTGGGCAGACACCAGACGTTCGGCAATACGCTTGCGCAACCGGGTCATGGGTACGCGGCGCTCTTCGCGCTCGCCCGGCACAGCAGGCACCTCGGCATGACCAGGCTGGGGAGCCTTGGCCGCCGGATCGCTGGCACGCCGTTCTTCACGCGACTTGAGTGCCTTCTCGACATCCTCGCGGGTAATGCGGCCACCCTTGCCGGTGCCCTCCACCGAGCCCGCATCAATGCCGTGCTCGCTCATCAGCTTGCGGGCGGCCGGGCCGGCGGCAGCGTCGTCATCACCAGCGGCAGCCTTGCTGTCGCTGGTGCTGTCGCGCTTGCTGTCACCGGAGGCAGCGGCTTCTGCGGGTTTCTTGTCCTCGCTGGCGGCGTCCTTGCTGTCCGAAGACGCAGACTTGCCTCCGGCAGCATCGGTGTCGAGACTGCCCAGCAGTTCCTGGCTCTCGACGGTGTCACCTTCAGCCTTGAGAATCTTGCCCAGCACACCGTCGGCGGTGGCCACGACTTCCAGCACCACCTTGTCGGTTTCAATATCAACCAGTAGCTCGTCCCGCTTGACCTGATCCCCTTCCTGCTTGTGCCAGGTGGCGACCGTACCGTCTGCTACCGATTCCGGAAATTGTGGCGCTTTGATTTCGATTGACATGTTATGCCCTTGATTCCGTGTTCATTCTGGAAATTACTCAAGCCCGAAAGCGTCCTGCACCAGCTTCTGCTGCTGCGCTACATGCTGGGACATCAGCCCGGCCGCAGGCGCGGCGGCGGAATCGCGGCCAGCGTATTGCAGATTCAGCTTCGGATTCAGTCGTGCAACCACATTGCGCATATGGTGCTGGCTGCAATACCAGGCGCCCTGATTCATCGGCTCTTCCTGGCACCACACCACATGCTTGAGCTTGCTGTACTGCTCGATCACCTCGTACAAGCGGTCCTCCGGGAACGGGTACAGCTGCTCGATACGGACAATGGCGGTGTCGGTCAGCCCCTCGGCTTCCCGTTTTTCCAGCAAGTCGAAATACACCTTGCCGCTGCACAGGACCAGACGCGTCACTTTTGCCGGATCGAGCGCTTCCACTTCAGGCAATACGGTCTGGAAGCGGCCACCGGCGAGTTCGTCCAGCGTGGAAATGGCGCGCTTGTGACGCAGCAGGCTTTTCGGGCTCATCACTACCAGCGGCTTGCGCAACGGACGGATCGCCTGGCGGCGCAGCAGATGGAAAATCTGCGCCGGCGTGGTCGGCATGCAGACCTGCATGTTGTGCTCGGCGCACAGCTGCAGGAAGCGCTCCAGACGCGCAGACGAATGCTCCGGGCCCTGCCCTTCATAACCGTGCGGCAGCAGCAGGGTCAGGCCACAGACACGGGCCCACTTGGCTTCACCGGAGGAGATGAACTGGTCGATCACCACCTGGGCGCCGTTGGCAAAGTCACCGAACTGGGCTTCCCAGATCACCAGCGACTTGGGCGCCGTGGTGGAGTAGCCGTACTCGAACGCCAGCACCGCTTCTTCAGACAGCAGCGAGTCGTAAATCTCGAACGGCGGCTGCTCCTTGTAGAGATGCTGCAAAGGCACATAGGGCTCGCCGTTCTTCTGGTTGTGCAGCACGGCGTGACGGTGCGAGAAGGTACCACGACCGCAATCCTGGCCGGTCAGCCGCACCGGGAAGCCCTGATCGATCAGCGTGGCGTAGGCCAGCGTCTCGGCGTAGCCCCAGTTGATCGGCAAGGCACCGGCGGTCATCTTGCGGCGGTCTTCCAGAATCTTCTTCACCTGACGCTGGGCCACGAAGCCTTCCGGCATGGTTTCCAGCTGCGTCGCCAGGCTCTGCATCTTCTTGAGCTTGAAGCCGGTATCCCAGTCGTCCACCACGTCGTGACCGATATACGGCGACCAGTCCACGAACAGCGCCTTGTTCGGCTCACGCACCAGGGACTTCACCACGTGATTCCCCTGATCCAGGGTATTGCGGTAATCCTCGGCCATGCTGCTGCTTTCGCCTTCGGACACCACCGAGGCGCTGATCAGACGCTCGGCATACAGGGTACGCGTGGTCGGATGCGACTTGATCTTCTTGTACATCAGCGGCTGGGTGGCGGACGGTTCATCCGCTTCATTGTGCCCCAGACGGCGATAGCAGATCAGGTCGATGACCACATCCTTCTTGAACTGCATGCGGTAATCCATCGCCACCTGGGTGACGAAAAACACCGCTTCCGGGTCATCGCCGTTCACATGGAAAATCGGGGCCTGCACCATCTTCGCCACGTCGGTGCAATATTCGGTGGAACGCGCATCTTCACGGCGGCTGGTGGTAAAGCCGACCTGGTTGTTGATGATCACATGCACCGTACCGCCGGTCTTGAAGCCGCGGGTCTGGGACATCTGGAAGGTTTCCATGACCACGCCCTGCCCCGCGAAAGCGGCATCACCGTGCAGCAACAGCGGCACCACCTGGTCGCCTTCATCGTCATCACGACGCTCCTGGCGAGCCCGCACCGAGCCCTCTACCACAGGCGAGACGATTTCCAGGTGTGACGGGTTGAAGGCCATGGCCAGGTGCACTTCGCCGCCAGGCGTCTGCACGTTGGACGAGAAGCCCTGGTGGTACTTCACATCACCCGAGCCCTTCTCGTTGAAGGTCTTGCCCTCGAATTCACCGAACAGGTCCGCCGGGCTCTTGCCCAGGGTATTGACCAGTACGTTGAGGCGGCCACGGTGGGCCATGCCGATGACGATTTCCTTGACGCCATAGCTGCCAGCGCGCTGGATCACTTCGTCCACCAGCGGAATCAGGGATTCACCGCCCTCCAGGCCGAAGCGCTTGGTGCCGGGATAGCGGCTGCCCAGGTACTTCTCCAGCCCTTCTGCAGCGGTCAGGCGCTCGAAGATATGCTTGCGCACCTCGTCGCTGTACTGCGGGTGGCTGCGCACACTCTCCATGCGCTGCTGCAGCCAGCGCTTCTCGGCGGTGTTGACGATATGCATGTACTCGGCGCCTACCGTGGAACAGTAGGTGCCGCGCAGGCAGTCAACGATCTCGCGCAGGGTGGCTTCCGGCTTGCCGATAAACAGGTTGCCGGTCTGGAATACGGTATCCAGGTCTGCCTGACTCAGGCCGTGATGGGCCAGGTCCAGATCCGGCACTACTTCACGCTCCATCAGGCCCAGCGGATCCAGGTTGGCCACCTGGTGCCCCCGGTTGCGGTAGGCCGCAATCAGGTGCAGCACCCGCACCTGGCGTCGCTCGTGCTCGGTGCTCACGGCACCGGCACCGAACTTCTGCACCCGGGAGCGGTTCTTGGCCTGCAACAGGAAGTATTCGCGTACGGCGCCGTGGGGCAGATCGGATTCCACGTTGCCTTCGACGCTGGGGAGCTTTTCGAAGTAGGCGCGCCAGTCTTCCGGCACGGAATTGGGATCAGTCAGATAGGATTCGTACAGTTCATCAACATAGGCGGCGTTGCTGCCCCCGATGTGGGAGGTGGCCCACTGGTGCTGCATGGAACTGTCTTGCATCGTGTCCGTTCCTTCTCGGGAGAAGGGACAGGCCCCCTGAGGCCAGTTACTGCGCAGGGGGATCGCCCGATTCCCGCGTGTAGATTACAGAGACGGCGCTTTGTGAGCGCCGACCCTCCCGATACAGATTTCAGGTCGAGGTGGGTAACCCCGAACCCTTATAAGTGTATCGACTTTCACGCCCTATTGTTAGACGCAAAAAGCAAAAAAATTGACAGACTTGCGTGGACTTTGGTCGAAAGTGCGTACAAAAAAGCGGCCCGAGGGCCGCTTGATTGTCAGACACCGGATCAGACCGCCCGCTCAAGGAGCATGGAGCGGATATGACCGATGGCCCGGGTCGGATTGAGCCCCTTCGGGCATACGCTGACGCAGTTCATGATGCCGCGGCAGCGAAACAGCGAGAAGGGATCGTCCAGGTTGCCCAGACGCTCGCCGGTGGCCTGATCGCGGCTGTCCGCCAGGAAGCGGTAGGACTGCAGCAGGGCCGCCGGACCCAGGAACTTCTCCGGGTTCCACCAGAACGACGGGCAGCTGGTGGAGCAGCAGGCGCACAGGATGCACTCGTACAGACCATCGAGCTTGGCCCGCTCTTCCGGGCTCTGCCGCCGCTCGATCGCCGGCGCCGGAGACTCGTTGATCAGATACGGCTTCACCTTCTCGTACTGGTTGTAGAACATGGTCATGTCCACCGCCAGATCACGAATCACCGGCAAGCCGGGCAGCGGGCGAATCACCAGAGGCTTGCGCCCCTCCAGCACACCAGGGGCCACCTCGGACAGCGGCGTGATGCAGGCCAGCCCGTTCTTGCCATTGATGTTCATGCCGTCGGAACCACAGACGCCTTCGCGGCAGGACCGGCGATAGGTCAGAGACGGGTCCTGCTCCTTCACCAGTGCCAGCACGTCCAGCACCATCACATCCTTGCCCTGCGTATCGACCTCGTAGTCCTTCATGAAAGGCTCGCGGTCGGTCTCCGGATTGTAACGATAGATACTGACTTTCATTCCGGGCCTCCGTTAGTAAGTCCGAACCTTCGGCTGGAAGGTCTCGACAGTCTTGGGCGCAAAGTTCACGGCACGCTTGCCGAGCTGCTTGCCCGCAGGGTCATAGATGGAGTGGCACAGCCAGTTCTCATCGTCACGATCCGGGAAATCGTAACGTGAATGCGCGCCACGGCTCTCGGTACGCCCTTCTGCAGCAATGGCAGTCGCTTCAGCCACCTCAAGCAGGTTGTCCAGCTCCAGCGCTTCCACCCGGGCCGTGTTGAAGGCATTGCTCTTGTCCTCGAGGTGCGCATTGGCAATGCGCTCCCGCAGGTCAGCAAGCTTCTTCACGCCTTCTGCCATCAGATCCCCTTTGCGGAACACACCGAAGTGGTTCTGCATGGTCTTCTGCAACTCGGCGCGCAGGGCCATGACAGCCTCACCGCTGGTGCTTTCATTCCAGCGACGCTGGCGGGACAGGGCCGCATCGATATCGTCGGACGACGGCTCCGCCTGCTCCATGCCCTGGCGCAGCGCGTCTTCGATATACAGGCCCGCAGAGCGGCCGAATACCACCAGGTCGAGCAGCGAGTTGCCGCCCAGGCGGTTGGCGCCGTGTACGGACACACAGGCGACTTCACCCACGGCAAACAGGCCGTCAATGATCTGGTCGTCGCCCTGGCTGCCTTCCGACAGGCGGAGTGCCTGACCGTGGATGTTGGCCGGAATGCCACCCATCATGTAATGGCAGGTGGGCACCACCGGAATCGGCTCCTTCACCGGGTCGGCATGGGCAAAGGTCTTGGACAGCTCACAGATCCCCGGCAAGCGGCTGTGCAGCACTTCTTCACCCAGGTGATCCAGCTTCAGGAACACGTGATCGCCATTCGGGCCACAACCGCGACCGTCCAGGATCTCCATCATCATGGAGCGGGCCACCACGTCGCGGCCAGCAAGATCCTTGGCGTTGGGGGCGTAACGCTCCATGAAGCGCTCGCCGTCCTTGTTGACCAGGTAGCCCCCTTCACCACGGCACCCTTCGGTGACCAGGGTGCCTGCACCGGCGATGCCGGTCGGGTGGAACTGCCACATTTCCATGTCCTGGGCCGGTACGCCGGCACGCAGGGCCATCCCCATACCGTCGCCGGTGTTGATCAGGGCGTTGGTGGTCGAGGCATAGATACGCCCGGCACCGCCGGTGGCGAATACCGTTGCCTTCGACTTGAAGAACACCACTTCGCCGGTTTCGATGCACAGGGCAATGACGCCACACACCTGACCCTTCGCGTTCTTCACCAGATCGGTGGCCAGCCACTCGCTGTAGAACTGGGTATTGTGCTTGACGTTCTGCTGATACAGGGTGTGCAGCAGCGCGTGACCGGTACGGTCTGCGGCGGCACAGGTACGGGCCGCCTGGCCACCCTCACCGTAATTCTTGGACTGACCCCCGAACGGGCGCTGGTAGATACGGCCTTCCTCGGTGCGCGAGAACGGCAGACCCATGTGCTCGAGTTCGAACACGGTTTCCGGACCCACGGAGCACATGTACTCGATGGCGTCCTGGTCACCGATATAGTCGGAGCCCTTGACGGTGTCATACATATGCCAGCGCCAGTCGTCATTCGGGTCGGAACTGGCAATGGCGCAGGTAATGCCGCCCTGGGCCGACACGGTATGCGAACGGGTCGGGAATACTTTGGAAATCAGGGCAGTCTTGAAACCCGACTGCGCCAGTTGCAGCGAGGCACGCATGCCCGCGCCGCCGCCGCCGACAATAACGGCATCAAAGGTAACGGTTCTGATCGACATGATTTACGCGCCTCCCCAGATCATCAGCAGGCCCCAGAGCACATAGACCAGGAGCACCAGTACTACCAGCGACTGCACCAGCAAACGCACACCGGTGGCCGCACCGCCAAGCTGGGTGCGGGTAAGATAGTCGGTGGTGACAATCCACAGACCGATCCAGGCGTGCGCGGCAATGGCCAGCACCACCAGGGTGTTGATGATCAGCATCGGCGTGGACGTCATCAGCGCCTTCCACGCCTCGAACTCCAGACCGGGGTTGCAGACCAGATAGCCGATCAGGCCAATCGTGTAGAGTGCCAGCAGCACCGCGCTCGCGCGCTGCACCAGCCAGTCGGACAGGCCGTTACGGCCAAAACTCGTGACGCTGGTTACCATACCCAGACTCCCGCCAGCAGAATCAGTACTACAGATACAGCGATAACCGTGAAAGCGCCGCGACGGCCGCCCTCCAGGGTTTCACCGATCCCCATGTCCATGATCAGGTGTTTGATACCTGCCGCCAGGTGATAGATGAGTGCGGCAAGAATGCCCCAGACCACCAGCTTGGCGAGCGGTGAGGCGAGCAGGTCCTTGAGTTCAGCAAAGCTTTCCGGAGACGCCAGAGAGCGATCCAGCATCCACAGCAGGATCGGCAATGCCACAAACAGGGCAATACCGGCAATACGGTGGGTAATGGAAGCCAGGGCGCTGACCGGGAACTTGATGGTGGTGAGATCCAGATTTACAGGTCGCTTGTCGTTCACGGTAGCCATCACTATTAGCCGGGCCCCGGGGTCACCGGAGCAGTTGTCGGGAACGTCTGGAACCCGGAAACCCCACTCGTGTCGTAATGGACAGCCGGGGATATCTCGAGCTCCCGCACACCGGCCGGGGAGGGTCCGGCGCGCAACGGGGCGGAAGTATATCCCTGCCCCTGCCCGAAAACAAACCACTTTATGCCGCCGGAATACGGCAACACACTGTTTTTCAAGGGCAAGCCGCCTGCTATCGCCTAAAGTATGAATTACCTGTCGCCCTGATAGGCTTATCGTATCGCCGCACTTTCCTGTCGGGCTCATCCGGCGCGCGTCGTAACACCTTGTTTACCGGGCGGTTTGTGACTCGCCGGTTCCGGTGGTGGAAAGCACGGTAAACAGCGCAACTGCGTTGACAAAGGTGTATCAAAACCTTAACGTCCGTCGCGCCTGACGTGCAGCGCCGTATCGGACCGCGCCGTACAGCATATAGTGGGCTATCCAGAACGCCCCCGCGTAGGAGATTTCCATGACCGAGAAGAAAGCCATCCTCAAGGTGGACGGCCGTGAGGATATCGAGCTGTCGGTATACTCCCCGTCTCTGGGCCAGGACGTTATCGACGTCGGCTCGCTGACCGCCAAGCAATTGTTCACCTTCGATCCGGGCTTTACGTCCACCGCATCCTGCGAGTCCAAGATCACCTATATTGATGGTGAAGCGGGCAAGCTGCTGCATCGGGGTTACTCCATCGAGGAACTGGCCGGCCAGTCCGACTACCTCGAAGTCTGCTTCCTGCTGCTGCACGGTGAACTGCCGACTGCGGCACAGAAGGACGAATTTGTCAGCACCATCAAGAACCACACCATGGTGCATGAGCAACTGCAGTTCTTCTATCGCGGTTTCCGTCGTGACGCGCACCCCATGGCCGTCATGTGCGGTGTCGTCGGCGCCCTGTCCGCCTTCTATCACGACTCCACCGACATCAAGAACCCCAAGCATCGCGAGATCACGGCCATGCGCCTGATTGCCAAGATGCCGACGATTGCCGCCATGTGCTACAAGTACGCGGTAGGCCAGCCGTTCATGTACCCGCGCAACGACCTGACCTACTCGGAAAACTTCCTGCACATGATGTTCGGCACGCCGTGCGAGGAATCGAAGATCAGCCCGACCCTGGCCAAGGCCATGGACCGCATCTTCATCCTGCACGCCGACCACGAACAGAATGCCTCCACATCGACCGTTCGCCTGGCCGGTTCTTCCGGTGCCAACCCGTTCGCCTGTATTGCTGCCGGCATCTCGGCCCTGTGGGGGCCGGCACACGGCGGCGCCAACGAAGCAGTGCTGAACATGCTGGACGAGATTGGCGACGTGTCGAACATCGACACCTACATCGCCAAGGCGAAGGACAAGAGCGATCCGTTCAAGCTGATGGGCTTTGGTCACCGGGTCTACAAGAACTACGACCCGCGCGCCAACGTGATGCGCGAATCCTGCCACGAAGTGCTCAGCGAGCTGGGCATCCAGGATCCGCAGCTGGAACTGGCCATGAAGCTGGAAGAGATCGCCCTGAGCGACCCCTACTTCAAGGAGAAGAAGCTGTTCCCGAACGTGGATTTCTACTCGGGCATCATCCTCAAGGCGATGGGCATCCCGACCTCCATGTTCACCGTGATCTTCGCCCTGTCCCGCACCGTGGGCTGGATCGCCCACTGGAACGAGATGATCTCCAACCCCTACAAGATCGGCCGCCCGCGCCAGCTCTACACCGGCGCCACGGAACGCTCTTTCGTACCGGCAGACCAGCGCAAGTAATCTGCGCCCTGCCCGGCATGACAGAAAGCCGCCTTCGGGCGGCTTTTTTGTGTTCGTCTGCCGAGGCGCTTGCGCCATGCCCGGCAAAAAACGAAGCTTGCACATCAGCCAGCAGAAATCGGGGCACCTCCATGAGTGAACGCATTGCCTTTATCGGTCTCGGTGTCATGGGTTACCCCATGGCCGGGCATCTGCAACAGGCAGGGCATACCGTCTGCGTCTATAACCGCACCGCGGCCAAAGCCGACAAGTGGGTCGCCGAACATGGCGGCCTGAGTGCCCCGACCCCTGCCGAGGCGGCGCGGGACGCCACGCTGGTGATGACCTGCGTCGGCAATGATGACGACCTGCAAAGCGTCCTGCTGGGAGACGATGGCGTGCTGGCGGGCATGGCACCCGGCGCCCTGCTGATCGACCACACCACCGCTTCGGCCAATGTGGCCCGTCTGCTGGCCAGCCGCGCCCGCGAGCGGGACTGCGACATGATTGATGCGCCGGTCTCCGGCGGCCAGCAGGGCGCTGAACAAGGCACCCTGACCATTATGTGCGGTGGCCGGGGCGACAGCTTCGAGCGCGCCCGCCCGGTACTGGAACACTATGCCCGCGCCGTCACGCTGATGGGTGAGAACGGTGCCGGACAACTGACCAAGATGGTCAATCAGATCTGCGTCGCCGGGGTCGTGCAGGGCCTGGCGGAAGGCATGGCCTTCGCCGAAAACGCCGGGCTGGACCTGCAACGGGTGATCGACGTGATTTCCCAGGGCGCCGCCAGTTCATGGCAGATGCTGAACCGCCACGGCACCATGATCCGTGATGAATATGAACATGGCTTTGCCGTGGACTGGATGCGCAAGGATCTGGATATCTGCCTGAACGAAGCCACGACCAATGGCAGCGAACTGCCGCTGACCCAGCTGGTCAATCGCTTCTATGCCGAGTTGCAGGAAATGGGCGGCGGACGCTGGGACACCTCAAGCCTGTTCAAGCGTTTGCAGGCGCGCCGGGTCCGCCACTGACCCGGCGGCCTCGCCCGTCAGGCGAACAGATGGCGGGCGTGGTAACGCAGGTGGTCTTCGATAAACGTGGCGATAAAAAAATAGCTGTGGTCATAACCCGGCTGCCGGCGTAGCGTCAGCGGGTGGTCATGCTCGGCGCACACTGCCTCCAGCCGCTCTGGCAGCAACTGCTCGACAAGAAAGTTGTCCGCCTCACCCTGATCCACCAACAACGGCTGCCGAGAGTGGCCCGCCGCCACCAGCGCGCAGGTGTCGTAGGCGCGCCATGCCGCTTCATCTTCGCCCAGGTAGCCCGCCAGCGCCTTGCGGCCCCAGGGGCAATCCACCGGATTCACGATCGGCGCAAACGCCGACACCGAGGCGTAGCGGCCCGGCTGGCGCAGGGCCAGCACCAGCGCCCCGTGACCGCCCATGGAATGCCCGCTGATCGCTTCGCGCTCGCTCACCGGACAATGCGCCCGCACCAGCGCCGGTAATTCTTCGGTGACGTAATCGTACATGCGGTAATGGCTCGACCAGGGCGCCTGCGTGGCGTTGACGTAAAACCCGGCACCCGAACCAAAATCATAGCTGTCATGCTCGCCGGGCAAGTCCAGCCCGCGCGGGCTGGTGTCCGGGCATACGATGGCGATGCCCAGCTCGGCCGCTACCCGCTGGGCGCCCGCCTTCTGCATGAAATTTTCATCGTTGCAGGTCAGGCCGGACAACCACCAGAGCACGGGCACCTTGCCCTGCTCCGCCTGCGGCGGCAGATAGATGGCAAAAATCATGTCGCAATCCAGCACCGCCGAACGGTGCTGGTAGCGCTTGAGCCAGCCACCGAAACTGCGCGTTTCGGACAACAGCACTGGCGCCTGTTTCTGCTGAGTCATGGTGCGCTCCTGCTCGCTCAGTAATGCAGTACGGTGCGGATACTCTTGCCCGCGTGCAGCAGATCAAAGGCCTCATTGATCTGGTCGAACGGCATGTCGTGGGTCACGAATTCGTCGATCTTCAACTCGCCGTTCATGTAGCGATCCACATAACCCGGCAACTCGCTGCGCCCTTTCACACCGCCGAACGCGGAGCCGCGCCAGACACGCCCGGTGACCAGCTGGAACGGGCGCGTGGAAATTTCCTGCCCCGCTCCGGCCACACCAATAATCACTGACTCGCCCCAGCCCTTGTGGCAGCACTCCAGCGCCGAACGCATCACGTTGACGTTACCAATGCATTCGAACGAGTAATCCACCCCGCCATCGGTCATGTCGACGATCACCTGCTGGATCGGATCGCTGTAATCCTTCGGATTGACGAAATCGGTGGCACCGAACTGACGCGCCAGCTCGAACTTGGCGGGATTCATATCGATGGCGATGATACGCGCCGCCTGCGCCATCTGCGCCCCCTGGATCACCGCCAGACCAATCGCGCCCAGACCGAACACCGCCACGGTCGAGCCCGCTTCCACTTTCGCGGTATTCAACACGGCGCCGATCCCGGTGGTGACACCACAGCCGAGCAGACAGATCTTGTCCAGCGGCGCCTCCGGCGACACCTTGGCCAGGGAAATTTCCGGCAGCACGGTATATTCACTGAAGGTGGAACAGCCCATGTAATGGTGTAGCGTCTTGCCTTCCAGTGAGAAGCGCGAGGTCCCGTCCGGCATCAACCCCTGCCCCTGGGTCGCCCGCACCGCCTGGCACAGATTGGTCTTGCCGGACAGGCAGAACTTGCACTGGCGGCACTCTGCCGTATACAGCGGGATCACATGATCGCCAGGCTTGAGGCTGGTCACGCCCTGCCCTACTTCCTGAACGATACCGGCGCCTTCGTGCCCCAGCACCGACGGAAAGACGCCTTCCGGGTCATCGCCAGACAGAGTATAGGCATCGGTATGACAGACGCTGGTGGCCTTGATCTGCACCAGCACTTCGCCGGCTTTCGGCCCCTGAACGTCAATCTCTGCAAGTTGAAGCGGCTTGCCCGCTTCCAGCGCAATGGCAGCACGGGATTTCATCGGCGTCTCCTGTTTCGGTCATGCTGCCTAACCTAGCAGGCGAGGCCACGCGGGGCATCAACAATCCTGTATTTTTTACCCCCCTGTTACCCCTCGCGCTGCAACACCTGATGGGCCAGCGCGGCCAGCGGCGCAAACAGGGCGGCGCGTTCACGTGCACTCGACGACGCCGCCGTGCCGCGCAATACCCGCCCCTGAATACCATGGAGAATCGCCGCAAGGCGGAAGATATTGAACGCAATATAGAACGGCCAGTGATCAATGCCACGGCGTCCCGTGCGCTGGCAATACGCCTGAATACAGGCCGTCTCGTCGGGAATGTTGAGGGCCTTGAGGTCCAGCCCGGCCAGCCCGTTCATGCCCTGGGCGGGCATGTGGTACATCATGGCGTGATAGGCAAAATCCGCCAGCGGATGACCGAGCGTCGACAGCTCCCAGTCCAGCACGGCCAGTACGCGCGGTTCGGTGGGGTGAAAGATCATGTTGTCGCAACGAAAATCACCATGGGCCACCACCGTCTCATCCCCCGGCGGAATCATCTCGGGCAGATCGCGCACCAGGGCATCCATATTCGGGTCGCGCCCGGCTTCGGGGTCACCCAGATACTGCTTTGACCAGAGCCCGATCTGCCGGGCAAAGAAGTTGCCGGGGCGGCCGTAATCCCCGAGCCCCGCCGCCTGCGGATCAATGCGGTGCAACTGCGCCAGCGTGGCGTTCATGGCGTCGAAGTAGTCGGCGCGCGCTGCCAACGGCACCTCCGGGAAGGTGGGGTCCCAGAAAATACGCCCCTCAACATGATCCATCACATAAAAGGCACTGCCGAGCACATCGGTGTCCTCGCACAGGGCGTGTACACGCGGCACCGGGAACCCCTGCCCGGCCAGTGCCTGCTGCACGCGCGCTTCGCGTTCGACGCTGTGCGCGCCCTTGAGGATCGGACCATCAGGTTTGCGGCGCAGCACATAGGTGCCGGAGCCGGCATCGATGCGCCAGGAGGGAATCGACTGCCCGCCGGGAAAGCGGGTCAGCGTTATCGGGCCCTTGAAGCCATCAATATGCTGCGCCAGCCAGGTGTTCAGCGCGGCAGCCTCGAAAGGGAGCGTTTCAGCCTGTGCCATCCTTGCCTCCGGTGATCGGGTTAACGACCCGGATCACCGTATACCAGCCTGGCGGGGGCGAACCATGACCCGGAATGACAGGCTTCCTGACCGGAAAGGCCGCTGACGACCAATAAAAAAGCCCGCTTCTTGCGAAGCGGGCTTTTTTATAATGGCGTCCCCTAGGGGATTCGAACCCCTGTTACCGCCGTGAAAGGGCGGTGTCCTAGGCCTCTAGACGAAGGGGACGGAACCCTGGAATCTGGTGGAGCCAGGCGGGATCGAACCGCCGACCTCTACAATGCCATTGTAGCGCTCTCCCAGCTGAGCTATGGCCCCAGATCGGTCAAACGGTGATGTTGGCAAGCAACGCCCCCGGTTGAGGCTGCGCATTGTAGCAGCCGCCCGGGGGCTGTCAAGCAGTTGAAACACAGGAACTTACTGATCGTCTGTTCCTTGATCAGCCTCGCCCTCGCGCAGTGCGGCCCAGGCCTTTTCCAGCTTCTTGGTCTGCTTCTTGGAGACACCGCCCAGCACCTCGATAGCGTGGCGCAGACGGGCGCGAGACAGGTCCGGGCCAATCACAGCCATGCTGTCCACCACCGAAAAGCTGGCCGGGGTCCCGGCAATGGCCACGAACACGGGGAACAGGAAATCCTTGACCTTGACCCCCTCCCCGTCCGCCAGAGCCTTGGCCTCGGCAAACAGCGCGTCCCGATCCCACTGGCGCAGGGCTTCCAGCGACCAGAGCAGATACTGCAGCCAGACTTTCATGTCTTCGACGTCGAGCTTGTCATGCTGGAAGCTGGCCGCAGTGATGGCTGGCGCATCGCCAAAGCAGAAGCCCGCCTTGTCGACCACCTGGCTCAGGGTCTCGACGCGGGTCTTGATATGCGGGATCACCTTGAGGGCATGGTCGCGGTTGAACAGCCATTGCTGCAGGGTGTCGAGGAAAGCCTCGTCGTCCAGTTCACGCAGCCAGAGGCCGTTGAGCCAGGACAGCTTTTCCAGATCGAATACCGGACCGCCCAGGGACACGCGCTGGATATCGAACTGGGCCTGCATCTCGGCCAGAGAGAATTTCTCGCGCTCGTCCGGCATCGACCAGCCCATGCGGCCCAGATAATTGACCAGCGCCCGGGGCAGGAAGCCCTTGTCGCGATAAAAATTGATGCTGGTGGGGTTCTTGCGCTTGGACAGTTTCGATTTGTCCGGATTACGCAGCAAGGGCATGTGGCACAGCACCGGCATGTCCCAACCGAAGTATTCGTACAGCAGCTTGTGTTTTGGTGCCGAGTTGAGCCACTCCTCGCCGCGGATCACATGGGTGATCTGCATCAGGTGGTCGTCCACCACGTTGGCCAGGTGGTAGGTGGGCATGCCGTCAGACTTGAGCAGGATCTGGGCGTCGGTCAGTGACCAGTCGAGCTCCACCGGGCCGCGCAGCAGGTCGTCCACGACGCAGCGGCCGGTTTCCGGCACACGCATGCGCACCACGCTGGGCGCGCCCGCCGCTTCACGGCGCGCGACCTCGTCGGCGGGCAATTCCAGGTCAGCGGGCTTCAGGGCGCGTTGTTCGCCCTTTTCCTTCAATGCTTCGCGCAGGGCCTCCAGTTCTTCCGGGGTGCGGTAACAACGGAAAGCATGCCCCGCAGCCAGCAGCTGCTCGGCATGCTGCCGATAAATGTCGCCGCGCTCGCTCTGCCGGTAAGGGCCGTGGGGGCCGCCCACGTCCGGGCCTTCGTCCCAGTCCAGGCCGAGCCAGCGCAGGGAATCCAGGATCGCCTGCTCCGAGGCCGCCGTGGAGCGCTGCTGGTCGGTATCTTCGATACGCAGCAGGAACTGGCCACCGTGGGCGCGGGCAAAGCAGAGATTGAACAGCGCAATGTAGGCGGTGCCGACATGGGGGTCGCCAGTGGGCGACGGCGCAACGCGGGTACGGACGGTCATGGTCACTCCGACAATTCAGACTGGCGCGGATTATACCTGCGTTGGCAGCCAGTATCGCCCCCGCTTCACGTCAAGGATGGTCATGATAAGCTGTCAACGATATTCACTCAGAACGAGGGAGCACAATGAACACGACTCATCGCATCACCTTGCTTGCCAGTCTGATCGCCGGGGCACTGCTGACCAGTGCCTGTTCCGACCGCGATCCCCCGGCACCGGAAGCCACCGCTCCGGGCGAAACCGCCGAGCATGCCGCAGACACCCACGCGCATCACACCATGGAAGACACTCGCGGCGAGGGCATTGGCCTGCCACGCAGCCCGGCCCCTGAGGACGCACGGCTCTACTTCGTCTCGCCGCAGGACGGCGATACCGTCAGCAGCCCGGTGAAAGTGGAGTTCGGCCTGGAAGGCATGGCCGTGGTGCCCGCTGGCGAGGAGCGAGACCACGCAGGTCATCACCATATCCTGATCAATGTGGAGGAGCTGCCGGCGATGGATTACCCGTTGCCCGCCACCGAGCAGATCGTGCATTTTGGCGGCGGCCAGACCGAGGCCGAGCTGGACCTGCCGCCGGGCACGCACACCCTGCAACTGCTGCTGGGCGATCACCTGCATATTCCCCATGAACCGCCGGTGCTGTCCGAACAAATCACCATTACCGTCGAGTAATGCCCTCGCCCGCCGGGTGTCCTGCCCGGCGGGCAGATTGATCTGCTTCATGTCATAATGCGCGCCCCGCAGCCATCTCGCGATCATCCTGCCATGTCCGGTCACCCTGCCCCGCTGAATCGCCGCCTGTCCGTTGCGCCGATGATGGACTGGACCACGCGCGACTTCCGTTACCTGTGTCGCCTGATTACCCGGCAGACACTGCTGTACACGGAGATGGTCACTGCGCCCGCCATCCTGTTTGGCCCCCGTGACCAACTGCTCGGGTTCGATGCACTGGAGCACCCGCTGGCGGTACAGCTCGGCGGCAGTGACCCGGTACAGTTGGCCGAAGCCGCGCGGATTTGTGAAGGCTATGGTTACGACGAGATCAACCTGAATGTGGGCTGCCCGTCCGATCGGGTGCAGTCCGGCCGCTTCGGTGCCTGCCTGATGGCCGACCCGGATCTGGTGGCCGAATGTGTGGCCGCCATGGCCGATGCCGTCTCACTGCCGGTGACGGTGAAAAGCCGGATCGGCATTGATGACCGGGACGACTATGCATTCCTGCATACCTTTGTGGACCGGGTGCGCGGCGCGGGCTGCCGCAGCTTCACCATCCATGCCCGCAAGGCCATCCTCAGCGGGCTGAGCCCGAAGGAAAACCGCGACATACCGCCACTGGTTTACGAGCGTGCCTATGCAGTGCGGCGTGATTTCCCCGACTGCGAAATCATCATCAATGGCGGCATCCGCTCACTGGAGGAGATCCGCGAGCATCTGGACCAGGTGGACGGCGTCATGATCGGCCGTGAGGCCTATCATAATCCCTGGTTCCTGCATGAGGCCGACCCGCTGCTGTTCGGCAGCCCGGCGCCCAGTGCCGACCGGCATGCGGTCGCAGAAGCCTTCCTGCCCTATGTCGAGCGCCGCTTTGCCGAAGGGGTGCACCCCAAGCATGTCTTGCGGCATATCCTCAACCTGTTCCAGGCCGTACCCGGCGCCCGCGCCTTCCGCCGTCATCTGAGCATGAATGCCCACAAGCCGGAGGCCACCCCTGAGGTACTGCGTGAGGCCTTGCGGCTTGTGCCGCGTTAACGCAGGCTTGTCATCTGTTATGGATACTCTTACCCGGACTGGCAAGGCAGCACGATCATGAACAGCAAGCGCGTACAACTGGCCCAATGGAGCACCCTGGTTGCCGACACCGGCGACATGGAGGCGATTCGCACCCTGACCCCGGAGGATGCCACCACCAATCCGTCCCTGCTCCTGGCCGTGGCGCAGGCGGGGCGTCACGCCTCCCTGCTGGACGATGCTGCGCATCTGGCTCGCCAGCTGGGCCGCGACGACAGCATGGCGCTGCGCTGCGACGCCTTCGCCACCCTCACGGGCCAGGTCATTCTGGAGACCATCCCCGGGCTGGTGTCCACCGAGGTGGACGCGCGGCTGTCTTTTGACACCATGGCCACCGTCGAGCGGGCCCGGGGGCTGATCGCCCTGTACCGGGAGCTGGGGGTGGATACCGACCGTATCCTGATCAAGATCGCCGCGACCTGGGAAGGCATCCGCGCCGCAGCGGTGCTGGAACAGGAAGGCATTCGCTGCAATCTGACGCTGGTGTTCTGTCTCGCCCAGGCGCTGGCGGCGGCGCAACATTGCGCCACGCTGATCTCACCGTTCGTGGGCCGCATCTACGACTGGCACGTCAAGCGTGGGCTGGAGGTCAGCGGCCCGGAGAATGACCCCGGTGTGCAGTCGGTACGGCAGATTTTCCACACACTGAAGTCCCAGGGGCTGGACACCATTGTCATGGGCGCCAGCTTCCGTAATGTCAGCCAGGTGGAAGCGCTGGCCGGTTGCGATCGGCTGACCATCAGCCCGGCGCTGCTGGAAGCGCTGGACGCCGACCAGGGCGCCCTGGCGCGCCAGCTCGACGCCGGCGACGTGCCGCTGGGCGAGGCCGCGCCCCCACTGGAGGAGGCCGCGTTTCGCTGGGCGATCAACGATGACCCCATGGCCAGCGAACTGCTCAGCGACGGCATCCGCCGCTTTGCCCGGGATCAGGAAGCCCTGGAGCGTCTGCTGGCATGAAGCGCCTGTTCAGCCAGTTGATGGGGCGCGCGGCCGCGCCGGAAGCCGATGCCGACGATCTGCATCTGGCGGCCGCCGCGCTGCTTTATGAAGTGGCCCGCGCCGACGGCCAGATCGATCCGCGCGAACGCGACACCCTGCTCACGAAGCTGGCCGCGCGCTGGGATTTGCCGAGGGATCAGGTGGTGGAAAAGTTCGACGCGGCTGAAGAAGCGGCCGAACAGGCGACGGATTACTTCCAGTTCACCCGGCCCCTGCGCGAGCACTGGTCAGCGGATGAGCGTCGCGCGCTGATTCATGACATGTGGAGCGTGGCCCATGCGGACGGCAAGACCCATCCGCAGGAAGAATACGTGATTCGCAAGGTGGCTGATCTGTTGTACGTGGCGCACAGCGATTTTATCCGTGCTCGCCATGCCACACAGCCAGACAACGACTGACGGCGCTATCCGGCCCGTCCATTACCAGTCGTCGTCATCCCAGTCGTCCATATCCGCACCGAACTCGAAGTCGTCATCCGCGGTGCGCTGGCCTGCGGCGGTGCGCCGGCTTTGCAGGTAATAGTCGCGCAGGAAGGCGTAGCGGTCGCCACTGATGGCGTCTTCGAAGTCCAGAATGCGGGCACGCACATCCAGGGCAAACACCCCGGAATACACCCAGGCGGTGGGCCGGTGCCTGATCTGGCGCTGCAGGCCGATATAGTAATCCGGGTACATGGCTGGCGCGTCACGCAGGGTGGACGGCCCCAGCCCCGGCAGCATCAGATAAGGACCCTCGGGCACGCCCCAGCGCGCCAGGGTAATACCGAAATCGCTGTCGCGTTTGGCCAGTTCGATACTGCTGGCCACATCAAAGAACCCGGCAACCCCCAACGTGCTGTTGATGCTGAAACGGCCCAGATTGTTACCGGCATCGCCCCAGCGCCATTGCAGGATATTGTTCACGCCGCTGCGGAAATCGCGCACGTTCTCGAAAAAATTGCCGACCGGGCGACGAATGAAACCGGGGACAACACGGCGGTAGCCCTGGGCGGCGGGTTTCGCCGCATACTTGTCCACCGTCTCGTTGAACGAGAAGATGCGACGGTTCATGGCCTCCCACGGGTCATTCGGATGGGTCAGCCCTTCATAGGTCTCGCCGCGCTCGGCGGCATGCAGAGCGTCGTCGAAGTCTGCCTGGGCAGACAGCGCCAGACAGCACAGCACGGTGCCTGTCAGGAATGCCACTGTTCGACTCACAACCCCTCCTTCGATGACGTCGATGCCGGCCGCGGAGTATAGCAGATACCCGCGATCACCCCGCGCGCCTGAAGATCCGCCAGCAGATCGGCACCAAACGCCAGCACGCTGTCGGGGGAAGGGTGTTGCATCGCCGCAGCCAGACCGTGCAGCAACGCCTGCCCGGTCTGTGTCCCGTTGCCCTGCATCTGCTGCACCAGTGCCGCCGTCAGCGCATTGAGCTCCATGAAGCGCACCTGCTCTTCCCGGTCGCGATAGACCAGCAGCCAGACCGGTGCCGCCAGCGGCTCGGTCGGCTGGAAGGTCGCGCACAACCGATGCACAGGCCAGTCATACGCCAGTACGGCACACCAGGGCGACAGCACCGGAATGTGCTGCATCAGATCGCCGTCCGGGCTGTCCACCTCCGGCGCCGGGGTGTCGTCGGTATCCAGCACCAGCTCCATCCATTCGTAATGCGCCAGAGCACCCAGCCAGGGAGGGTCATCGGCGTCGGTGCCGCTGTCGGCCAGAAACGTCAGGAAGGCTTCCGGGATATCCCGAAAATACGGGGAGTGGCTGCGGTGCAGGCGCAGGAAGTCGCGCACCAGCGTTTGCCATCGCGCGGCGGGCAGCAGGCTGGTCAGCACCGGAAAGGTGCCGCTCAGGAATTGCGACACATTATTGAAAACCAGGGAGCGGTAGATCTCGACGCGGCGCGCCTCCAGTCCCGGCGGGACGGGATGCGCCGCAGGATCGCGCAAATGCGCGGCAAAGGCCCGTTGCACGGCCTGGAATGGCGGACCACTCCTGTCGCCACTCATGTCGCCACTCATGTCGCCACCCATGCTGCACCCCTGCCCTGCGCCTGGCGCCGCCGGATCTGCTCCACTTCTTCCAGCAGCACCGGCACCTCGGGGAAGTTGAAATCCCGCTCCAGCAAGGTGGGCAGCACACCAAAGCAATCATAGGCATGTTCCAGCAAGGCCCAGACCGGATCGATGACCGGGCTGCCGTGGGTATCCACCTTGAGGTCTTCCGCTTCGTCATAGTGCCCGGCCACATGGACATACATGATGCGCTCGCCGGGCAGCC
This sequence comes from Isoalcanivorax indicus, assembly GCF_003259185.1. NCBI lineage: Bacteria > Pseudomonadati > Pseudomonadota > Gammaproteobacteria > Oceanospirillales > Alcanivoracaceae > Isoalcanivorax > Isoalcanivorax indicus. The sequence continues at coordinate 1,880,964 of NZ_QGMP01000001.1, forward strand.
CGGCGATGAACGCCGCCGGGTCGTAGCCGTGATTGATGCTGTTGACGTAGGCATTGTTGACGTCCAGCAACAGGCCGCAGTCCGCCTCGTCCAGCACGGCACGCACAAACTCCAGTTCGGTCATGGCCTGCCCCGGCAGGACCCCGGGCGGCGTGTAGTAGCTGACATGTTCGATCCCGATACGCTGTTCCAGGGTGTCTTGCACCTGGCGAATGCGCGCTGCCACGTAATGCACCGCTTCTTCGGTGAACGGGATCGGCATCAGGTCATAAAGGTGGGCATCGTCGCTGCAATAGCTCAGATGTTCGGTATAGCACCGCACCTGATAACGCTGCAGGAAGGCGCGAATGTCGGCCAGCAGCGTGGTGTCCAGCGGCGCGGGGGCGCCCAGGGACAGCGACAGTCCATGGGTTACCAGGGGATAGTCCCGGGCAAACGCTTCGAAACGTGATTGCCAGCGGCCGCCCAGACGAATCCAGTTCTCCGGCGCCACTTCCATGAAGTCAACGCGGGAGGCCACCTGGTCGGCGTGCGCGCGCAGGCCGGTCATGAGGCCGCGGCGCAGCCCCAGACCGGCACCGGATACCGGCTGCATCAGTGCGCGCAGCGGGTCATCAGATCAGGCTGAACCACACTTGCCCTCGCCGCACTTGCCTTCACCACATTTACCTTCCCCGCACTTGCCTTCACCGCACTTGCCCTCGGCATCCTTGTCGTGATGCCCGGCAAGCTGGTAGCCCGCATCAAGGTCGGTGGCCGAGAACGGGTTCTCTGCCGCCTGGGCCGGCAGGGACATGCCGCCTGCCATGAGGGCCGCACCAAAGGCAGCAGCCAGGGTCTGGGTCTTCTTGGACATGGTGTTCTCCTTGGTTATGGTGCCATTCTTGGTTGTAGTGCCATCAGAAACGCAGGCAACCTGGCCTGCCATCCCGGTAAACATACCGCACTCCGCCCCCGGGGATGTGAAGACCAGATCGCGAAATACTGTTTTTCCCATAAAGAAACGGAGCCGGCAAATGCCAGGCTCCGTTTCCTTTGTGCGTCCCTGCACGAGTCAGCGATTCAGGCCAGCCCCGAAGGGCTGACCGTCACGCATTGGACTTACCAGCCAGGCTGCTGGGTATCGTCCTGCTCGTCTTCGTCTTCCTCGTCAGCGCCGTCCCAGCCCTGGGCGTCATAGCTGATCATGCTCTGATCGGGGCCCTGGTCTGCCGGTGCGGCGTGAGCCATCGGTGCAAAGGCTGATGCAGCCAGAAATGCAATAGCGGCGATAGCGGCGAACGGGTTGAACTTCTTGATATCCATAATGCTACTCCTCAAATCACTTTGTGGGTTGCATAGTTTTCGTCACCCCGAACGCGCTGATGTTCCTCCTGCGTTGCTCGCCACCTCGTCCTTTTACACCGTTTAATATTCAGACCTGACCAGTTCACAATTACCCGGGATTCAGCACGAATCCTCAGCGTTTCTGCACCACCACACTGCCGATCGAGTAACCCGCACCGAAGGAACAGATGACGCCACGGTCCCCGGACTGCATGTCCTGATTGTGCTTGTGAAACGCAATGATGGACCCGGCGGAACTGGTATTGGCGTATTCATCCAGAATCACCGGCGCATCCTCGCGCGTTGCCGGGCGGCCCAGCACGCGACGGGCGATAAATTCATTCATGCCCAGATTGGCCTGGTGCAGCCACATGCGGCGCAGGTCTTCTGCCGTCATGCCCAGATCGGCGATGTGCCCGCTGATCTGCTCCGCCACCATCGGGCAGACATCCTTGAACACCTTGCGGCCTTCCTGACGAAACAGTTTGTCACGTGCACCCACGCCGGATTCGTCAGCCCGGTTGAGAAACCCGAAGTTGTTGCGAATGTTGTTGGAGAATTTTGTTTGCAGGCGCGTGCCCAGCACTTCCCACTGATTGTCAGAGGTCGCGGCGTCTTTCGCTTCCAGTACCAGCGCAGTGGCCACGTCACCGAAGATGAAATGGCAATCACGATCTTCCCAGGCCAGATGCGCAGAGCAGATTTCCGGGTTCACCACCACCACACAGCGAGCGCTGCCGGTGCGAATGGCATCCACCGCCGCCTGCAAGCCGAAGGTGGCGGCGGAACAGGCCACGTTCATGTCATAGCCCCAGCCACGCTCCATGCCCAGATAGTGCTGGATCTCGATGGCCATGGCCGGGTAGGCACGCTGCATGTTGGAACAGGCCACCAGCACGGCATCCACATCGGCCGGGGTCCGGCCGGCATTGTCCAGCGCCTGGCGGATGGCCTTGACGCCCATCTCGGCCTGCACGGACATCTCGTCATCGCTGCGCTCGGCAATACGCGGCGCCATACGTTCCGGGTCCAGCACGCCATCCTTGTTCAGGACATAGCGCTGGCGGATACCCGAGGCTTTCTCGATGAATTCGGCGCTGGAGGGCTGCAGGGGCTCCACACGCCCGGCCTCGATGTCGGCGGCATGCCGTGCATTGTAGAGTTCGACGTACCGGTTGAAGGACACCACCAGTTCTTCGTTGGTGATGGTCTCCTGCGGGGTCCAGAGACCGGTCCCGCTGATTACTACTGCCTGCTGTGTCACTGCGCTGTCCTCGCATCAGAAACGCCGACGCCTTGGTGCGCCGGCAAGCTGTTCGTGATTTAGTTGTGGATTATCGCGGTTAAGGCGGCGATAGGCAAAGACCTCATTCACGCGGCGCTGATCGTTTCAGCACGTCTCCCACTGCTGGCGCAGGCGCTTGGCCGATACCGGCATGCGGGTCCCCAGTTGCTGTGCAAACAGGCTGACACGGTACTCCTCCAGCATCCAGCGGTACTGCTGCAAGGGCTCCGGCCACTGCCAGGCCGGGCGCGCCCCGGCCCGCGTCGCCAGTTGTGCCATCAGGGCCTCCAGTTCGGCCACCTGAGCCCGGTCCTTGCCAATCTGCCCGCCAAGGCGATCCAGCCGATGTATCAGCGCCTTCACGTAGCGGGGATACTCCGCCAGCCAGGTCTCCGGCACCTCCAGCAGGAAGCCGGGATAGAACAGCCCCGACAACTGCGTCTTGATATCCCGATGGGCATGCGCCCAGGCCAGCGGGAACTGCTTGTCCAGCTTCACAGCAATGCTGCGGTAGTCTGCCAGCAACGCGCCCCAGTCACGCAGCCGGCGTTCCGAGGCCGCCACGAAGTCACCTCGCCCCGCCGCCAGACAGGCCTGGAAGGCGGCCTCGTCGCGCACAGCCGCAAGGCCCGGAAAGTGGTCGCGGGCGCAGCGCAGCAGCGCTTCTTCAAGCACGCCACGCCCCAGCGCGGACTTCTCCGCCGCCATCTTCTGGAAGCCTGGCTGCTGCCCGGCGCTCCGGCGCAGCATGCGGACCTGCTCGCCCAGACGCAGCAAGGCCAGGCGAGCCACACCCCAGGGATGGTGCCAGGCGGCCTCCTCTTCGCTCTGGAACAGGCTGGCAGCCACCGTTTTGCCCTGATCCTGCAGCCCCGGCCAGACGCGCAGCGTTACGCCACCTCGCGCCCGCTCCTCCAGCGGTGCCAGCGTGCCGAAGACCCAGTCCGTGCCGGTCACGGTCTCACCGCCCTGCTCCGCCGCCACGGCGGCCACGGCACGCTCGGAGAAGCGCGCCTGCAGGGCGGCCAGATCACGGCTCTCGGCCAGGGTCGCCCTGCCATCCAGAACGCGGATATTGAAGTGCAGATGCGCGGGGATCTGCTCGGGCTGCCAGGCCTCCAGCTCCACCCGCGTGCCACTCATGCGGGTCAGTTCACGAATCACGGCGGGCAACAGCGGCGTCTCGCCCGGGGTCAGGACCTCCAGCAGGGCCCGCACATAATCCGGTACCGGCACGAAATGCCGGCGCAGGGCCTTGGGCAGGGCACGGATCAAGGCTTCCAGCTTTTCGGCCAGCAGGCCCGGCACCAGCCACTCCAGTCGCTCGGCGGGCACCTGATTGAGCACCTCCACGGGCACCTGCAAGGTCACCCCGTCACGGCTTCCGGTGGGATCGAAACTGTATTCCAGCGGCAGCTGCAGATCACCACAATCCAGGGTGTCCGGAAAGGCCGCCTCGACCATATCGGGATCACGCACCAGCAGGTCCGCCTCGGTCATCAGCAGCGCCTGTTGCTGCTCCGGTGTGGCCTTGCGCTGATACCAGCTTTCCACATGGGTCAAGGTGTACAGGTCTTGCGGCAGGCGCGCATCATAGAAGGCAAAGCGCACCTCTTCATCGGCGATCAGATCACGCCGACGCAGCTTGTGTTCGTAGGCTTCCAGTTCGGCCAGCCGCTCGCGATTGGCGCGGACAAATGCCGGTTCGCGGCTGAGCTGCCCGGCCACCAGCCCTTCGCGAATCAACAGCTCACGGGCCAGCAGCGGATCATGGGGGCCGTAATGCACGCGTCGCCCGGCCACCAGCAACAGTCCGAACAGGGTCACCTGCTCCTTGGCCTGCACGGCGCCACGCTTCTTTGACCAGTAAGGTTCGACGTATCGACGCTTGACCAGATGAGCGCCTTCTTCCTCGATCCATTCGGGCTGCACCTGAGCCACACAGCGGGCGAACAGCCGACTGGTGTCCACCAGCTCAGCCGCCATCAGCCAGGGCGATTTCGTCCGGGACAGCGCCGAACCCGGCCATATCTGCGGCTTGCGATTGCGCGTCGACAGCCAGTCGCCTTCATCGGTGCGGCGGATGACATTGCCCAGCAGACCGGCCAGCAGGGCACGGTGCAGCGCCTCATACGTGGCGGGCGCCGTGTTGCGCTGCCAGCTCATCTCCCGGCACAACAACAGCAACTGGCGATGGGTGTCGCGCCATTCGCGCATGCGTGTCGGCGACAGGAAGGTTTTTTTCAGCAGTTTTTCATACTGATTACGCGACAGCGTCTCCCGCTGTGCTTCGGCCCAGCGCCACAGGTTCAGGAAAAATACGAAATCGGATTGCTTGTCGAGGAACGACTGGTGGGCCTGATCTGCCTGCTGCTGTTGATCGTGCGGACGCTCACGCGGGTCCTGAACAGCCAGGGCAGAAACAATGATCAGGGCTTCTTCCAGCGCATCCAGCGATACGGCCCGCAACAGCATGCGCGCCAGACGCGGGTCCAGCGGAAAGCGTGCCAGTTGGCGGCCCGTCTCCGTCAAGGTGCGTCCCTTGATGGCACCCAGTTCTTCCAGCAGCCGGTAGCCGTCGCGCACCAGGCGACCATCCGGGGGATCAATAAACGGAAAATCTTCCAGCTCACCCAAACGCAGATCCGCCATCTGCAGGATCACAGCGGCCAGATTGGTGCGGCGAATTTCCGGATCAGTAAACGCCGGGCGGCTCAGGTAATCCTCTTCGCTGTACAGGCGATAACAGATACCGGGCATGATGCGCCCGCTGCGCCCCTTGCGCTGATCGGCACTGGCCTGCGACACCGGCTCTATCGGCAGGCGCTGCACTTTCGAGTGCACGCTGTAACGGCTGATCCGTGCCGTGCCCGCATCAATCACGTAGCGAATGCCCGGCACGGTCAGCGAGGTTTCCGCCACATTGGTCGCCAGCACCACCCGGCGCCCCCGATGTGGTGCAAACACACGGTGTTGCTCCTGCTGGCTCAGGCGGGCATACAGGGGCAGGAATTCGGTGTCACGAAACTGGCACCGGCGCAGGTGGTGATGCAGCTCGCGAATGTCCCGCTCGCCGCTGAGAAACACCAGCACGTCGCGGGCGGCGGGCAACTGGCCTCGCTCTTCCTCCTCGATCTCCCGCAGCACGGCCTCAACATCGCGGCGCAGGTCCCGCTCGCCTTCTTCGCCGCTGTCACGATAGCGCACCTCCACCGGAAAAGTGCGGCCGGATACTTCGATCACCGGCGCCCCGCGGAAGTGATTGGCGAAGCGCTCATGGTCGATGGTGGCCGAGGTAATGATGACTTTCAGATCGGGGCGTTTCGGCAACAGCTGGCGCAGGTAGCCAAGCAGAAAATCAATATTCAGGCTGCGCTCATGGGCTTCGTCGATGATCAGCGTGTCGTACTGGTCCAGATACCGATCCTGCTGCATTTCGGACAACAGCATGCCGTCGGTCATCACCTTGATCAGCGACTGCTCACCAAGCTGCTCCTGAAAACGCACCTTGAAACCAACAGTGCCGCCGAGGTTGCTGTCCAGTTCTTCCGCCAGACGTGCCGCCACCGCCCGAGCGGCCAGACGGCGCGGCTGGGTGTGGCCGATATAACCGCGTCGGCCGCGCCCGAGTTTCAGGCACAGCTTGGGGAGCTGGGTGGTCTTGCCGGAACCGGTCTCACCGGCCACCACCACCACCTGATGTGCCGTGATGGCGGCCTCCAGTTCGTCCAGGGCCGCCACCACTGGCAGGTCCGGCCAGCGCAGCGGCACCGGCACGGTCTCGCGCTGCGCCCGGCGGGCAGCGGAAGCGGCCAGCTCGGTCTGCAGGCGCTCGGCGCGGCGGGCATCGTAGCGCTTTTCCAGTTGCCGCACGGCGCGTCTCAGACGCCCCTGGTCAGCACCGAAACAATCGTCGAGCGCGGCACGCAACGCGCGGGGGGCGAGCGTATCGGTCACAGGGCGCGGGGATAACGCAGCCAGTGGCGCGCGGCCTCGTTCAGCTCGTTATCCTGAAGTGTCAGCACCGCCGTATTGGCCTCGCCCGGTGTCAGGGCCACGTCGAACTGCATCAGCTCATCGCGGCGGAACGCGTGCACGCGAATCCGTTCGCCCGGTTGATAGACCGCCAGTTGCTCATCGAAGCGACGGGCATCGGTTTTCAGGCCGTTCAACGCCACAATCACATCCCCTGCGGACAGGCCCGCCGCCATGGCAGGCCCTTGATCGTGGGCCATCTGTATACGCGCCCCGAGGGGGTCTTCGGCCAGTCGCACGCCGAGCCACGCTGGCGTTGTCGTGGCCGCCTTGCCGCCGGCGTCGGCATGCCCTGCAGGAGGGCGCCAGTGCAGCTGCACGCCGCGTGTTGCCAGCAGATCTTCCAGCGGCAACGGAGCCGTGCTGTACAGCGCGAGATCAAAAAAGTCGGCCATGGACTGCCCGGCCAGTTCTTCCGCAATGGCCTGGATGGCCCGCTCGGGTACGCCCTTGTCCTGTTTGCCGTAGCGTTGCCAGAGCAGCCGCATCAGGTCATCCAGGCTCTTTTCCTCGCCAGTGATATCACGCAGCGTCAGATCCAGTGCCAGGGCAACCAGTGCGCCCTTGGCGTAATAGCTGACAATCGCGTTGGGCGCGTTCTCGTCCTGTTTGTAGAAACGCGTCCAGGCATCAAAGCTCGATTCGGTCACCGTCTGCCGTTGCGCGCCGCTGCCACGCTGCACACGGGTCAGCGTCTGCGCCACCAGTTCGAGGTACGCCTGCGGGGTAATCAGCCCGGTGCGCACCAGGGCCAGATCATCGTAGTAGCTGGTGATGCCCTCGAAGGCCCAGAGCAGTTCGGTATGCACTTCCTGGCGCAGGTCAAACGGCGTAAAGGCTTCCGGTTTGATGCGTTTGATGTTCCAGGTGTGGAAATACTCGTGGCTGCACAGGCCGAGATAGGTGCGATAACCGTCACGCAAACTGTCCGGGGCGTCGGTGCGCCGCGGCAGATCATTGCGGGCACACATCAGACTGGTGGAATTGCGGTGTTCCAGGCCGCCGTATCCGTCCCCGGTGACCAGTGTCATGAACACATAATGATCCATCGGCGCCGGTTCACCGAACAGGCGGATGTGCTCTTCACAGATCGGCACCAGATCCCGACACAGGCGCGCCAGATCGGTGAAGTGACGGCCACTGATGACCACTTCGTGGGGCACACCGCATGCCTCGAAAACGGCGTGCTCAAAACGCCCCATCTCCACCGGGTAATCAATCAGCGCATCGTAGTTGTCGGCACGAAAGCGCCCGAAAGTCAGTGCTGCGCCGCTGACCCGCGGCATGCCGGTGGCCAGGCGCCAGCCGCTGCACTGCGGGTGCGCCGGGGCCTCGATCTCGACCTCACAGGGCTGGTCTTCGTGTCCCATGGCGGCGAGGAACACACAGCTGCCATTGAAATAACCGTGCGTGGTATCCAGATGCGCGCCGCGCACCGACAGGTCCCAGGCGTACACTTCTATACGCACCGTCACCGGCCCTTCGACCGGCGCCAGCTGCCAGGTCTGTTTGTCCAGCTTGACCCAGTCCACGCTCTGGCCGGCGGCCCGGGCCTCGAACGACACGATATGCCGGGCGAAGTCACGGATCATGTAGCTGCCGGGGATCCAGGCAGGCAAGGTGAACGCCTGCCCTTCCGGGGTCGGTTCGGACACCGTGACCTCGACGGCAAACAGGTGGGCTTCGGGGCGATGCGGCTGGATGCGATAGTGAATCACACGGACTCCGGTTTACTGCGCAGGATGCCCATAGTATACAGGTCAGCGACACGATTTAAGGAGCCAGCATGGCCAGTGTACTCCCGGATACTCACGTCTCGTCAGGCACCGTCGATAGCGGTGACGGACACGCCATCGCCACACGCCTGTGGGTGGCCGACAACGCCCATGGCGTCGTGCACTGGCTGCATGGCATGGCGGAGCATGGCGCCCGTTATGCCGTGCTGGCGCAGACGCTCAACGCGGCTGGCTGGCACCTGTGCGTGCACGATCACCGGGGGCATGGCGACAGCCAGTCGGCCGAATGCCCGCAGGGTCACTTTGCCGACGAGCATGGCTGGCAACGGGTTATCCGCGACGTGAGCCAGGTGCAACACTGGCTGCGCGAACGCTATCCCGATCTGCCCCACGTTCTGGGCGGCCATTCCATGGGCAGTTTTATCGCCCTGGCCTGGGCGCAACACCATGCTGACGACGCCAGGACACCACTGGCAGGGCTTGTGCTGTGCGGCAGCGATTACCATCCCGGCTGGTTCTACCATCTTGCGCGCCTGCCGATCCTGCTGGAGCGTCGTCGGCATGGCCCGCGCGGCACCAGCCCGCTGATCCGCAGCATGACCTTCGACGCCTGGGCAAAGACCCTGAAGACACGGCACACCGACTTCGACTGGCTGAGCCGCGACAACGACGAGGTGCGGGCCTACATCGATGACCCGGCCTGCGGTTTCGATTGCACCACTCAGCTATGGAGCGACCTGCTGGCTGGCCTGAGCCGCACCCATGCCCGCGCCTCGCTACAGCGCCTGCCTGCCGATCTGCCGGTATTGCTGATGGCCGGTGACCAGGACCCCATGAGCCGCCAGGGCAAGGGAATGAAAGGCCTGCACCGGGCGTTACAACGCCGCGGTCTGCGCGACCTTGTCTTCAACGAATATGCCGGTGGCCGCCATGAAATCCTCAACGACTACTGCCGCGCCGAGGTGATGGCCGGGCTGCAGACCTGGCTGGAAGCTCACCGGCCGTCGTCAGCATCGCCCGCCTGAGCACCACGGACGCGGGGATGCCTCTGTTCGGCCTCTTCCCGGAACAGTGCCAGCCAGTGCCCGGCATGTGAGCGCGCAAGACGCGCCAGCACCCGGGCACGCTGCGTAGCAGCATCGGGGGCGCCACACTGATCCAGTGCCTCGACAATGGCCCCGTTCACCGCTTCCAGATATTCCAGCTGCTCGATGGACAAGGTCAGCGCGTCATAAAGCGCCACCGTCGAGCGGACCTCGCGAATCGGTGCGGGGCCGCCCAGCGGATACACTGCCCCCATGGACGGGCTGATCGGGGTCACTGTCGCGCCTGCGCTGACAAACGGGTGGGTAACGCATTGATTATCGGTCATCTCCGGCTCCTTCCACACAACAACACCGGCATCATGGCACGACCCTCGACAACTGTCCATATGGACAGTGTCCGACATAAAAAAAGCGCACCCTGAGGTGCGCCGTGGTGATGCCGTTGCAAGATGACCGGCGGTCAGCCGAACAGCTTGCTTTTCATGTCGCGGATGCCTTCGGAGACCGAATCCCACGTCTCATCCATCTGCCGCTTGAGATCGTCCCAGGTGTCGTCCGCGCTGTTGCGCGCCTTGTCCATGCGACTGCTCAGATCCTGGCGTTTTTCCTTGAGATCCAGCTTGCGCTTTTCCCACTGGTGGCGCAGGTCCTCGTTGGCCTGACGGGCCTTGATTTCCATCTTGTCGATCTCGTTATCCCACTCGCTCAGCTTGTCCTTGAGCTTGTCGATATATTCCTGACGGGATGCCATGTCTCAACCTCCTGTTAATGAGTGAACGTTTACAGCCTAACCGTCTGAACCCGCTGCTCAAGCAAACAGCCGTTAAATGACGTTAAAGCTGCTCCGAGGATGTCGGGGCGCCCGCAGGGGCGCCCGCAGGGGCATCTGAAGGCGGGCGGTACACGCGCCGGTCCCCGGCCACCATCTCCGCGAAGGCCCGGGCGATCTGTTCGAACTGGATCATCCCCGCCAGCGTGGCACTCGCTTCCTGGAACACGTGTCGTCGCGGCATCAGACGTTCAAAGCCAAAACCTGCCAGAAAGGCCACCGGCAACCACTTCGGCCGGGCAATATGGGGGTACCAGCGCCGGTGTGTATCAACCAGGCGGGCGTGCAGGATCGTCCGGCGATCCGTCACCCTCTGGCGTAGCGCCTGCACCTGACGATGCTCCCTGTGCTGCTTCATCAACATCGCTGTTCTCCCGAGGCAATGTCATACGTAAAGCCGCCAGGGCACGGACGGCCTCGCGGCTGCCGGCAAAGCGCATGTCTGCCGTCAATCGCCGGATCCAGAGCCAGGCCAGACCGGTAGCCACCAGCAGAAAACACACCATCGCCAGTCCGGCCATCAGCGGTGTGAGCCTGCCCGCATCCACCAGTGCCCAGGCGGTGCTGCCACCGATCACCATCAGCGTGCCCGCCAGCAGCAACCCGGTCATGGCGGCCAGCATGATGATGGTCAGTAACGTCGTCAGAAAAAGGCGCAGCTCGGCCTTGAGCAGCACCAGCGTATCGCGGGCGAGCGCCGAAGCGTCACCACCAATGTGGCGAAGATCATCCAGTGCGGCGAACGGGTCCCCGCCCCCCGCGCTGGCCTCTTCCTCAGGCCATGGCGCCCCGGCGTTCTGTTCTGCTTTGCCATGCGCCTGTTCAGAAGGCGTCATTCGACGCCCCTCAACGGCGAGTCAGCGCAGAGAACAAGGTCCCCGCTGCAAAAGCCAGGCCCAAAGCCGTCATCGGGTTCTCGCGAACATAACCCGTGACATTATTGAGTATCTGCTCGGAACGACTGCGGGCATAGTCACCTGTTTCGCGCAGCCGCGCCGCCGCATCGGCAGCTTCCTGGCGCAGCTTTTCTTCTGCAGGGGCGGCGCGTGAGGCGGCGGTATCCACCGCGCCATGAAGAGACTGGGCGACCTTGTCAGTGGTCTGGTGTTGGGTCGAGTTTCCTTTGGCCATGATCTGTTACCTCCTTTCAACGATGCACGGTTGGCAAGACGCCGTAGCGCCTTGACACCATACAAACATACTCCTTCCCGACGAAAAAAGGCAGGCACGCAGAAAGCGCGTAAAAGGCCGTAAAAAGGTGTAACGCCAATCAGCCTCAGGGGTCAGCGACTGAGGTAACGCATGGCCTCTTCCAGGCCCTTGATAGTCAATGGATACATATGGTTATCCACCAGCTGGCGAGTCCACACCGTCGAGGTGGTCATATCCCAGCTGCGCTGCGGCTCGGGGTTGAGCCAGACCACCTTGTCGTAGGTCTCCACGATGCGCTGCATCCAGACGGCACCCGGCTCATCGTTCCAGTGCTCCACGCTGCCGCCCACAGAGTTGATTTCGTAGGGGCTCATGGCCGCATCGCCGATGAAGATCACCCGGTAGTCCGAGGCGTACTTGTGCAGCACATCCCAGGTGGCCGTCTTTTCGTCCCAGCGACGACGGTTGTCCTTCCACACATATTCATAGATGAAGTTATGGAAATAGAAATATTCCATGTGCTTGAACTCGGTGCGCGCCGCCGAGAACAGCTCTTCACAGATGCGGATGTACGGGTCCATGGAGCCGCCGATATCGAAGAACAGCAGCACCTTGACCCGGTTCTCCTCTTCCGGGCGCATGCGGATATCCAGCAGACCGGCGTTGCGCGCCGTGGAGCGGATGGTGTCATCCAGATCCAGCTCTTCCGCACGGCCGGTGCGGGCGAACTTGCGCAGCCGGCGCAGCGCCAGCTTGATGTTGCGAACACCCAGCTCCACCGAATCATCCAGATTACGGTACTCGCGTTTCTCCCAGACCTTGACGGCACGCTTGTTGCGCGACGGCCCGGTAATGCGAATACCCTCCGGATTGGCACCGTGCCCGCCATAAGGCGAGGTGCCGCCGGTGCCGATCATCTTGTTGCCACCCTGATGACGCTTGTGCTGTTCCTCCATGCGCTTGCGGAACTCTTCCAGCAGCTTTTCCAGGCTGCCCATGCGCTGCAAGGCATTCAGCTCTTCGGGGGACAGGTTCTTCTCGATCTGTTTGCGCAGCCACTCTTCGGGGATAGCCTTGGAGAACCAGTCAGGGTCGATGCTGTCCAGACCCTTGAAATAATGGTCAAAGGCACGGTCGAAGCGATCGTAGTATTTCTCATCCTTGACCATGACCGCGCGCGACAGCAGATAGAAGTCATCCACACTGCCGAAGGCCAGATGAGCACCCATGGCATTATGCAGATCCAGCAGTTCGCGCAGGGTCACAGGCACCCGGTGCTCGCGCAGTGTCTCGAAGAAACGAACCAGCACAGCAATCAGCCCTCGCGGCGGGACATGAACGCCAGCCGCTCCAGCAGTTGCACATCCGCCTCGTTCTTGACCAGCGCCCCGTAAAGCGGCGGGATCGCTTTCTTGGTGTCACGGTTCTTGAGGATGTCCTCGGGGATATCATCGGCCAGCAGCAGTTTCAGCCAATCGATCAGCTCGGAGGTGGACGGCTTCTTCTTCAGACCAGGCACCTTGCGCAGGTCGAAGAATATCTCCATGGCTTCCTTCACCAGGCTCTGCTTGATGCCGGGGTAATGCACGTCGATGATCTGCATCATCGTCGCCGCATCAGGGAAGTTGATGTAGTGGAAGAAGCAGCGGCGCAGGAAGGCATCCGGCAGTTCCTTCTCATTGTTCGAAGTGATGATCACGATCGGGCGGCGCACCGCCTTGACCAACTGCTGGGTCTCATAGACATAGAATTCCATGCGGTCGAGTTCCTGCAACAGGTCGTTGGGGAACTCGATGTCCGCCTTGTCGATCTCGTCGATCAGGAGCACCACCTGTTCGTCAGCCTCGAACGCCTCCCAGAGCTTGCCCTTCTTGATGTAGTTACCCACATCCTCGACGCCCTCGGAGCCCAGCTGCGAGTCACGCAGGCGCGACACGGCGTCATACTCGTACAGCCCCTGCTGGGCCTTGGTGGTGGATTTGATGTTCCAGCTCAGCAACCGCAGACCCAGCGATGCCGCCACCTGCTCGGCCAGCAATGTCTTGCCGGTACCGGGCTCCCCCTTGATCAGCAGCGGCCGCTGCAAGGCAATGGCCGCATTGACAGCCATGCGCAGGTCGTCGGTGGCTACGTACTGGTCGGTCCCCTGAAACTGCATCGGTCGATCTCCACTGCGGAATTAAGCCAGCGCCCTACTCTAGCAAGCGGCGGGGCCATGGCAAGGTGAAATCCGGTCAGGGAACTGAGCAGTCAGGTCACCCCGGCGGAAAACCCGCGGGTACTGCCGCCTGCGCGCCGCCTGTGGGATAATCCCGCGCCATGAACCTGCTGCTTCTGACCCCACAAGACCGCCGCGAAGATGGTCACTGGCAGATTGCCGACCGTCGGGCCCACCATGTCCGCACCGTCCTGGGGCTGACACCCGGCGCTACCCTGCGCGCCGGTCTGCTCGATGACGGGCTGGGCCATGCTCACCTGGTCAGCGACGACGGCCGCAACATGGTGCTGGCCTTCAACGCGAGCATGCCACCACCACCGCCACTCCCCCTGACGCTGATCCTGGCGTTACCCCGCCCGAAGATGTTGCGCCGCATCCTCATCGATGCCAGTTCACTGGGCGTGAAGCGAATCGTTCTGCTGAACAGCTACAAGGTGGACAAGAGCTACTGGCGAACACCGGAACTCGGCATGCCCTTACTGGAAGAAAAACTGCGCCTCGGACTCGAACAGGCGGGCGACACCGTCATGCCCTCGCTGTGGTTGCGTGATCGCTTCAAGCCTTTCATCGAAGATGAACTGCCGACCTTGTGCGAAGGCAGCCAGAAGTTGCTGGCCCACCCGGCACCGGGACAGACACAAACACCTCCTGGCGATTGCACCGTCGCCACCACCCTCGCGATCGGCCCCGAGGGTGGCTGGACACCTTACGAAGCATCGCGATTTCTTGACGCAGAATTTACGCCCTGCACACTCGGGCAACGCATCCTGCGTGTAGAAACGGCGGTGCCCGCGCTCATCGCACGAATCATGCGCCTGCCCTGAAAAAAAAGGCGAATGTAATATTCTGTTTTGTTTCTCTCCGCCACCTGTACCGTTCGCCATCAAGCGCAGACAATGTCTTCAAGGCATCGCCGTCGAGCTTTGCCCGGCGGTGCGCCGGCAGTACGAGGGTACGGCGATGGCAAGAACAGGCTGATGACAAAGAATTAGTTTTTTAATGACTCTTTATTATTAGCCGTTACGAAAATCATACCGCGCACCTACGGATTGAACATGAGCCTCGGGTGCATACTACAGCGGTGCCAACATCGTCGGCACCAGGGACCAATTCAGGCTACGATCAAGGAGCAGACATGAAAGCGAAGCTGTTATCCGTTGCGGCGCTTCCGATACTTTCCCTTCCCGCACTGGCTGTAGCCAGCGGCAACATGCCGGACAGCTACGGTTATATCGGTGGGCGAGCGAGCTACAACTTCTTTTACGAGAACAGTGTGTACCTGCGCGATCAGGATGGCCTGGAGAACGACACCTTCTTCGGCGGCCAGGTTGGCTGGCGCTTCAGCCCGGCATGGTCTGTTCAGGCCACCTACGAGCAGGCGGACAGCCGACTGGAAAGCAAGTATGACTCGGGCGCTCGCGTCAACTCCGAGACCTATTTTGCCAGCCTTCGTCACCACTTCCACAACACCAGCATCCTCGGTTTCGAGCCCTATGCCGGCATCAATGCCGGTGAGCTGGATATCCGTCCGACCGCTGGCTCGGCCGGTGACCGCGAGAAGGATTTCATGGCCGGTGTGGAGCTGGGCGTACAACGCGCACTGATCCAGGACCGACTGGCGCTGGACCTGGGCACGCGCCATGCCTACAGCCACGACAACTATTTCACCTACGGCCAGGTGTATGCCGGTCTGAACCTGATGTTCGGTGCACGCACCCAGCGCGCTGCCGAACCGGCGCCAGAACCGACACCGCGTGCAGAACCGACACCGCCGCCGCAGCCGCAGGTCACGCGCCGTCAGGTCGAGGAAACGCACACCGCCAACTTCGACTTTGATGACGCCAGCATCAGCGATGCCAACCGTGCAGAACTGGTCGAGGCCGCGCGCTTCATGCGCCAGCACCCGCAGACCCGCGTTACGCTGGAAGGCCACACCTGCACCATGGGGCCGGAAGAGTACAACCAGCGTCTGTCCGAGCGCCGGGCCGAGAACGCCAAGCGCCTGCTGGTTGACCAGGAAGGCATTGCGGAAAACCGGGTAGAGGTTGTCGGCAAGGGTGAACACGAGCCTGTTGCAGATAACAGTACTCGCGAAGGCCGTGCGCAAAACCGTCGTGTCGAAGCCATCATCACAGGCACGATCGAGGAGCGCCGCTGATCCTGGCGCGCTCAACAATAAAAGCCCGGCATTGCCGGGCTTTTTTTATGCGCCTTGTCAGCGCCGATACGGATTCCGGCGAGGCTTCCGCGGCGGTTTGTCACCGCTGCGCTGGGTGCGCAGCCGGGCACGACCATAAAGCCCGGTGTACTGCTTGCCTTTCAGATCCACGCGAGCCGTAAGGGCCTCGAACTGTTCCGGCGGCAACTCCATCCAGCGCCCCTGGCGCAACTGGGGTGGCAGAGGAATATCGCCGAAGCGAATCCGGATCAGCCGCGCCACTTCCAGCTCCTGGGATTCCAGCAACCGGCGCACTTCCCGGTACTTGCCGCCGACCAGTGACACCTTGTACCAGTGATTGGCACCCTCTTCTGCGCCGCCTGCATCGCTGATGCTCTTGAACCGGGAGATGCCATCTTCCAGCATCACCCCGTCCAGCATCGCCTTGCGTTTTTCCGGCGTCAGCTCACCGCGAACGCGCACCGCGTACTCGCGAACAAAGCCGTTCGACGGGTGCATCAGGCGATGCGCCAGTTCGCCATCGGTGGTGAACAGCAGCAGCCCGGATGTGTTGATATCCAGACGTCCCACCTGCACCCAGCGCATACCCTTGAGACGCGGCAGGTTGTCAAACACCGTCGGACGCCCTTCCGGGTCGTTACGCGAGCACACTTCTCCCGACGGCTTGTGATACATGATGACCCGGCTCACTATCTCTTCCGGGGCCTGAGTACGAATGATATGCCCGTCCACGCGGATAGTATCCTCTGCTTCGGCGCGATCGCCGAGGGTGGCAATGCGACCGTTGACCGACACACGGCCATCGCTGATCCAGGTTTCCAGCTCACGCCGTGAACCCAGCCCGGCTCGCGCCAGGACTTTCTGAAGTTTTTCACTCATCGTCTTCGTTTTCGGCTCCAGCGGTGGAGGGAACCTCCGTCGCTTCAATGGCCTCCCTGGGAGACGCAGGCTTGCGACGGTACTGGGCATCAAACTCCGCCAGCACCGCGTCCACCTTGTCCATGTCCATCAATGTGGACTCGTCGATTTCCGGTTCAGCATCGGCCGGGAGCATACCCAGACCGCCCTGCTGCGGCGCTTCTTCAGCGCCGCCGTGTTGCACTCCTTCCGCACTGTCGTCCAGCGCCGCTTCACGCGGGCGATCATCCAGTGCCAGTTCTTCATTCAGCTTGTCCAGATCCTTGATCTCGGCCAGTGACGGCAGATCCTCCAGACTCTTCAGATCGAAGTAGTCGAGAAACTGCCGGGTGGTCGCGTACATGGCCGGTCGGCCCGGCACATCGCGATGTCCCACCACCCGCGCCCAGCCCCGTTCAAGCAGCGTGCGCACGATCTGGCTGCTTACGGCCACGCCGCGAATCTCTTCGATCTCGCCACGCGTGATGGGCTGCCGATAGGCCATGAGTGCCAGCGTTTCCAGAATGGCACGGCTGTAACGCGGCGCCTTTTCCTGCCACAGGCGGCTGACCCAGGGGCCCATTTCCTTGCGCACCTGAAAACGGAAACCGGATGCCACTTCGCGCAATTCGATACCCCGCCCGGCATAGCTCTCGGCCAGGTCATCCAGCACCTTGCCCAGCGTGGCCTTGTCTGGCCGCTCTGCCTCATCAAAGAGCATCAACATGGCATCCCGGTCCAGCGGACCTTCCGATGCAAAAATCGCGCCTTCGACAATGTTTCTGATCTGTTCCGCGTCCACCTGTGTCTTATCCTTCCTGTATCAGGTCATCAGCGTCGTCATTCTCTTCGAGGATCACGGTACGCGCCTTGACATGGATCGGGGTAAACGGCTGATTCTGGATCAGCTCAATCAGGGATTCCTTGACCAGCTCCAGCACCGCCAGAAACGTCACCACCACCCCGGCACGCCCTTCCTCGATCGGGAAAAGGGCCACAAACGGCACGAATTCCCGACCGCGCAGCCGCTCCAGCACATTCGCCATGCGCTCCCGGGTCGACAGCTTCTCGCGCGAGATATGGTGGCTCTCGAACATGTCCGCCCGGTGCAGCACATCCTTGAAGGCCAGCAGCAACTCACGCAGGTCGACATCCGGCTCCGGGCGCTGGCGGCTGAACTCCGGGCGCTTCGCGGCGGCCAGGAACACATCGCGCTCCAGTCGCGGCAAGGCATCGATGTCTTCGGCGGCCTTCTTGAAGCGCTCGTACTCCTGCAGGCGCCGGATAAGCTCGGCTCTGGGGTCCTCGCCATCCTCGTCGCCTTCGGCTTCCGGGCGCGGCAGCAGGCTGCGCGACTTGATCTCGCCAAGCAGGGCCGCCATCACCAGATATTCTGCCGCCAGCTCGAAATTCAAGGCCTTCATCAGTTCCACGTACTGCATGTACTGAGCGGTAATCTGGGCCACCGGGATATCCAGGATATCCAGGTTCTGGCGCTTGATCAGGTACAGCAGCAGATCCAGCGGGCCTTCGAAGGCTTCGAGAAACACCTCCAGCGCGTCCGGCGGGATATACAGGTCATCGGGCAGCTTGGTGATGGCCTGGCCATACATCAGGCCAAACGGCATCTCGTTCTGCTTCGGATTGAGGGCATCAGCGGCACCGGCACCGGTCTGCACCGGTGTCTCCTGCTGTACTTTCTCCTGTACCTTCTGCTGCAGTCCGGCGTCCGCTGTGTCGTCCATCTTGCCTGGCTCCTAGCGGTAATTAAGGCCCATGGCGCTACGCACCTCTTCCAGCGTGGCGCGGGCTGCCTCGCGAGCTTCCTCGCACCCTTCCGAAACAATGGTACGCACCAGATCGGGATTACGCATGTGTTCCTCGGCCCGGCGCCGGATCGGCTCCAGCTCCGCCTGCACGGCATCGATCACCGGCTTCTTGCAATCCAGACAGCCGATACCTGCACTGGTGCAGCCTTCCTGAACCCAGGCGCAGGTGGCCTCATCGGAATAGACCTTGTGGAATTCCCACACCGGGCACTTCTCCGGCGTTCCTGGATCGTCCCGGCGGACACGGGCCGGGTCGGTGGGCATGCGGCGGATCTTCTGCTCCAGCTCATCCGGGTCCTCGCGCAGGCTGATGGTGTTGCCGTAGGACTTGGACATCTTCTGTCCGTCCAGCCCGGGCATCTTCGATGCCGGCGTCAACAGCGCCTGAGGCTCCGGCAGGATGACCTTGCCGCC
Source organism: Isoalcanivorax indicus (assembly GCF_003259185.1). Taxonomy (NCBI): domain Bacteria; kingdom Pseudomonadati; phylum Pseudomonadota; class Gammaproteobacteria; order Oceanospirillales; family Alcanivoracaceae; genus Isoalcanivorax; species Isoalcanivorax indicus. Next base: position 1,899,910 of record NZ_QGMP01000001.1, read on the forward strand.
CCCTTCCAGGTCACCCAGCAACCGTTCGCGATCGCCCAGGGTGATGTTCTGCTGGTCCATGACCAGGGCGCGGGCCGTTTCCAGTGCGCTTTCATCGCCCTGCTCCTGATAGCGGCGCCGGTTGTCCGCATAGATGCGCGCCTGCTTCTTGCCCATCTTGCGAATCGCCGCCTCGACCGCTTCCTCGAAGCCGGGCTCACGCCCGTACAGGTGGTTGAAGCGCCGCGCGACCTCGCGCGTGATCTCCACATGGGCCACCTGGTCGGCCCCCACCGGCACCATACCGGCACGGTACATCAGAATGTCCGCAGACTGCAGCAACGGATAGCCCAGGAAGCCATAGGTGGCCAGGTCTTTCTCCTTGAGCTTTTCCTGCTGGTCCTTGTAGGTCGGCACCCGCTCCAGCCAACCCAGCGGCGTCATCATCGACAGCAGCAGATGCAGCTCGGCATGCTCCGGCACGCGCGACTGGATGAACAGGGTCGAGGAGCCAGGATTGACACCAGCCGCCAGCCAGTCGATCACCATGTCCCAGACCGCTTGCTCGATCTTCTGCGGGTTCTCGTACTCAGTGGTCAGGGCATGCCAGTCCGCCACAAAGAAGAAGCACTCGAATTCATGCTGCAGACGCACCCAGTTCTTCAGCACGCCATGATAGTGACCCAGATGCAGGCGCCCAGTAGGGCGCATGCCGGACAGAACGCGCTGGGAAGAAACCGCAGAACTCAAAACAGACTCCTGGAAAGACTGGCAGGTGAAGGGCGGCAGTATACCGGCTCAGGGGACCTGTGTTCCACGCTTGATAGCGCTCAGAAAATGCCTTCGAGGCTGCCAGCCCCTTCACGCACCACTTCAGGGCCGTCCCCCTCTGCCAGGGAAATCACCGTGGTTTCGGTAAGACCGCAGAAGCCGCCATCAATGATCAGGTCAACACGACCTTCCAGCACGTTGCGCACATCCACCGGATCGGTCAGCGGGTATTCGTCCCCCGGCAACAACAGGGTCGAGGTCATGATCGGCTCGCCATGCTCGGCCAGCAGACCCTGGCAGATGGCATGTTCCGGCACGCGGATGCCAATGGTGCGCTTCTTCGGATGCATCAGTCGACGCGGCACCTCTCCGGTCCCCTTGAGAATCCAGGTATAGGCACCGGGGGTATGCGCCTTGAGCAATCGGTAATCCGGATTTTCCACCTTGGCATAGGTGGCCAGCACCGACAGGTCCGCACACAACAGGGTGAACTGGTGCTTGTCATCCAGGCGACGCAACTGGATAAGCCTGTCCAGCGCCGCCTTCTCCCCGATACCACAGCCCAACGCATAGGTCGTATCCGTGGGATAGGCAATCAGCCCACCGGCACGCAGCACCTCGACCGCCTGACGCAGCAGACGCGGTTGCGGTGTTTCCGGATGGATATGCAGTATCAGGGTCATGCGGTCGCCCGAGGCTCATGGGAGTGCGGCGGCCATTGTAGGGGCCAGACGCCGCCCCGGCCAGCCTTCAGGCCGCCAGGGCCGCATCGGGCCGGAACAACTCGGCCACCGGGCGGGCGCCCTCGGGCAGCGCAGGCAGGCGGCCCAGAGTGAGCCATTTCTGCGCCGGGGTGTGGAAATCCGAACCGCCCGAGGCGTGCAGCGGGAAATCCCGCAGGCATTCGCGCAGCAGGGCCTGCTGGACGTCATTGAGGCGCGGCATGGCGACTTCCAGCGCCTGCCCACCGGCGTCACAGAAATCCGTCAACAGCTGCCGCAGCTTGCGCCGGGTCAGCCCGTAACGCACCGGGTGCGCCACCACCGCAACCCCCCCGGCCGCCCGCAACACCGCCACGGCCTCGGCCATGTCGACCCAGGGCGTGCTGACATAGGCTGACTGGCCCGCCTTGAGATAGCGATTGAAGGCATGTTCCTCATCGCGCACCTTGCCCGCAGCCACCAGCATGCGCGCGAACCAGGGGCGCCCCGGGGCATCGGTGTCCGCCAGCGCCGCCGCCCGGTCGTAGCTGCCCGCCAGACCGGCCGCCTTGTCCAGCCGCTTGCCGATCATTTCGGCGCGGCGTACCCGCGCCTCCTGCTGCGAGGCCACCAGACCCACCAGCCCGGCATCCGCAGTGTCCATGCCCAGCCCGACGATGTGCAGTTCGCGCCGGGACCAGGAGGCCGACACCTCGATGCCCGGCAGCAGGCTGATACCGTGCACCTGTGCAGCCCGGGCGGCCTCCGGCAGCCCGGCCAGGGTGTCATGGTCGGTCAGCGCCAGCTGCTGCACACCGGCGGCAGCGGCAGCATCGACCAGTGCGGTCGGGCTCAGGGTGCCGTCCGAGGCCGTGCTGTGGCAGTGATAATCGTAGATGACAGACAAGCGTCTCTCCGAGCTGGCTTTCCGGGCAGGTTTCGCGCAGCGTACCCCAGCCCCGGCGACTCCGCCAGCAGCCTGTGCCAGCCGCAGCAGTGGCTGTAGCGCATGCCGCCCCCTATACTATCCGGCTCTTGCGGACTGGAGCCGGCATGAAAAAGGTCTTCGATTACCTGCCAGTGGTGGTGTTTTTCGCGCTCTACTTCCTGAGTGGCCGCGACATCTACCTGGCCACCTGGGGCATCCTCATTGCCTGTCTGGTTCAGGTCAGCGCCGGCTGGCTGATCTGGCGCAAGGTCGAGCGCATGCACCTGCTGGTGTTCGTGGTCACCGTGATCTTCGGCGGCCTGACCCTGCTGCTGCGCGACGATGTCTTTATCAAATGGCGCCCCACCGTCATCTATGGCCTGCTCGCCATGGTGCTGCTCGGTGGCCAGTTCCTGCGTGAACGCATCCTGCTGCAGCGCATGTGTGAAGCCATGATGATCACCGGTCTGGGCCATATCGTGCCGCTGAGCCGGCGCCACTGGACCATACTGAACTTCGCCTTCGTGCTGTACTTCAGCTTCCTCGGCGTACTGAATATCTATGTGGCCTACCAGTTCAGCACCGACTTCTGGGTCAACTTCAAACTGATCGGCTTTACGGCCCTCAATTTCGTCTTCTACATCAGCCTGTTCGGCTACGTTTACACCCTGTTGCCGGAAGAAGAGCGGAACCGCCTGTTCCGCGAAAGCGGCGCCAGCAAGGGCGACAACACAGACGCTCAGGCGAACCCCGAAGACAAAGGATAACTGCACCTATGTTCTACGCGATCATCAGCGAAGACGTTCCCGACAGCCTGGCCCTGCGCAAGCAGGCGCGGCCGGACCACCTGGCCCGGCTGGAGGCCCTGCGCGACGCCGGACGGCTGCTGCTGGCCGGCCCGCATCCGGCGGAAGACTGCGAAGACCCCGGCGAGGCAGGCTTTACCGGGTCCCTCGTGGTGGCAGAATTCGACTCGCTCGAGGCCGCCCGGGCCTGGGCGGACGCCGACCCCTACATGACAGCGGGGGTCTACCGCGCGGTGACAGTGAAACCATTTCGTAAAGTTCTGCCCTGATGTGATGCCGGTCACAACTCTGCAAAAGCGCCTTTCCCTACACTGCGCCCGCACTCAAACATGATTACGGAGAGAAGATTCCGATGCGTCACCTTGCGCTTTGTCTGCTTGCCCTGCTGATCCTCGGCATCACCACACCTCAGGCCGCCCAGGCCAGCACCGGCTGGATCGGCGACACCCTGTTCGTACCGGTACGGGCTGGCGCCGGCAACGGCTTCCGCATTGTCCATCGTGGCCTGCGCACTGGCACCCGGGTTGAAATCCTGGAATGGGAACAAGGCGCAGAATGGGCCCAGATTCGCACCGGCGATACCGAGGGCTGGGTTGAAACCCAGTACCTGAGCCGTTCGCCCATCGCCCAGGTGCGTCTGGAGCAGGCACAGCAGAATGCCCAGCGCATGGAACAGCAACTGGCCACCGCACGGGAAGAGCTGGCCAGCGTGACCCGTGAGCGGGACCAACTGGCCGGGCGCGCTCGCGAACTTGACCAGAGCCTGAACGCTCGGGGGGAAGAACTGGAGAAGTTGCAGGAAGTGGCCGCCGATCCGATGCGTCTTGATCGGGCCAACCGTCAGCTCAATGAGGAAATCAGCCTGCTGCGTACCGAACTTGACCAGGTGCGCGCCGAGAACAGCCAGTTGCGTAACGACCAGACCTTCAAGGGCTGGATGTTTGCCCTGCTGACCATCTTCGGCGGCATGCTGCTGGGCTGGTACTTCAAATCACGCAGTGGGCGCCAGCGCAACAGCTGGGTCTGACGCCTCAGAGAATCCCGAACAGGGTCTCGACCCGTAACACGACCCCCGTGGCCGTGCGGTAGCCTGTCTCCCGCGGCCACAGCAGGTACGGCTCGATCTCGTAGTAGAACCAGGGCCGCCAGGTGTTGCGGCGATAGGTCACCCCGGCCCGGTAGTTTTCCACCTTCGGGTCCGGGCGGGTAAATCCCTCGACACTGACCAGATAACGCATGGCTGACCGCCGCGTCAGCTCGCGGCCGACCACCGCGCTTTGCTGCCAGAACCAGCCTTCCCCCTCGTCGATCAGTTCGTTACTGATTTCCGCGTAGCTGGTCAGACGAAACAGCGTATGGCTGTCCAGTGGCCGGTCGAAATCGAACACGCTGCGTGAACGAAAGCCACGTGTGTCACGCCAGTCCACCGTTTCCGTGAGACGAAACGACCAGTTCTCCGAAATCGGTTTCTGATACCGGTAGCGCGCTCGCCAGAACGCCTTGAAGTTGGAACGCAGGCCGATGTCCATGTCCAGGTCCATGTCATCCGCCGTGCGCAATACCCAGTTCACGCCAGCGCGAAAGGTGTTGTCCTCCCGCTGACCGGTAGTCTCCGGCGAGCCGGGCAAGCCGGCATTGTCATCCTCGAAGTCCCGCTCACTGGCAAACACCAGACTCAGTCGCCGCTCCAGCCCGGGCAGGTGCGCACGCACGCGAAAACGCACATCACTGTCGCGCTCACCGTCGTCCTGCAGCAACTGGGCGGCCACCACCCGCACCGAGGTGCCGGAGCTGCTGCGGCTCTGATCGTCGGGGTCGCCAAAGACACCATCCAGCCATTGGGTGGGCCAGCACAGGCCACGGGAAAACGCGTAATGGGTGCGATCGACCCAACGCAGTTCGTCAACCGACCAGGGGTCACAATCATCAGGAACACGGTAGGCCTGCCCGGTTTTCTCATCCACCTCCAGCACGATGCTGCCGTCGGCTTCTTCCTGCCAGCCTTCCGGGTCGAACAGGGGGGTGTCGTCAACCGGTTCGTCATCCTCCTCGTCCGGGCCTGGATCCCAGAGCATGACGTCACTGTCCAGAGGCTCCTTGTTGCCCTCCAGGGCAGAAGCCGGCACGCACAGCCACCACAACGCCAGGCACCACAGCAGTCGCCGCACCGGGCGCGGCCGTTGTATGGCTGCCGATGTCCTGCGCCCGCACTGCACGCTTCCTGCGCCCGGTCTGATATGAGCTACTGCCACAGCCACCTACTCGCCCTGCCTTGGACGAGCATAGCCCCGCCCATGGAGGCAGGACCAGCAGCGGATTGCAAAATCTGGCCATGGGTCAGAGAATTGCGCCGGATTTCCGCAACGCAGCAATGTCCTCTTCACTGAAGCCCTGCGCTGTCAGCACCTCGGCGGTATGCACGCCCAGCCGCGTGCCGGCAAACCGGTATTCCGGCTTCGACACCGAAAAGCGCATCGGTGACGCCACCTGACGCTGGGTTCGGCCCTCGCCCATCGGCACATCCACCAGCATCTCGCGCGCCTTGAGCTGGGGATGCTCGCAGGCCTCGGACAGGCTCAGCACCGGCTCCACGCAGGCATCAATGGCCGCAAAGATATCCAGCCACTCACTGTAGTCCTTCTGCTTCATCGCCTCGGCGATGCCGGCCTTCACCTCGGCCACGATCTCCGGCGCCATGGCCAGCCCCTTGCCCGCCAGATCGGGGCGCCCGATGGCCTGGCAGAACTGCATGAAGAACTGCGGCTCGATGCCCGCGACAGAGAACCAGCGTCCGTCCCGGGTTTCGTAGCAATCGTAGAAGGAACCGCCGTTGAGCTGGGTGCGCTCCAGCTGCGGATCTTCGCCACCCACCAGCGCCGGAGGCGCCGTCAGGGCATGCAGGCTGAAGGCCGCGTCCGTCATGGAGATATCGATATGCTGACCTTCACCGGTGGCCTGGCGGTGGATGACCGCCGCCAGGATGGCCATCACCGCATGGCAGGAGCCACCTGCCACATCGGCCACCTGAAACGCCATCGGCGCCGGGCCACTGTCGCGCCGACCGTTGTAGCCGGTCATGCCGGCGATCGACAGGTAGTTCAGGTCATGCCCGGCCCGATCCCGGTAGGGGCCGGTCTGGCCGTAGCCGGTGATCGAGCAGTAGATCAGCCCGGGATTGATCGCCCGCAACGCCTCATAGCCCACGCCCAGCCGGTCCATGACCCCGGGACGGAACTGCTCGACCACGATGTCGTAATCCTGCACCAGACGACGGATGACCTCGACGCCTTCGGCCTTCTTCAGGTCTACCGCCACCGAACGCTTGGAGCGGTTCAGGTAGCCGTGCACCGCAGAGACGCCCTCGTCCATCGGCGGCAACATGCGCACCATGTCGGGCCGGGTCGGTGATTCCACCCGCAGCACATCCGCGCCCAGGTCGGCCAGCACCAGCGTGCCGAAGGGTCCGGGCAGCAAGGCGCTGAAATCAAGGACTTTGAGGGTAGAAAGTGGACCAGCCATGGGGGATGCCTCTGCAAGTGATCAAGCGGAAAACTGCCGGCGAGCATAGAAAGCCGCCAGGCCCGCGCCAATGACGCCAATGTTCAAAAAACCTGACCGGAAACACCAGCGGCCAGCCTGTTGACCCGGGCGCCACCCTGCGCCGTCGTGAATGGTCGCCAGACGCCCGCTTTTCCGCTAGGATGGCGCCCCTCTGAATTACTATACAAGTGTATGAATATTATCCATCACCTGCGCGCTGTACTGGCCCTCACCCTGATCGCCGTGAATACGCTGATCCTGGCCATCCCCCTGTACCTGCTGACCCTGGTCAAGCTGGCCATTCGTCGCGAGGGCCTCCAGGTCACCCTGTCGCGCTGGCTGGTGCGCATTGCCGAGCTGTGGATGTCGGTGAACAATACGGTGATCGCCCTGATCAGCCGCCCCCGCTTTCATGTCGAAGGCACCGAGTCCCTGCGTTACGACGACTGGTATCTGGCCACCAGCAATCACCAGTCCTGGGCCGATATCCTGATCATGCAGAAGGTGTTCAACCGCCGGGTGCCGATTCTCAAGTTCTTCCTCAAGCAGGAACTGCTCAAGGTGCCGGTGCTGGGCCACGCCTGGTGGGCACTGGATTTCCCCTTCATGAAGCGCCATACCCGCGAGGAAATCGAGAAAAACCCGAGCCTCAAGGGCAAGGACCTGGAAACCACCCGCAAGGCCTGCGAGAAATTTGCCTACTTCCCCACCTCGGTGATGAACTTCTTCGAGGGCACACGCTTCACCCCGGCCAAGCATGACCAGCAGCAATCGCCCTACAAGTATCTGCTCAAACCGAAAGCCGGCGGCACCGCCTTCACCCTCGGCGCCATGGGCGGGAAATTGAAAACCCTGCTGGATGTGACCATTATCTATCCCAAGGATGCACCGCGATCGCTGAATGCCTTCCTCGGCGGCGCCATTCGTGACATCCAGGTGGTAGTGCAGATACGGGATATCCCCGCCTGGACTGCCGAGGGGGACTACGAAAACGACCCGGCCTTCCGGGCCCGTTTCCAGCAATGGATTTCCGAACTGTGGGCCGAAAAGGACGCACTGTTACAGGCTCGTCTGGATACCTGAGCAGCGCTCTGGCGCTGCTGTGGCTGCTGGCGCCGCTGACGGCGCCCGCCAGCGCCCTGTACCGCTGGCAGGATCACGACGGCCGCTGGCATTTTTCTGACCGCGCCCCCGATCATGACCTGGTGGAAGACCTGTCCGAGCGCTACCGCCAGCCGGACGCTCCGGATATCCGTATCGAGACCCGCGATTACACCCTGTCCCCGGCACTGCGCCAGCGCCTTGAGCTGTCCATCACCCGTATCTTCACCATCTACCGCCAGGCCCTGAGCGTTACGCCGCCCACCGACACCCCTTTCGACATACTGCTTTACGGCGACGCCGAGGCCTATCGTGCCTATGCCCGCGCCACCGCGCCGCAACTGGAAAACCCTGCCGGCTTCTTCAACGGCCAGACCCGCCGTATCACGGCACTCGCCCTGCCTGATCACGATGCCCTGCTGCGCCTGATCACGCACGAGTGTTCCCACGCCATCTCTGCCACCCAGGGCGGCTATGTGCCGATCTGGCTGAATGAGGGGCTGGCCGAATACTTTTCCCAACTGCAGCTCTACGGCATGACCGCCGAGGTCCCGGTGGCCGATCACTGGCTGCGCCAGCTGCGCCGCCAGCCGCTTGCCGCCGATACCCTGCGGCGCACCGTGGACGCCCCGCCCAAAGACTGGCAAGCCGCAGCGGGCTCGGGCCACAGCTACGCCGTCAGCTGGTCACTGGTCTGGTTCCTGATGGACAGCCCGGAGGGTCGCGAGCTGCTGCGCACCCTGCTGGCCCGCGTGGCCGACGACCCACGCCCGTTGCTGCACAGCGTGGAACTCATCGACGCGCACTGGCCCGGCGGCTTCAACGCCCTCGAACAGGCCTGGCGGCAATGGCTGCCGCGCGCCAGCGGTCGGCATCGGTACTAGCCTTATTGTGGTGGAGTGCTGCGCTGGGGCTTATTACCTGAGCGGCTTATGATTATGATGGGCGCCCAGGCACACAGTAAGCGCACAAGGGGACATGCATGCTCGGCAAACTGTTCAAACCGCGCTGGCAACACGCCAATGCAGAACATCGCCTGCGCGCCATCAATGAACTGGCGCCGGACGATCCGCAACGCACACAGATACTCAGTACCCTTGCCCGCGGCGACAGTGCCGCCGAGGTGCGCGCCGCAGCGGCGGGCCACATCACCGACTTCAGGTTTCTTGATCAACTGGTGCATCAGGACCCGGACAACCGCGTGCGCGACGCCGCCGCCACCCGCATCAACCAGCTGCTGGCCGGGCTGGCCAGCGACGGCCCCAGTCTGGATAACCGGCTGCGGCTGGTCCGCCTGACCGACAACCCGGCGGCATTGGCGTTCGTTGCCCGTCACAGCCCGGACAGCATCTGCCGACTGGCCGCCATCGCCCGCACGCAGGACAGCGCCCTGCTGCTGGACCTCGCCGTGCACGGCGAAGACGCCGCCATGCGCATCGCCGCTGCGGAACGACTCACCGACGAAGACAGCCTGCGTCTGTTGCTGCGCGACGGCAGAGACAAGAAGGTACTGCAACATGCGCGCGAACAACTGCGTCATTACCAGCAGGCCCGTGATGCCGCACAAGCCCGCCGCCAGGCACGCAGCAATGTGATCGCCGAGCTCACCCAGCATGCTACCCGTGTCCCGGACGCGCTCTACGCGGCACGACTGACGCAACTGTGCCAGCAATGGCAGACCGTGACCGAAGACGCCGACAGCCATGAACAGCAAGCCTTCGATAGTGCCCGCACCCGTTGCCAGGCGGTTATCGATGACCTGCAACGCGCCCGTGATGAGCAGGCGCGACTGACCGCCGCGCGCAGCGAACAGGAGGCCGCGCTGGCCCAGCTCGAACAGCTGCAAGACGCCCTGGATATCGACATGCTGCCGGAGCAGACCGGCAGCCTGCGTGCCCTGCTGGATACGCAGCAACGCCGCTGGGAAGAAGCCGTCGCCGTGGTGGAACCTGATGCGACCCGGAGCGCCCGCTTCCAGACCTTGCTCGACGACTGGCGTCAGGCGTTGCAGCAACTGCACACCTACCAGAACGCCGAGGACGCCCTGAATCGACTGACGGCGCTGTTGCAAACCCCGGACGACGGCGCAGCCTCAAACGACGACTCGTCCGAGCGCGAAACCCTCGCCGCCCAGGCCCGTGCGCTGGATGCCGACTGGCCGTCGATGCTGCCCAGACCAGCCCTGCTGACCCAGGTCATGGCGTTGCTGACGCCAAAGCGCCCGCCCCCCGAGGCAGCGCCCCGCAAGGCCAGCGGCAAGACGGCGCGCAGCGCCGAACAGGACTCCCTGGACGCCCTGCTGGGCGCGCTGCAACGCGAACTGCGCCAGCGCAACCTGCGCCATGCCAACCGGCTGTGCCACAAGGCCGAAGCCCTGCTGGCCGAGCATCCCGATGCCAGCCGTGCAGCGCGGCTGGAGAAACTGCGCCCGCAACTGGACGAATTGCGTGACTGGCATGCCTTCGCGGCCGAACCGAAAAAGCAGGCGCTGTGCGAACGCATGGACACCCTGTGTGCCGCGCCGCTGGACCCGGAAGAGCAGGCCAGCGCCATCCAGGCCCTGCACGATGAATGGCGCAGCCTGATGTCTTCGGACCAGGACAGTGACCAGCACCTGTGGGATCGCTTCAAGGCGTCATCCGATCGCGCCTACGAACCTTGCCGCGCGCATTTTCGTGAACAGGATGCCGAACGCCAGGCCAACCTGCAGAAACGCGAGGCCCTGTGCGATCAGTTGCAAACCCTGCTGGACAACCAGGACTGGGACAAGGCCGACTACCCCGCCTTGCTCGATATTCGCCGCAAGGCGCCGGAAGAATTCCGCGCATTGCAGCCGGTGCGCTTTACCGACGCACGGGAGGCAGGCCGACGCTTCAGCAACCTGCTGAAACGTTTTTCCGATCAGTTGCAGCGCGTCAGCGATACCCATGCCGCCATCCTGGAACAACTGGCCAGCGAGGCGGAAGCCTTGCTGGAGCAGGACGACCTGCGCCGCGCCACGGACGAGGCCAAAGCCCTGCAGCAGCGCTGGAAAAATGCGGGCTGGGTGATGCCGCAGCAGTACCGAGGCCTGCACAAGCGATTCCGCAAGGCCTGTGATGCTCTGTTTAACCGTCAGAAGGAACTCCGCCAGGCGCAACGTGCCGACGAGGTCCAGGAGCGCGAGGCCGCTCGCGAGGCCCTGACCCGGCTGTCGGGTCTTGCCAACGACCACGACACCCGCCACGACGCAGACACTCTGAAGACCGCACTGCGGGAACTCGAAGCTGTCGCCATCCCGCGCCGCGACAATGCCCTGCAGCAACAACGCCAGGCACTGGCCACGCAACTGCGTGAACAACTCGCCGCCCAACCACGCCGGGCACTGGTGGAACAGTTACTGTCCGATATTGATGCGGCGCCGGATGCCGGCGAGGCGTGCAACGCGCAGCGTACCCTGGCCGTCGCCCTGGAGGTGAGCGCAGACGTGCCCAGCCCCGACGATGCACGCGAAGAAAGGATGCGCTGGCAGCTGGAACAATTACCGAAAGCCATGAAGCAGCAACAGACCCCGGATCGCCTGAAGGCCTGTGCCGAACACCTTGCCGCACAGCGCCCTCTGCTCGGCAGCGGCCTGGCGCCGGGCATTCGTCAACGGCTGCGCAGCGCCGTGCAGGCCTGCGTCCGCTAGGCCCCCCCGTCCGGCAGGCGGGCCCGCGCTATTGTCCGTAGCGCGGGCCTTTTTCGAGAAAGGCCAGCTCGGCCGCCGTACTCTCCCGCCCCAACACCGCATTGCGGTAAGGAAAGCGGCCGAACCGTTCGATGATGTCGGCATGCTCGCGTGCGAAGCGAATATTGCTCGCCAGCTTTTCCCTGATGGCCTCAGGTGCCTCGGCCCGGGCGCGCTCGAAGCAGTCGATGCCGCGCTGTTGCAGATCCAGGTCTTCCGCGTGCATCAACGGCATGTAGAAAAACACCCGCCCGGCCCACGGCAACCCCTTGTCCATGCCGATGGCCAGCCCCTCATTGACCAGCGTCACAGCACGGTGATCGCCGGCGAAGGCCTGTGCCGTACCGCGATACACATTGCGTGCGAACTGATCCAGCAACAGGATCAATGCCAGTCGCGAAAGCGGTTTGCTTTCCCAGTCCACCAGCTCACTGCAAAGCGCAGCGTCCACCAGACCACCGAACTGTTCCGTGATCTCCGCATCCAGGGCAGCGCCGCCAGCGAACCAGCGTTGCTCGAAGAACGGCGCGGGCCACGCGCTTTTCGTATCCTCGCTCTTCATATCCTCGCCGAACCAGAATGCCAGCACCGGTTGCCACAGGGGTTTGACCTCAAACCCGGACGTCTCGAACATCTTATTGCCCTCCCCGCGCCGAGCACAGACGCGCCACTTCAGGTGCCAGCACCGACCAGGCGTTCTCAAGCAGACGCGGTTGCGCGTCAGCCGTCGGATGGATGCCATCACTCTGCATCAGCCGTGGATCATCGCCTACGCCTTCCAGGAAAAACGGCTTGAACGGCAGCTGTTCCTCTTCCGCCACCTGCGCAAAGGCACGCTCGAACAGGTCGCTGTAGGCCGCACCATAATTGGGCGGAATCAACATGCCAAAGAGTACCGGAGTGGCCCCGGCCTCACGGCTGGCAGCCACCATGGCACGCAGGTTTTCCGCCATGCGCGCGGGCGGCTGCCCGCGCAACCCATCGTTACCGCCGAGCTCAATCACCACAATCTGCGGCGCGTGCCGTGTCAGCAACGCAGGCAGACGCGCGCGCCCGCCCGCCGTGGTCTCGCCACTGACCGACGCGTTATTCACTGTCAGCCCCGGACACTCCTCATCAATACGCTGTTGCAGCAACGTGACCCAGCCCTGTTCCTTGTCAAGGCCGTACGCCGCACTGATACTGTCCCCCACGATCAGTACATCGGCTGAGGCCACCAGGCTCAGACAGCCGAACACAATACCGAGTACATACCGCATGACGTCTACTCCAATCCTTACTGCCGACCACCTCGGCAAACGGGTTCCGGGCCCGGAAGGCGAACTGACCCTGCTGGACCATATCGCATTACAGGTGCAACCCGGTGAAAGCGTGGCCATCACCGGCCCCAGTGGCAGTGGCAAGTCTACCTTGCTTGGCATTCTGGCGGGACTCGATCGTCCCAGCGACGGTGAAGTGCGCCTCGACGGCGAGCCTTTCAGTGCGCTGGATGAAGATCAGCGCGCCCTGCGCCGGGGCGCGCTGTGCGCCTTCGTATTCCAGTCGTTTCACCTGGTCAGCGATCTCAATGTACTGGAAAACGTCATGCTGCCGCTGGAAATCAAGGGCACCCGCCAGCCTGCGCAGGTAGCACGGCAATGGCTTGAGCGTGTCGGCCTGGGCCACAGGCTCCGGCATTTTCCCACCACGCTGTCTGGCGGTGAGCAACAGCGTGTGGCCCTGGCCCGCGCCTTCGCGGTCGCGCCCCGGCTGCTGTTTGCGGATGAACCCACCGGCAGTCTGGATCATGCCAACGGCCAGCGCGTCATCGAGCTGCTGTTCGACATGAACCGCGAAGCAGGCACCGCCCTGGTGCTGGTCACCCACGACGACCAGCTGGCCGCGCGCTGCCAGCGCCACCTGCGCCTGGAAGAAGGCCGCCTGCTGACCCCGGAGCCCGTCTGATGCCTGCAGCCCTGACGCGTCCCTGGCGCGATCCGGCGTTTCGCATCCTGGCGCTGGCGCTGGCGATTGCCGCCCTGTCGCTGGCGTCCGTGGTGCTGCTGCGCGCCGAGCTGGAACAACGATTCGATGTGCGCACTGCCGAAGTGCTCGGTGGCGATCTGGTGCTGGCGGGCAGCTACCCCGCTGACGATGCCCAGCGCGCCCTGCTGGCCGCGTTGCGGCAGACCGAGATCGCCGATTTTCCCACCGTGCTGGTGCACGACGATGACATGCTGCTGGTGTCCGCCCGCGCCGCCGGTGACGACTATCCCCTCTATGGCCAGCTGGGTGTGGCCGACGACCGTTTCGCCGCCACCCACGGCATCGACCACGGTCCGGTTCCGGGTGAACTCTGGGTCGCCGATCAGGTGCTCGACCGCCTCGGCGTGGCGCTCGGCGATACCGTTACGGTGGGCCGCCAGCCCCTGACCGTCACACAGATCATCCGCCAGGAGCCGGATCAGGGCGCCGGTTTCTACAGCATGAACCCGCGCATCCTGTTCCACCGCGATGACCTGACCGCCACCGGCATTCTCGGCCCCGGCACCCGGGTCGATTACCGGCTCCTGCTGGCCGGTGACACCACTGAAGTGGCTCGCGCCGCACAGGCCTTGCCCGACACGCTGCGCGAGGATCAGCGCCTGGACACCGTGGCCGATGCCGCCACCCGCTCCATGGGCCCGATGCGGCAACTGACCCTGTGGGTCAGCCTGGGCGTGTTGCTGGTCAGCCTGCTGTGCGGCGCCGCCATCTATCTGGCCACCACGCAAAGGGTGCGGCGCCGGGCCCGCATGGCCGCCCTGCTGCGCAGCTTCGGCGCCCGCCGTCGCCAGGTGCTGACCCGTCTGCTCGGCGAAGAAGCCTGGGCGGTGGTGCCTGCCGTCCTGACAGGCACCTTGCTGGGCATCGCCCTGATGCTCGGCCTGCGCCGCGCCCTCGGTTGGGATGGCCCGCTGGCGGCCGGTGTCGCCGACTGGCTGACCTTGCTGCTCGGGCCGATGGTGTTGTGGCTGGCGTTTGCCCTGCCCCGGCTGAGTGCGCTGGTGCGCACGCCCGCCATGCAGGTCCTGAATGATCGCCTGGCGCCGCGCCAGCTTGCCGGCGTGATCGAACTGGCGGCGGCGCTGGGCGCGCCGGTGCTGCTCGCTGCCCTGCTGACCGGCTCCCTGGCCGAACTGGCGCAACTGCTGACGCTGCTGGTGGTGCTCGGCGCCCTGCTTCCCGCCCTGCTCTGGCCGCTGCTCAAATTGCTGGATATCGCCAGCGCCAGGCTGCCGCTGGCCGCCCGCCTGGCCGTGCGACGGCTGAGCCGCCGCCCGGGCCTGACCCTGCCCTTGCTGGCCTCGCTGACGGTGGCCCTCGCCGTGCTCGGCATGGCCGGGCAGACCGGCAACCAGCTGCTCAGCGACTGGCGCCAGAAGCTGCCGGACGACGCCCCCAACCATTTTGTCTTCAACCTGTTCGACGATGATCTGCCCGCTTTTGCAGACTGGCTGCGCGAACACGAGGCACGCCCGCAACCGGCCTACCCGGTCGTGCGCGGCCGCCTGTCCGAGATCAACGGTGTGCCCGTGCGTGAGGCCGTGACCAAGGAAGACGATCAGACCGAACGCACCCTGAACCGCGACCTGATCCTGACCGAAGCCGACGCGCTGCCGCCCAGCAACCGTATCGCCGCCGGTCGCTGGCAGGCCGACGCCACCGGCGAGGTGTCGGTGGAACAGGAACTGGCCGAACGGCTCGGCCTGGGCCTGGACGATGTGGTGCAGTTCACCACCAGCCAGGGCATCGTCAGCGCCCGCATCACCAGCATCCGCGAGGTCGACTGGGAGAGCTTCGAGCCGAACTTCTACTTCATGTTTGCCGGTGACGGGCTGGCCGGGCAGGACATCACCTGGCTGACCAGCTTCTGGCTGGCCGAGGGCGATGGTGCCCGGCTCGCCCGCCTGCTGCGCGCAATGCCGCATATCACCCTGCTGGATGTGAACGCATTGCTGGATCAGGCCCAGGACATCATTCGCCAGGCCAGCCGCGCCACCGGCCTGATGGCGCTGCTGCTGATGGCCGCCGCCATGCTGGTACTGGGCGCCGCCTTGCTCGGCGCTCAGGCCCAGCGTGGCCGCGACAATGCACTGCTGCGCACTCTGGGCGGCAGCCGCGAACTGATTCGCCGGGTTACCGCACTGGAGTGTCTGGTGCTGGGCGGCGGCGCGGCGCTGGGCGCCACCCTGATCATGCTGGCCGCCCTGTATCCGCTGGGCCAACGGCTGTTCGATGGCGCCCTGCCCTGGTCGCTGTGGTTACTGCTGCCAGCCTTGCTCGGGCTGATCGTCGCCATGACCGGCATGGCCCTGGGACGCGGCGCCCTGCGCCAGCCGCCGCTGGCCCTGTTGCGGCAGGACGCCGGCTAGGATCGGCGGCGTGGCGCCGATTGACCCGCTCGGGCCTGCCGCACCGCCGGCAAATGGGTACCATGGTGCATTATTGATAATGAAGATGGATCTGACCCATGACCCGACGTCGTCGCCGCTGGCCCTGGTTACTGGCTGCCTTGGCCCTGCTGGCCGGGGCTGGCCTGTTGCACACCGCCTGGCCCTTTATCGCCTATCCGGTCACCCACCTGACGATCGACCGCCCGGCGCCGCAGCCCGCTGAAGCCATCCAGGTGCCCCTGGCAGGTGTGGCCGAAGTCGATATCACGCCGCCCATCGGCATCCCCAAGTTCGGCTATTCCGCCTGGGCTCGCCCCGCCGACGGCTTCCGCACCCGGCTGCGCGCCCGCGCCTTTTATCTGCATGCCCCGGACAGCACACCTCTGGCGCTGGTCACGCTGGACCTGGGGGCCGGGTCGCGCGTGCTGCACAGCCGCGTGGCCGAACTGATTGCCGCGCGCACCGATGTGCCCGCCCACGGCCTGAGCCTGCTGGCCACGCACACCCACTCCGGGCCGGGCCAGTACATGGATAACGATTTCTACAATGTGTTCGGCAGCGACAGCCCCGGCTTCGACCCGCAGCTGGCCGAATTTCTGAGCCTGCGGATTGCCGACGCCGTGGTCAGCGCCTTCAACGAACGGCGCGCCGCCCGTGTCGCCACCGGCCAGCGCGAGGTGCGCGGCTTTACCCGCAACCGCTCGCTGGCGGCCTGGGCGCGCAATCCCGGCGCACCGCACGACCCCGACGAGACCGACGCGCTGCGCGCCATCAACCCGCGCCTGACCATGCTGCGCATTGATCTGGAAGCCGACGATGGCCGCTACTATCCGGCCGGGGCCCTGACCGCCTTTTCCATCCACGGCACTGCGATTCCCGCCTTTACCCGCCCCTGGCATGCCGACGTCTGGGCCTGGCTGGGCCGTGATGTCGCGGTCGGCATCGCCGCCGACCATGACACCCCCTTTGCGCCCGTGCACGGGGCCTACCAGGCCACCCACGGCGACAACAACCCGGCCTGGGTGCGCGGCCAACGGGGCGACCGTGAGGCGCGCCGTATCGGTGAAGGCCTGGCGGGACAGGCCCTGCAACTGTTCAACCGCCTGGGTGAGCAGCTCGATGGTGAACTGCGCACCGCCGTCGCCAGCCGCGAACTGGATCTGCTCGCCTTGCCCGACGGGCAACGCCATGGCCTGTGCCCGCGTGCCATCGTGGGCGCGGCCACAGCCGGCGCTGCCGAGGGCGACGAGGTGTTCCCGATTTCCTGGCTGCCGTACCTGCAACATGGCTGGCCGCGCCGCGTCTTCACCGATGGATGTCAGGCTGAAAAACAATGGATGCTGTCGCACCTGCAACGCCTGCTGCCCGCCTCACGTTTCCCGCACCGGCCATTGTTGCAGGTGATCCAGGTGAACGATCTGGTGCTGGTCGCCCTGCCCTGGGAAGTCACGCTGGAAAGCGGCAACCGCCTGCGGGAAGCCGTTACCGCTGAATTGCCGCGGGGCAACTGGCTGGTGGAAATCAGCAGCGTGGCCAACGGCTATATCGGCTATGCCACCACAGCGGAAGAATACAGCCTGCAATATTACGAGGGCGGGCATACCCTCTACGGCCCCGGCACGCTCGCCTTTCTGACCGCCCAGAGCCAGCGGCTGACCCGTGATCTGGTCACCCACGGCGAGGTCGATGAGGCTGGCGGGCCCTGGCATTACCGACTACGCAGCCGTACATACTGGCCCGCTACCGACCTGCCCGTGGCCACCCGCCAGGCCGAGAGCACACCCGCCTTCATGCCGGCTGAAGGCCCGGACGAAGCCCACTGGCGCTTCCGCTTCAGCGGCGAGCATCCCGCCCACCTGGACCTGACCCAGCCATTGCTCAGCGTGGAAGCGGATCACGGCAACGGCTGGTATCCCCTGCTTCGCAACGAGGTGCCGGAAAACGACCAGGGCAGCAATCTGCGCCTGCGCTGGCTGGGCGACACCGCCACCGGTGCCGACTATGCGGTGTACTGGTACAACCCGCCCGCGCCCGATCCGGCGGTCCGTTTCCGTGTGCGCATCGACGGCGACCCGGTGCTGTACTCGCCACCGTTTTAATCCAGGTTCCCCTCCGCATGGAGCATTCCCTGCTATGCTGGCAGCTACCGTGATTGTGGCTGCCGGAGTGCCTGATGAAACGTCTCTCGAGAACGACCGCTTCGCTTTTGCCCATGATGCTGGCGATGCTGAGCGGTTGCGCCAGCACCAGCAGCGTGGAGGTGCACTACACCAGCGACACCCAGCACGGCACCCACCTGCTGCTGGCCGCGCGCACGCCGGAAGAACGCTATCGGGCCGAGTGGGAAAGTGCCTGCGCCCCGATTCTCGCCCGGGCCGGTTATCAGGTGACGCAAAGCCATCGGGTCATGCCCGGCTGGTATGAGCCGGGTAACACAGCCCTCAAGCAGCGTGCGCAGGACTTGCAGTTGCAGAACATTCTGGTGGCGGAACTCACCGCCTTGCTGGTAGCGCAATTCCCGGAAATGCATGAAACCCGCCTGAACCCGGAGGCCGGTTCCGGCATCGCCGGGGTGCATGAACAGATCACGCCGATCCGTGATTACCGCGCCATGCGCGATGTGCCCCCCAGCGACCAGAATGTGGAAGCCACCCTGCTCACCACAGACGGACATCCACTGTGGCGTGGCGATATCACTACCCGTGAGGCCAACAGCATCAAGGCCATTGCCCGCAGCCAGTGCCGCGCCCTGGTCAAGGCGCTTTGAGCAAGGTGCGTTGAGCACACGCTGAATTCCCGGTCATTGCGGGCACCGCGGCGGCTCGCCACAATCCCGGCGAACCGATTTTTCGCAAGGAGCCCGCCATGACAGGCACCCCCACATCCACGCCCACGCCCCGCAGCGGTCCGCTTTCCGGCCTGCGTATCATCGAGCTTTCCGGCATCGGCCCCGGGCCCTTCTGCGGCATGATGCTGGCCGACATGGGCGCCGAGGTGATTCGCGTGGACCGCCCGGGCGGCAACCCGGTGGCGGAAACCGGCCATCAGGTGCTGTTTCGCAATCGCCGCAGCATCAGCCTGAACCTCAAGCACCCGGACGGTGTGGCCGCCCTGCTGACGCTGTGCGAAAGCGCCGACGGCCTGTTCGAGGGCTACCGCCCCGGCGTGACCGAGCGCCTGGGTATCGGCCCGCAGGACTGCATGGCCCGCAACCCGAAACTGGTCTATGGCCGCATGACCGGCTGGGGCCAGGACGGCCCACTGGCCCAGGCTGCGGGCCACGACATCAACTACATTGCGCTCTCCGGTGCCCTGCATGCCATGGGGCGGCGCGGTGACAAGCCACTGCCGCCGCTGAATCTGGTGGGCGACTTTGGCGGCGGCGGCATGATGCTCGCCTTCGGCATGGTCTGCGCGCTGCTGGAAACCGGGCGCAGCGGCCAGGGACAGGTGATCGACGCCGCCATGACCGAAGGTGCCGCCGCCTTGATGGCGATGTTTTACGGCCTCAACGGCCAGGGCCAATTCAGCAACGGCCGGGGCGGCCATATGCTGGATACCGGCGCCCATTTCTACGAGGTCTACGAAACCGCCGACGGCGGCTACATTTCCGTCGGCAGCATCGAGCCGCAGTTCTACGCCCTGTTGAGCGAAAAAGCCGGGCTGGACAGCGACACCTTCGGCGTGCAGATGGACCCGGCCCGCTGGCCGTCGCAGAAGGCACAGCTCGCCGCCCTGTTCCGCCAGCGCAGCCGCGATGAATGGTGCGCCCTGATGGAAGGCACCGACATCTGCTTTGCCCCCGTACTGGATCTGAACGAAGCACCGCACCATCCGCATCACCGCGCCCGGGGCAGCTTCGTCGAGGTCGCCGGTATCACCCAGCATGCCCCGACCCCGCGTTTTTCGCGTACCGCTGCCGCCACACCGGACGCCGCACGCCCCCCCGGCACGGACACCCGCGCCGTGCTGCGTGAGGCGGGCTTCGACGACACCCGCATCGAACACCTGCTGCAAAGCGGCGCCGCCACGCAACTCTGAGCATCGGGGGGGCGACGCCCGGCGTGGCCCTCCTGGCGCGGCCTTCTGACGCGCTTTCCTGACGTTAGTGTCCAGCCGAGCTGTACACCCCTGTCATTGCCTTTCGCGCGCGGCGCCCTACCATGGTATGACCCGAGAGTCACAAGCGAAGTCATAACCCGACATCAGCCCGCGCGCAGGAGAGAGCGATGAACGCCGTGCCACCGATCAAGGACCGCAAACAGGAAAGCGCCGAGGAACGCTGGGCGCGCTTCCCCGTCATCACCACCGGCGAGGAATACCTGGCCAGCCTGCGCAATCGCGGTACCGACCTGTATCTGTTCGGCGAGCGCATTGAAGAACCGGCAGATCACCCGATCATCAAGCCGTCCATCAATGCCCTGCGCGCCAGCTACGATCTGGCCATCGAAGACCCGGATCTGGCCACCGCCTGGTCGCCGCTGATCGACGCCCGCGTGAACCGCTTCCTGCATATCGTGGAATCGCCCGACGACCTGGTGATGAAAAACCGCATGCAGCGCCGCATGGGTCAGATCACCGGCACCTGCTTCCAGCGCTGCACCGGGCTGGACACCATTTCCGTACTGCATTCGATCACCTACGAGATCGACGAAAAACACGGCACCGAGTACCACCAGCGTTACCTGCGCTTCCTGAAGGAAGCCCAGCGCAAGAACATCCTGATCGCCGCCGGCATGACCGACCCGAAAGGCGATCGCTCCAAGCGCCCCCACGAGCAGGCCGACCCGGACATGTTCATGCACGTGTCCGGCCGCAATGACAAAGGCATCTTCGTACGCGGCGCCAAGGCACACATGACCGGCGGCTGGAACCAGCACTGGATCTGCGTGATGCCGACCATGAACCTCACCGAAGAAGACAAGAACTATGCCGTGGTCGGCATGATCCCCGGCGACGCCGAGGGCATCACCTATATCTATGGCCGCCAGTCCTGCGATACCCGCGCCATGGAAGAAGGCAATATCGACCAGGGCAACGCCGAATACGGCGGTCAGGAAGTGCTGGTGTATTTCGACGATGTGTTCATTCCCTGGGAACACGTGCTGATGGATGGCGAGTACGAATTCGCCCAGGACATGGTGGCGCGTTTTACCGCGTATCACCGCGCGTCTTACGTGTGCAAGACCGGCCTGGGTGATGTCCTGGTCGGCGCTGCGGCGTCCATCGCCGAGTACAATGGCCTCGACAAGGTCAGCCACATTCGCGACAAGCTGGTGGAAATGGTGCACCTCAACGAAACCATTTTCTCTTCCGGTATTGCCAGCTCCCACGAAGCAAAAAAACTGCCCAGCGGCATCTTCATGAACGACGCCATGCTGAGCAATGTGTGCAAGCACAATGTCACCCGCTTCCCCTATGAAATCTCCCGCCTGGCCCAGGATCTGGCCGGCGGCCTGATGGTCACCATGCCCAGCGAACAGGACATGAATTCCGAGGAAGTGGGCGGCATCATCAAGAAGTTTCTGAAAGGGCGTGACGATATTGCCGTGGAAGACCGGGTGCGCATCCTGCGCCTGATCGAGAACATGACCCTGGGACGTAACGCCGTCGGCTACCTGACCGAATCCATGCACGGTGCCGGCAGCCCGCAGGCGCAGCGCATCCAGATCCTGCGCGGCATGAACGTCGAAGACAAGAAGTGGCATGCGCGCAAACTGGCCGGGGTGAAACAGGCCTGACCTGAACAGGCCTGATTGACGGTACTGGCGCGGCGTTCTGATCCCGGATTATGATCAAAACGCCAGACCGTCCCGGCGAACCTCAGCGCCCCCGGATGTGCGCGGCATTATCCTGAACGCCATATCCGGAGGGCTCTCCATGCGCCTTGTCATATTGCTTGCCACACTGGCGCTCACCGCCTGTGCAACCCCCTTGCCCAATACCTACGAAAACGTCGAGTTCTTTATCACCAGTCAGTCCCGCGAACCCGTGATGGTGGAATTCTATTCCCAGCATCGCAATGCCGCCTGGCCCGGCGGCGGCAAGGCCTATGTGGTGCGTGACTACGAAGAGCACCGCTTCGCCCTGCACTGCCGCAGCACCGAGCAAATCTGCTACGGCGCCTGGGTGGAACATCGCCCCAACGAATACTGGGGCGTCGGTATGGACGACGCCCATTGGTGTGACAAATGCTGCATGACCTGCAGTGAAGGCAACCGCGCTCGCTTTACCCTGCATGACTGACCGCGCCGAGGTCAGCCGTCAGTCACAGCCGGCCAACAGGCCATCGCAGGTCTGACGGCGACCCGCGCGATCCGTAAAGTCACGAGCGCTGGCGTGATAAAAACTCCAGCGCTCCGACCAGTCCTCATCGGCCAGCAGCCGGGCATCTGCATCATCAAAACCCGGCTCCCCCGGCTGCTTCAGATAGCGATCAAACCAGGCCAGCGTATAGTGCTGCGCCATCGGCAAGCCCCACCCGCCCACGCAACGTCCCTGCTCGATGCGCGGGCACCAGGAGGTCGTGGGAAAGCTCGGCAACAAGGACCACTCGTAATGCGAACTGCCCCGAATGGTGAAGCCGAAGGCGGGCACCTCCGCCGCCTGCCAGGCATCGAACCAGCCCAGGCGCGCACGCGGCTCAGGTGGCGAGCTGAACGGCACTGGCGTCAGACCGTATTCGGAATCCTGGCTCATCATCGGCACCCGGGGCACAAACACCGGCCGCTCGACATCGCCCCCCAACAGACCGAAGACCAGGCTGAGCGGGCTGCCACCGCCGCCACCCTCGGCAGGCACGCTGGCCGGCGGCGTCGCCGCACCGTCCCAGGCCACGGCCACTTTCACCGGGTTCTCCACGTCGAGCTGGCCGTCCCAGGGATCAGCACCGACCCCGCCCAGCCCCTGCACCACCGACACCCCGGTACCGCCCAGTGAATGCCCGGCAATGCCCAGACGCTCGGCGTCGATATGATCGTGATAAGGGTTGAAGGCGGTCACCGGCGTAGGCCAGGTCCCCGCGCAGGTGTCGTTATGCGGATACGGTTGCTCCGGCGCGGAGCGGAAGAAGTCGATGGCGTCCACCAGCCCTTCCCAGAACACCGCCGGATTGAAGTTGCTGCCCTGGACACCCTGCGGCGTGGTCAGATCAGAACGGCCCTGACCGCGCGGATCAAAGGTCAGCACCACATAGCCATTCTCCACCAGCATCTGCGCCGCCCACCAGTAGAGCGTCTCCGGTGCCTGCACCGAACCGTTCTGGATCACCACACCCGGCAGCGTGGCGCCCGCCGGGGTATTCAGCGGACGCCAGACCCGACCGGACAGCCGCGCACATTCCCGGTCGTAGAACACCACCGGCTCTACCGTGCCAACACTGCCGTAGAAGCTGTCCACACCCGGATAGCGGAACGGGTCCCCGGCGCACTGTGCTGCCCAACTGGTGCACAGCGGCGTCACCGGCGTATTGCCGAGCAGGCCGATGGCCGCCATGGGGTCGTTCTGCAGGGCCTCGGCGGTGTCCGTCACCGTATCCTGCACCAGCGTCAGCAGCGCCTGCGGGTCCGTCAGGTTATTGACGATCCCCCCCAGCAAGCCCGTGATGCCGCCCAGCAGCCAGGTGTTATCCGCCGCCGCGCGCTCGGTAAAGCTGGCCGCATTGGCCAGGCTCTGGCTGGTCCAGCGCAGCATAAAGGCCGGGCTGGTGACCTGCTCCACGGGTGCTTCCAGCACGCGTGCATAATTCTCCGCCTCGCGGGCGTACCACTCGGGCGACGGGAAGGCCGGGCCCTGCGCCTGCGCCGCATCATCATCGGCTATCGGGTCATCATGTCCGGGCGCGTCTTGCTCCGGCGCATCGGTACGCGGGCCGCCGTCATCCGGGGCCGCAGACAGGTTGTCGCTGCTGCTGCCACCGCAGGCGGACAACAGAAACAGAGTGAGCGTGGCGACGCCCAGCGTGGACAGGTAGCGCATAATCTCGATCCGGTTGTTGTTTTAAATCGAGTATCCGCGCCCTGCCACCAGGCTCAATTACCCTGCGTTGGCTTTATGTTGGTGATTGGTACGCCCGTGCGCCCTCACGGCTATTGATGCCAGTGGCCCGCGCGATTAAACTCTCGCGCTTCGCCGGTGTAGCTCAGTTGGTAGAGCAGCGCATTCGTAATGCGAAGGTCGTAGGTTCGACTCCTATCTCCGGCACCATATTCAAATGCTCGATCGGCAACTGGCCTCGGCGAATGCGTCGGGGCCTTTTGTTTTTCAGGGAAATGAGTCCCGCAACCGCTGCGAGGCTTTCTGCGCCTCTGCCAGGAGCTGATCCCAGTCATCCGGTGGGTGCCCGCTTTCCAGCATCTTGCGGAAGACCCGGTAGGCGTCGTCGCTGCTTTCATAGGCACGCTTGGTGCCTTCGTCATTCACCCAGGCGTAGACGATCACCTTACTCGCGGCATGGTAGCGGAAGAAAAGCCGGTATTGCTGGAAGAACTTGGCCCGGAACCAGTGCTTGTGATCGCCACCGAGCGTCCCACCCTGGCGGTACTCGGATCGAGTCGGGTCTTGAGGGATGACATCGAAGGCCAGCCTGATGATCGCGGCCAGTCGTTTACTGGCATTCTTCCTGACATACCCGACGGGGTCCTTCTGCTTCAGGCTACCAACCTGCCGCTCTAGCGCCTCAATCTGCGCCAGGAAGAGCGGATGAGCAAACACGGTCCAGCCATGAATGACCAGGGGCTCAGGCTTCCCTGGACTCATTCATCGTCTTCCGACAAAGCGGCATCAAGGTCCACCTCTACGCCACTGACCAGCGACTGGAGCCGCTGAGCGAGACCGGCATCCACGGCTTGCAGCCGCTCGGGATGGCGAGCAATGTCGGCGGCCAGGAAGCCCAAGAACTGACCGAGCACCGGATCCTCATCGCCTGGCGCTTCGGCGCGTGTCAGCACCACCTCTCCGCCGGGGCGGATGGTGTAGTGGATCTTGTCGCGCTTGCCCAGCTTGAGGGCGCGGCGCACGGTTTCCGGCACGGTGGTCTGGTAGCGGTCGGTGAGTGTGGATTCGACTTCGAGGGTCGCGGACATGGCAGTCTCCGGCGGATCTGGGCGATATCCGGATGGTAATGCGGTCGCATTGCCATGTCAATGCAACTGCATTACCGCGAGAGGCCCCGACAGCCTCAATGGGTATTGATAGGCGGTGACGAGAGAATGCTACTTTCTTAAGCAACCCTACTTTTCGGGGGGATTACCCACCGGACCTTGCTGGACGAGCACTTCCGCAATTCGACTAACTTAGAATCGAAACATACTCACCAATAACCCTTAAATCTATGGCTTGATCTTCCGTCAATGGAATGTCCTTGTACCCAAGCGCACTCGTTTTTGGTCTAAGTATGATTCTAGAGTGGCGCCATCCTCCATCCTCAGTATAAGCCTTATCACTATGATACTCCTTAACCGTGTAATGACCTCCCTGCTCAACATCCTGAATGTCTCTGTGTTGCACCAAAACAATCTTTCCTTCGCGAGAACCACCAGGGTCGGCTTTAAAAAGGCACCATGATCCATTGGGAATTCGCCGATTCATGGACTCGCCCAAGACCTGTGCTACAAAGTATCCATCGGACATACGAATATGTTCCGGTAGTTCAACCCAGTCAAAATCACCCGAAGCTTGGTATTCACTGAAATCACCAGCGGCGATTTTCAGGTTATACACAGGCACGGAGTTTATATAGGGCCTAACATCCTTCGCTGGTAAGATATTCAGGTTCAACCCAGGATATTTTTCTTCCAGAGTTATTTCTTTTACTTGTCGAGCCTGATCTATCAATTTTGAAAAGTGCTCGTTAGTTTCTCGGTCGGTGCAAAACAAATAGCAGCCCTTTTGCCCTCGCGTCATCAGTGTTCGATATGTATTCTTAACAATATCGTCGACAACTCTGGCTGCGTCTTCAGGATTTTCCTTCAAGAGCTTTTTGTAGCCCCTGATAGTTTTATCCCTACCATCTCTCTTGCCTGCATCGGTAATAATCTTGCCATTGCGTACGACCAAATCAGGGCCGATAATCACTCCAATGTAATCTACTTCCAGACCTTGACATGTATGGATGCAACCTATCTCTCTAACAGACTCTGGTGAAATAATCCACAGGCTACCATCATTCGTCAAATTCCATTGCGCCTCAAAACCATATTCTGGAATCTGGATGTCCATTGCGTTTTTATCTTTCTTACTTGCCCACTTCCAGCAATACCCGGCAACTAATCGAGCCTTATTATTAATAGCATTCTTCCTGAAAATTTCATCGCGCAAAACGATAGGCGAGTCGAACACTTTGAAATCGTAATCGATATTATCAAGCGTAGTGTTTGCCGTGTCTCGTATCTGTAAAGATGAGTCAAGCCATGCAAGATACCCATCTGAGCCATTGCAGCGGAATTGAGACTTTAATTCCATACGGGAAACGTTCGCACCCAGCTTACTCGACCAATATTCAATCTCCTCAAGCGAACCTATGTCGTTCAGGGTTACACGCTGCTTTTCATCAATAAAAAATACTGAGAGCTTAGATGCATTAATGATTTCCTTTATCTGGTGTTCACCTTGGTTCCCGTAAAGACCTGACTTTTCATTTAATCGGTGGGCTTCATCAACAATCAGCGCATCAAAGAAATTAGTTTCCGCTCCAATATAAGAACCTGAGCCTTTGAACATGTTGTTGATCTTTGTTTTAGTCATGGTCCCGGTCAATTTTGCAGCAAACACAGCCCGAGGCGCTGCGTTCTTAGAAACATACTGGGCATTCATTTCTCGCTTGGTAAGCTCGACCAGTAAATTGATGGCGACCACTGATTTTCCTGTACCCGGCCCACCCTCAACAATCAGCACCTGCTTCCTGCCTTTGTTCGCCTTATGTGCCAGATCAATAGCGGCCTCATAAACCAGCTTCTGATCATCAATCATCAGAAACTCCTGATTACCACTTAACATTGAGACGAGACTATCTGCCAACCCCTTTGAAGGCTTGATTCTGCCATGCTCGATACGATACATGATGTTATCGCTATCGCCGTATCTGACATACTTTTTGAGAAAATCAGCTAGTTTTTTTGCATCTTTTGAAATGAAAATAGGTGCCTTACTGGTGTGTGCTATATAAAAAGGGTCATTAATCGCCGAGTCGGAAATCAAGTTATGCAGATAGGCACAAGGCATTATTCTTATATCTTCTTGCCGAACGGTTTCATTGTAGTCCTCGATCAAAGCCGCATATGTCCAAGCTTGATAGGAGGGGTGACTAGTTTCCCTTTCACCTCCGGCCAAAAAGGTTCTTACTATGCCATCCTTGCTTGTCTTTTTTACTTCACTCCATTGCTTGAGCTCGATGATTACAGCAGTCTCGCGTTTTTTCTCATCTTTTCCCGTCAGAATAAAATCGATGCGCTTGCTAGTTAGAGGCAGCACATATTCAATCGAAACACCAGAGTCATGCGGAATATCTGGATCAATAAGAATCTTGAACATGTACTGCATGGAATTCTTCCATGAAAGAACTTCATTTTTTGATGGGCGCTTTAGTAGCTTCCTTTCAAATTCTGTCAAAATGATACTTTCTATAGCATTCGCGCCGACATCTTCGATAAATTTTTTCTTATTCCCACTGTATACCAGCATGATTAATATTCCGTATACTTCTTGGAGCTACCCTTAACTTTATCTACCGGGTATTTATTTTCATTTATAATTATTTTGTTTTTAGCCACTTCCAGTAAATCAACACCCAGCCTGTCTGCCAACCTGAGCAAGTAAAGAAAAACATCCGCCACCTCCTCCTCCACGGCCTTACGCTGCTCCCGTGTTAGATTATTTGACTGTTCTTCCGTGAGCCACTGAAACAATTCTAATAACTCGCCAACCTCACCTGCCAAAGCCATTGACAGATTTTTGGGAGAGTGAAATTGGTCCCAATCACGTGCTAGCGCAAACTGACTAAGCTTTTCTTTGATTTCATCTATATCATTCATCGCTAATTTTCACTTTAGGGCTGGCCTTCCTTCGATTGATTTGAAATTTGGAACTCTAACAGATCACCGATCTGCGCAACCTAATAATAGACAGATTCTTTCTATCGTTTCCAAATCTACTTTTGAGCAGTTTCTTTATAGAGCAGCGTAACCGTTGCCCGGCTAAGGCCAGTTTTTCTGGCAACGTCGGCAATATGCAGCTTGAGTTCACCCATCATTCGGGATGGTTTTCGGTATTCACGGAGACTCCCTGTATTGTTATGGCTACTGCTACAGGCGCGGCTGCCTTCCTGTGGCCGAACCGAGCGGTCCTGGCGGCAAAGGCAGTGACCGCCCGTGTCCGGGAAAGCGGACATGCTACTACGAAGGTTAACCTGGCTCCAGGCAAGCACCGAGGATCGGACGCGCCCACTCCGGCGTGCGCTCCATCTGCTCCGGGGTATCCGGCCACACCAACCTCCCCTCCTCAATCCGCGCCACCGGCAACGGATCAGGAATCGGTGTGCCGGGCGGCACGGTGTGGCTGTTATCGAACAAATTGACACGCTGCACGTGGGGCAGCAGGCCGATCAGGTTGGCGCGGGCGCTGTCGAAGCGGGCGCGAATCTTGTCTTCGGGGATGTCGTGGCCGCCGACTGCGACGCGGGCCAGGACGCGCTCACGGTGCAGAGCCGGTGAGGTCAGGCCGCAGAACCAGATCAGGACGTCATGGGTCTGGGTCGCGGCGAGAATGCGCTGCGGCAATGTATTGCCGCCCAGGGTGGTTTCCAGGGCGTGGTGTTCTCCGGCGGCCAGCGCCTGATCCAGGCGCCTGACGCCTTCCTGCCAGGCCAGCGCGTTGGCCTGTTGCTGCGGGCAGCCGGTGGCGTCTCTGAGTTCCCGGGCAAAGGTGTCGGGGTTAAACCAGTCGAGGCCCTGCCGACGAATCAGATGGCCGCCAATAGAACTCTTGCCGGCGCCATTGACCCCCGCCAGCACGAACAGGACCGGGCGCGCCACTAATGGCTCTCGCCAGCCCCGACGTCACCGCCCAGGGTGGCGGGATCATCCATCAGTGCCCGCAGGCGGTCTCCGGCATCGGCCTGCTTGAGTCCGGCCAGATGGGTGTCGAAACGCTGGCGCAACTGCGCCAGGGCCGACGCCTGGGTGCTGTCTGCCTGCTTGAGCAGCTGCATCAGCTCGCTGTAGGCCTCGGCCGACAGGATCACGGCTTCCGGCTGGTTGTGGTTGGTCACCAGCAGGCGCCCGCGCTCGCGGACCGAGCGCATGACATCGCGCCAGCCCGCTCGCTTCAGGTCAGAAGCCGGGCGCCGGTCAAGTTCGTCAAACGCTGTATGGGTTGCCATGGGGAGCACCTCGCTCGTTGCCTGACCCTGATACTAGGGCAAACGGGCAAATATGGCAAATTTACCCATTTTGGCCTATTGCCGAACAAAAAAAGGCCCGCCAAAGCGGGCCTCGAAGTTTATCAACAAGGCTACTTACTCAAGACGTTCGGAACACTCGGCCCGGGCGCCATCGTGACGGCAACGGATATTGCGCAGCAGCGACATCATGTCGGCGTTGTAGACACCCTGGCGGGTCAGATCGACACGCGCTTCGCGCATCATCTCGTCATAACGCAGCGTGTCTTCCTCGTTGATGCGGATCCAGCGATCATCGCTCACGTCACTGTAGGAATTGTCCACCACGGCCTGGGCGCGCTCATGCAGGTTCTCGAACACATACTGGCGCGACCAGTCGGCAAAGCCGTTTGGCAGTTTTTCATGACGCGCCACCAGCTGCATGGTCAGTTGCCCCAGCGTGTAGTCCACGATACCGCCGTCCGGCCCCATGCCCCGGTACAGTTCCAGCGCGCTGTAGGCCATCATCGGCGCAAAGCAGATGTCCACGCTGTGGTTGTTGAAGCGACCGGCGAAGTTGGTGATGTCTGACATCACCGGGGACATGCCGACACGCGCCGCCATGCGACCCTGGGCCACATCATGCTCGAGCACGGAAATGGACTTCCCGGCCAGGGCATTGACGTTATTGATGCTCTGGTCTTTCACGAACAGATAGGCCGCTCCCATCGGCGCCATGCCGATCACTTCATAGGAACCGCTGCGCATGTTGGCCTTGATGCGCGGGTTGTTGCTGGCCAGCACCTGCGCCACGGTGCGCATGACATCGTAGTTCGGAATCGC
The DNA here is from genome assembly GCF_003259185.1 of Isoalcanivorax indicus. Classification (NCBI taxonomy): domain Bacteria; kingdom Pseudomonadati; phylum Pseudomonadota; class Gammaproteobacteria; order Oceanospirillales; family Alcanivoracaceae; genus Isoalcanivorax; species Isoalcanivorax indicus. The sequence continues at coordinate 1,930,075 of NZ_QGMP01000001.1, forward strand.
ACCGATGGAGTCGAGGCTGCCGACGTAGCTGTTGAGGTTACGCGACCGCAACCCGGTCATGGCGACCAGATCACATTGCCCGCTGAGAAATTCCTCATAGGCAATGTTCTCATCGGTAAACGCGCGCATGCGCAGGTCGACACCCTGATTCAGGGCGGCGGTACGGTAATCCCGCAGCAGATTGAAGGTATCCCCGGAGGTACCGATGATGTCGAAAACGCAGAAGTTGATGCGCGTAGTGGCCTGTGCGGTGCTGACCATCCCCATCATGCCCAAGGCAAGCAAGGCAGAAACAAGACGTTTGCAAAACATGTCACTTCTCCATTTACAGCAGGTCGTCGATATCGATCTGCTCACGGTCATCACGATCATCCCAGAAGGTGCCCAGGCGCCCGTAGGGGGTGCGCTGGCCGGTATTTTCGGTCCACATGCGATCGGATACGCCCTTCACCATCTCCCCGGCAATGGCATCCAGCAGTGCGTTGTCCGGATCCAGTTCGCTGGTGTCGTAGTTGGCGAAATCACGGATGCCACGGCGTACGTGTTCGTCGTTACCCACGCTGTAGGCCGCCACCACATACAGGGCGCTGTTCAGGCGCACACCGGCATCGAAGCCCTTGCGTACGGCGCCTTCCAGTTCAGCCCAGTTGTCGGCGCCTTCCGGTGCCAGCATCGGCAGGATGGTCCACAGGGTCGCGCGGATGCCCTGCGGCACGCCCCACCATTTGTCGTTATCCAGACAGGTCGCAGCACGCTCTGCCTTGGCAGCAATATCGCGCGGCACACCCACGGTGACATCGGCGGTGGCATCATGCAGCAGTGCCTGGGAACCACTGATCTGGCCGACCATGAACACCAGTTCATCGAAGTCGCTGCGCAGGCGCGGGCAGTCCTGGTCGACATCCACTTCACCGTACTGTTTCACGGCACGCTGGTAGGATTCATACAGGCGACGGGCGGCCACTTCGGCGTGCTGTTTCTGCTCGGTGCGCGCGTCCTGTGCTTCCGCGGTATCACCACGGTTCATGGCCCGGTTGTAGCGCAGCTCGGCATCCAGCGCACGCTGATCGGCGCAGGCGGCGGCCATATTGTTGGTCAGCACGGCCAGGCGGGTCGGATTGGCGTGAACGGACTCGAACGACACCAGGAAAGGCGTCAGCCCCTCACCGGTAGCGCAAGCCATGCCTACATCGGTGTAGGTGAGCAGGTAAGGCGTCATTTCGGAACGCCCGTAGTTGACCAGGATATCCCCGGTGGTCTTGTAGATGATGCTGCAGCCCTGCACCAGCATCACGCCAGCCAGAAGGCCAGCCAGGTGCAGAGAACGGAACAGCGGAACGCGTTGTGACAGATTAAGCCTCATGCCGGAAATCTCCTTGTGTTCTTCTGGCTCGTTATTGTTGTGAAACAGCCGGTGTGAACTGAGTCATGTGAAGGCTAGTATCTAAGTCATCAAATCGAAACTGACTATTAAGAAAAGCTGGTTTTCATAAAGTTAACTTCCAGCGCTGAACCGCCCGTCACACGGGCCCTGATGGCACTTTGCCAGCACCCGATGCCGTCACTCGCCCCTCAGACATGGCGCGCCTTCCCTGCCCCGCTCGCCCGGGTTACGAAGCCTTACACAAGACCCCATAAACCACATTCGTTATTTCACGCCACATTGGCCCGCCAGAACGCCCACTGTCAGCGAAGGGCCAGCTCATGACCTGGCTCGAAAGCGATGGAGAGCTCCATGAAAAACAGTGACTTCCTGCTACCTCTTTTTGCCGCCGCCGCCTTGCTGACCGGCTGCGGCGGCAGCTCCGGCGGCTCCCTGCAGCCCGCTGATCCGCCCATGATGGATGAGCCGCCACAGCTACCGGGCAGCGCCCTGCTGATCCTGAGCAGTGACCTGGAGGATGACAGCCCGATCTTCATCCTCTCGTCTGTGGAGGCCAGCAATCCGGGCGAGGCGACCGGCAGCGTCGCGATCACCGGCCTGGCCGACAATGACATACTGGTGGGCATGGATTTCCGCCCGGCCACCGGCGATCTCTATGCAGTGGGTCGGCTCGGCAACCTCTATGTGATCAACCCGCACACCGCGGTGGTGGAAACCACCGTGGCGCTGGTGGCTGCGCCTGACAGCACACCCACCTTCGAAGCGCTGGACGGCACGCATTTCGGTGTGGATTTCAATCCGGTGCCGGACCGCCTGCGCGTCACGTCGGACACGGGTCAGAACCTGCGCATCAACGTGGACAATGGTGCCACCCTGGTGGATGGCCCGCTCGACAGTGGTTCGGGTGAGACCCGTATCACCGGCTCGGCCTACACCAACAGCTTTGCCGGGACGACCTCGACGCGCCTGTTCAATATCGATACGGGCGAACAGATGCTTTATCTGCAAGATCCGCCCAACGACGGCACGCTGGTCAACGGCGTGACCCTGGGCATCGACGCGGACGACGCCAACGGCTTCGTGATCGACGGACGCAATAACGCGGCCATCGCCGCGCTGACCGTCAACGGGCAACCCGGCCTTTACCGCATCGACCTGACCGCCGAGGCCGATGTGGCCTCACTGATCGGCACCCTCAATATACCCGGCACCCTGCTGGGGATTGCGCTGGCGCCCCCTGCACCCCCCGTCGTCATCGGCCTGACGCGCGACAACGCTCTGATCGAGTTCGCTCCTGGCTCACCGGGCATGGTGTCGGCGCCGGTGACGGTAACCGGGCTGATGGAAGACGGTGAAACATTGGTGGGTGTGGACGTGCGTCCGGCCACGGGCGAGCTTTACGGCGTGTCCAACCTCGGCAACCTCTACACCGTCGACGCCCATTCTGGTGTCGCCAGTTTCCAGGCGGCGCTGGTGGCTGCACCGGACTCGGGTTTTGATGGGCTGCTGGGCGATGACTTCGCCATGGATTTCAACCCGGTGCCGGATCGGCTGCGGTTGATCAGCGATCAGGGGCAGAACCTGCGCATCAATGTGGACAACGGCGAGACGATTGTCGACGGTGACATCGCCTATGCAGAAGAAAGTGATCTGGGCGGGATCGAAGACATTCCCCTGCTCGGTCCGCTGCTGGGGCTGATCGGCAGCATCCTGTTGCCCGAGGACGACGCTGCGGTCCCGGCGTTAACCGCAGCGGCCTATACCAACAGCTTCGCCGGCACGGCCACCACGCAGCTGTTCACACTGGACACCGGGAACGATTCCCTCAATCTGCAGAACCCGCCCAACGACGGCACCCAGGTGCCCTTGACGGATACGCCCATCGCGATCAGCGGCGACCAGGGCTTTGACATTATCGGCGGCGATAACGGTCTGGTGCTGGCTGCACTCAGCGGCAACGGCATGGGGCCCTACACGCTCTACAGCATCAATCTGATGACCGGCGCCTTTACCGAGCGCGGTCAGATTGGTGGCGCGGACGGCCCGGCACTGCGCGGCATTACTCTTCAGCTGCGCTGACCTGTTCAACCGGCTCCTGCCAACCGCCCCCCAGTGTGCGGTAGAGCGTGACAATGGCCTGCATCCGCGCCAGCCGGAGCAGGCCGTTGTTTTCTTCGGCCTGATACAACGACTGCTGGGCGTCCAGCAGGGACAGCAGGTCATCGGCCCCCTCCCGGTAACGGGCTTCCGCCAGGGTGAAGGCACGACGTGTCTGGGCCAGTTCTTCATCCTGCTGGAACGCTTGCTCGGCCAGCGTTTCGATGTTGCTCAAGGCCAGGTCGACCTCCGCAAACGCCTGCAAGGTGGCTCCGCGATACTGCTCCAGTAACTCCAGCTGGCGCGCCTCGCTCAGGTCGCGCTGCGCGCGCAGCCGCCCGGCGTTGAAGATGGGCTGCGTCAGTGAGGCACCGACGTTATAGAGCAGATCACCGCTGAACAGCTCACTGAATACATCACTGCGCGTACCCAGGGCGCCGGTCAGGCGTACGCTGGGAAACAGCGCCGCGCGCGCCACCACAATATCAGCCTCGGCAGCTCGCAGACGCGCTTCCTGCTGGCGAATATCGGGGCGCCGCGCGAGCAGTTCCGAGGGCAATCCGCCCATCACCTCGGGAATCGCCAGCGCCGCCAGACGACCTTCGGTCTGGAAACCCTGCGGCGTACGCCCCAGCAGCAACGCCAGCGCCGCCCGGGCATCACGCTCCTGCTGCCGCAGTGGCTCAACGCTGGCACGCTGGCGGGCCACCACGGCCCGTTGCCGCGCCAGATCCAGCGGTGTACCGGCGCCATTGCGCACCCGCGCTTCCACCACGCGCAGAATTTCTTCCGCCAGTTCCAGATTCAGACGCGCAATCTCCAGCCGCTCCTGCAGCGACAGCACTTGCAGATAGGTGTTAGCGACCCCCGCCGTCAGCGTCAGTGCCACCGTTTCACGGTCATAGGCGCTGGCCAGCAGATTGGCGCGCGCGCCAGCCCGCTGCGCCCGGTTGGCGCCCCAGAAATCCAGCTCATAGCTGGCGCCCAGGCTGGCGCTGTAGCTGCCGCTGGCGCCGCCCTGATCCACAATCCCGCTGCGTCCGGCATCCAGCCCGGCGTCCACATTCGGCAGCAGGCTGGCTCCGGCCATGCGAGCCTGGGCCTCGGCCTGCAGAATACGCGCCGCCGCCGCGCCCAGATCCGGGTTATTGGCTTGCGCTTGCTGCATCAACGCATCCAGTTCCGGGCTGGCAAAGCTGAGCCACCAGTGGCGCGCAGGCCAGGCCTCAGTGGCGCCCAGTCCGTATTCCCAGCCTTCGGGCGGCGCGGGCGGCGTCTGTTGTACCGGTGTCGTACCACACGCCACCAACAATACCGGCAAAGTCAGGCTCAACAGGGTCCGTTTCATCATTCGCTACTCAACGCTACAACGGGGTTCAGCCGCGCGGCTTTCAACGCCGGAGCAAAACCGAACACCAGCCCGGTGCCCGCCGCACAGGCGAACGCCAGCACCATGATCGGCACCGAGAACTGCACCGGCATGGCCAGCGCGCCGATCAGTGCGCCGACCCCCACACCGGCCAGCACACCCACCACGCCGCCCATGGCCGAGACCACCACCGCCTCCACCAGGAACTGCTGCAGAATATTGCGCGTGCGTGCACCCGTGGCCATGCGAATACCGATCTCTCGCGTACGCTCAGTGACGCTGACCAGCATGATGTTCATCACGCCAATGCCCCCCACCAGCAGCGAAATCGCGGCAATGGAACCAAGCAGGATAGTCAGGGTGTTTTGCGTGGCAGAGGCCGTTTCGACAATCGCCGCCATATTACGGATGCGGAAATCCTCAACGCCATGCCGTTCCCGCAGCAGGTCCGCCACCATTGCTTCGGTCGCATCCATCTGGCTGACATCGTCCACCGCCACGGTGATCGAGCGCAGGTGCCGTTGACCAGACAAACGCAAGCTGCCCGTGGACAGGGGCACAAAAACGATGTCGTCCGCGTCGTCGCCCCAGGCCGTGGCGCCCTGCTCACTCATCACGCCAATAATCTGGAACGGCACATTATTCAGCAACAGGAATTCACCCAGCGGATCACTCTGCGCAAACAGGGTGCGCGCCACCGTCTGCCCGATCACCGCCACGGCCGCATAACGATGCTGGTCTTCATCACTCAGAAAGACACCACGTTCAGGCTGCCAGTTGCGCAACAAGGGATACGCCGCCGTGGTGGCGTTGACCTGCGTGGTGGTGTCGCGGCCCGCCGCCCGGGCGGTGGCGCGGCTGGTATTTTCCGGCACCGCAGCAATGATGTTTGGCAGGGCCGCCACCGCAATGGCGTCTTCCGGTGTCAGGGTGGCGATGTCACCGTCGACACTGCGACGACCGAAACCCTCGAAGCCCGGCCGCACCACCAGCAGGTTGGTGCCCATGGCGCTGATCCGCTCCATCACCGAGGTGCGTGCCCCCTCACCGATGGCCAGCATGGCCACCACCGATCCGACACCGATCACCACACCGAGCAGCGTCAGCAAGGTACGAAACAGATTCGCGCGCAAGGATCGCAGCGCCATGCTGCACGCCTCCAGCGCTTCGGGAATCACGGATACTGGCGCCACGGTGCCCTGTGCGCCTGGCACCGGCACGGCTCGCGGCTGATGCCGCACCGGGGTACTGCCGCTGTCGCGCACGATTTCACCGTCGGCCAGCTCGATGACCCGATCCGCATGGGCCGCCACAGTGGCGTCGTGGGTAATCAGAATCACGGTGTGCCCTTCCCGGGCCAACTCACCCAAGAGGGCCATCACTTCGGCACCACTGTGGCTGTCCAGCGCCCCGGTAGGCTCGTCCGCCAGAATGATATGCCCGCCATTCATCAGGGCACGGGCAATCGACACGCGCTGTTGCTGCCCCCCGGACAACTGGTTCGGGCGATGATCCATCCGCTCGTCCAGCCCCAGCCGTGACAGCAGCGCCTGGGCCCGGGCGCGGCGTTCGGCACGCGGCGTGCCCGCATACACCGCAGGCACCTCGACATTTTCCGTGGCGGAGCCCGCCGCAATCAGATGGTAGCTCTGGAATACGAAGCCGAAGGCTTCCCGGCGCAGCCAGGCCAGCTGGTCATCATTCAGCGTGGCCACGTTTTCGCCATTGAACAGGTATTCGCCATCACTCGGCTGATCGAGGCAACCGAGAATATGCATCAGTGTGGACTTGCCTGACCCCGAGGCACCCATGATCGCCACGAATTCCCCGGCATGGATATCCAGCGAAATACCACGCAGCACATCCACCGCCACATCACCGGTGACGTAGCGTTTGCGCACCTCACGCAGGCGGATCAGCGGCGTGCTCAAAACAGCCCTCGTGGCATACGCTGCTGCTGCGGGCGGTTACCGGCACTGGCGCGCCCACCGGGGGCCGCATTCACCAGCACGGTCTCACCCTCTTGCAGACCGCTGCGGATTTCCATGGTGATGCGATCACTCACCCCGGTCTCGACCTCGCGCTGCTCACGCTGACCGTTGCCGGTGATGACCGTTACCAGCCCCTTGCCACCACGCAGCGGCTGCACGGCGGACACCGGCACCCGCACCACATCGCGCGCTTCATCCAGCACGAAGAACACCTGGGCCGTCATCTGCGTCATCAGGCGACCATCGTCGTTATCCACGTCGAACAGCGCCGTGTAGAGCACTACGTTATTGAGAATTTCCGGGGTCGGCAGGATTTGCCGCAGCTGGCCTTCCCAGCGCGTGCCGGGCATACCCAGGGGCGAAAAGTAGGCGGGCATGCCCGCGCGCAGGCGGCTGACATCCGCTTCAGAAACTTCGGTCCATACCGTCATGGTGGACAGGTCGGCAATGCGCATCAGAATCGGCGCCACCTGATTGGCGTTCAGGGTCTGCCCCTGGCGCGCCTCCATGGACACCACCACCCCGTCCATGGGCGCAAAAATACGGGTGAAGCCGAGCGTCGCTTCCTCGGCCCGCAGGGAGGAACGGTTCTGCTCGATCTGTGCCTGCAAGGCGCGAATCTGCGCTTCGGTGGTCAGCACCGTGGCCCGCGCAATCTGGAAGGCATCCTCACTGGTGGCGTCATCGGCCAGCAAGCGCTCCTGACGCTGGAACTGCTGCCGTGCCAGGGCCAGTTGCGCCTGCCGTTCGGCCAACTGCGCCTGCAACGCCACCAGCTGCGCACGACCGGCTTCCACCCGCGCCTGCTGCACGTCCGCATCAATCTCGGCCAGCAGATCGCCTTCGCTGACCTGATCCCCCACGTCCACATGCAAACGTACCAGTTGGCCCGATACCTGGGCGCCCACATCCACATAGTGGCGCGGCTGGAGGTTGCCCAGCGCCGTCACCACATACTCGATATCCCCGCGCGTGGCTTCGGCTGTTGGCACTTCGGCCTGCACCGGCTGGCGAAATGCCTGCCAGCCAAACCAAGCGGCCAACAACAGCAAAGGCACCAGCCAGTAAACCAGCCGGCGCCCGCGGGGCGATAAACGATGGACCATGGGAATGCGTGCAACCACCAGATTTGGCTCCTGTCGATATCAAGGGCATGACAACCGGGAACAGGGCAGAGTCTATGGCAGTATTATGGAAAGATTATGGAGTGCGGCAGCCGTACAGCCGCGCATAGCGCTGCGCCGCCCAGCGGCGATAGACGCGCGTGGCCAGTGGTCGCACCGGACCCCAGGCCAGCCACTGCCACAGCAGCCCGATGGGCGTATGCCGCCAGGCGCGCACCGTGGCGTCGACGCCTGTCACCCAAAGCCCGTCCGACGTGCGCAGATGCAGCACTTCGAGCATGTCACGCCTGGGCAACGGTGTCGCATCCCCGAGCCCGTGGATGTCGACCAGATGCAGGGATTCGCGTTTCAGTCTCGCCAGCCATGCCATTTCCCGGCGGCACAGGGGGCATCGACCATCGTAGTAGAGCGTATCCATCGGTATCTCCGCTGACATGGGCGTAGTATCGTTCCCGCCATCACCAGAAAGAGTGAAGATCGCGAGGACCTGTTCATGCCCCTGCTGCTGTGGCTCGACCTGTTCGGCACCATCGTATTTGCGGTTTCCGGGGCCCTGGCCGCCGGGCGCAAGCAAATGGACCTGTTCGGGGTCATGGTGCTGGCCTTCGTGACCGCCATTGGCGGTGGCACCGTGCGTGATCTGGTGCTCGGGGCTACGCCGGTGCTGTGGATCGCCAAGCCGATGTATATCTGGCTGGCCCTGGCCGCTGGCTTTGCCACGGTAGCCCTGGCCCGACACGTCCGCGTGCCCCGCCATGTCTTGCCATTGGCCGATGCCCTGGGCCTGGCCACCTTCTGCGTGATCGGCACCGAACGCGCCCTGCTGCTGGGCTTCGGCCCCGGCGTGGCGATCGTGATGGGGGTGATGACCGCCGTGGTCGGCGGCATGATTCGCGACATCCTTTGTGGCGAGGTGCCGTTGATCCTGCGCAAGGAAATCTATGCCACCGCCGCCCTGCTGGGCGCGGCGGTGACGGCAGGGTGTGTCATGATCGACATGCCCTTGCTGGGCACCTGGGCGGGGTTCAGCGCCGCCCTGGCCTTGCGGCTGGCGGCGCTGTATCGCAACCTTTCATTGCCGCTGTTCACCTTGAGCGACCGGCGTTAGCGGATACCCTCGAGGTCATAGGCGTAGCCCAGCACATCATTATCCGCATCAATGGTCCAACCGGGCGGTACATCGCCGTCCACTGAAGAGGCATTGTTCCAGACCACAACCTGCTCGCCATTGGCGTCAAGCACGTACAGCCGGTCGGTCAGCGGATTGATCACTACATCAGAGGGGCCCTCGAGCGTGGTGTTCTCACCCATAATCGTCCGATCCGGTGTGGTAGCGCCACCCTCCCGTTGACTGGCCTCGTGAAACGCAAATACCGCCTTTGCCGACTGGTCACCGACATAAAGCATGTCCCGCCCTTCGTCCAGGCTGAGACCCCAAGGGTACCAGCACTCCGTATAGGAGATCTGCGCATCCACCGCCGCCGCCCCATCCTGGGCACTGGCATTGGCGAGCCTGATAAGCGAGCAGCTGCCCGGATCAGCGACGTACAGCAGATTCCGTTGGACATCAGCAGCCAAGCGGCTGTCGGCGCTAATGTCCAGCCCGGTGATCACGGCGGCAGGCGCTGCATCCCCATCGATGCTGGCCAGCTCATCGAAGACCAGGATATTCGGATACGCGACCACATACAGCAGGCCCCGTGACGCGTCCAGCGCGGTGTCCGTGGCTGCATTCAACTGCGTGAGCGGGCCACTGATGCTTCGGGAAGGGAGTGACTCTCCGGTGACCGATGAAAAGCCATCGTAGACATGAATTACGTCCGTGTAACCGGCCACGAAAAGCGCATCAATGCCCCGGTGGTAGGTCAGCCCCGTTGGATCAAAAGAGCTACCGGGTACCGTCAAGATCAACGACGGGTCGCCGTTGATATCCTGTTTGCTACCGATATCAAACACTAGCAAAGCGCCGTTACTGTTATCGGTCACCACCAGATGGGTGAAGCTCGCATTGCCACCGCCACCACCACTGCCCCCACACCCCACGACCCCCGTAACCAACAGGCTGGCAAACACCTTCGTTGCTGCGTTCATTCTCATCCCCCGGTAGAGCCGCATTCAGGGCGGCATTTTTTCCGCAAGGAGCATAAGCCCAAGGAAGAAAAATGGACACAAGAAAAAGAGGTCCGAGACATGGAAGCCCCAGAGTCTGCGGCTGGCCACCCTCCAGGGTAATCTGCTGCCATCGACACTGAGCGACCCCAAGTGCTAGCGGATACCCTCGAGATCATAGCTGTAACTCAGCACGTCATTATCCGCAGAAATGGCCCAATCGGGCGGTACATCGCCGTCCACTGTGGACGCATTGTCCCAGACCACAAGCTGTTCGCCATCGGCGTCGAGCACGTACAGCCGGTCGGTCAGTGGATTGACCACTACCTCAGAGGGGCCCTCGAGTGTGGTGGCCTCACCGGCAATCGTGCGATCCGGCACCCTCGCACCGCTCTCCCATTGGCTGGCGCGGTGAAACACAAATACCGCGCCTGTCACCTGATCACTCACATACAGCATGTCCCGGCGTGCATCCAGACTGATACCCCAAGGGTAATCGCATCCGGCATAGGTGATCTCGGCACTGATGACCGCCGCCCCGTCCTGCGCGCTCGCATTGGCAAGCCGGAAAAGCGAACAGCCGCCCGGGTCCGCCACATACAACAGGTTTCGCAGGGGATCAGTGGCCAACCGGCTATCCACAGCGATACCCAGCCCGGTAATCACGGCAGCAGGCGCCACATCCCCATCAATGCTGGCCAGCCTGTCAAAGACCAGAATATCCGGATACTCGACCACGTAGAGCAGACCCCGTGACGCATCCAGCGCCGTATCGGTGGCCTCGCTCAACTGCGTCAGCGGGCCGCTGATGCTCCGGGAGGGCACTGATTCCCCTGTTGCCAGCGAAAAGTCATCATAGATGTGGATGATGCCCATGTAGCCGGCCACAAAGAGCGCATCAATGCCCCGGTGGTAAGTCAATCCGGTCGGATCAAAATGAGGCGTGGGCAACGCCAGCGTCAGCACCGGATCGTGATTGATGGCCTGCTTGTCGGTGATATCAAACAGAAGCAGACCGCCATTGTCGTTATCGGTAACCACCAGATGACTGAAATTCGGATCGCCTCCGTCCCCCACGCTACCGCCGCCACTGCCGCCGCACCCCGATGCCGCCATAGCCAGCATGACCACAAGCCCTTTTGTTGCTGTTTTCATTCTTGTCCCCCATCGCCGGTTCAGCTACCGCATGATACAGACCTCAGAAGCAGAGACGGGGAACAGCTGCACGATTTGGAGGGCCAGCACACACCGAAATTGCCTGCGACCAGGTAGCACAGTAGTCTGGGCATGGTGGTAAGCCGCAAAAAAGCCCACAGAAGGAGTTCAGGGTGCGCTTCAATATCCTCGTGCTGGCCCTGCTCTGGGGCACTACCACGTTTGCCAGCCCCCCCTTCAATGACCTCAGCACCGACTGGCGCCAGGGCGAGCGCTGGCTGACGGTAGAAACGCCCCACTTCCGTATTCATTACCGTGGAGGAGCCCAGGACTGGGTCGCACATACGGCAGACCGGGCCGAAGCGGCGCATGCGCGGCTGAGCAAGGAGCTGAACTGGCAACCCCGGCAGCGCACCGAACTGGTGCTCACCGATAACTACGATCTTGCCAACGGCTGGGCCAGTGCCCTGCCCTTCAATCAAAGCCGCCTGTTTCTGTCGCCACCGGATCGCTTCAACAGTCTGGAAAATCACGACGACTGGCTGGACATGCTGATCACTCACGAATACACCCATGTGCTGCACCTGGACAAAGCCTCGGGCAGCCCGCTGGGAATGCGCCGGGTGCTGGGGCGCTTTCCGTTTCTGTTTCCGAATCAGTTCCAGCCCACCTTCATGATCGAAGGGCTGGCGATCCAGAAGGAGTCCGATGCCGAGCGCCTCCGTGGCCGTGCCTACAGTGCGCTGTACGAAGGGGAGATACGCGCGCAGGTTGCCGCCGGGCCGCGCAGTCTGTCGCAAGTCAGCGTCACCAACCGGCGCTGGCCGTCGGGGGATGGCTATCTGTATGGCGCCTTTTTCTATCGCTTTCTGGAAGAAACCCGGGGTCAGGCACGCATTGATGCGCTGATCGAAGACTACAGCAGCAACCTGCTGCCCTTTGCACTGAACAGCACAGCGCAGCGCGTGTACGGCGAGCGTTTCCCGGCGCTGTGGGCGGCATATCAGCAGTGGTTGCATGATCATTTTGCCGAAGACGGTGAGCCGCTGTCGGGGCAGCCACTGACGCATCACGGGCTGACGAGTTATCCGCCGGTCGCCCGTGGTGAGTCGGTCTATCGCATTCAGGACGACGGCCATGCGCACCCACGGCTAGTGCGTTACCGCGACGGCCACCCACCGGAAACCGTGACGCGGCTGCGCAACCCCGGTCTGTTCGATGTCAGCGCCCAGGGCGATATCGTGATGGCCAGCACGCGGCTGCGTCGGGAAAACCGCGCCTGGAGTGATCTGTATCGCTACACCGGGCGGCGCTGGCAGCGGCTGACGCAAGATGGCCGCTACCGTGAGGCGCGCTGGCTGGGCACCGACACACTGCTCGCACGGCGGATGGTCAACGGCCTGCCCGAACTGCGCCGGCTCGATCGCGACGGCAACGATCTGGGTGCGGTGTGGCAAGGCCAGCCCGGCGAGGTGTTGGGACCTTTCAGTCTGCACCCGGACGCAACGCATCTGGTGGCGGCCTTCAAACCTGCTGGCCGCAGCTGGCAACTGGCGCGCATCGATCTGGCCGACGGCACCCTGACCCTGCTGACCGACAACGCTTTCATTCAGGGAGAGCCGAGTTTTACGGCGGATGGCGGCCTGCTGTTCAGTGCGGACTATCCCACCAGTCCGTCGCGCAGCCGACGTTTCAACGTCTGGCATTGGCCTGCCGACGGAAGTTCACCCCGGCGACTCACAGACGTGAATACCGCCGCACTGACGCCGGTGCAAACCGATGATGGAAAGCACTATGTCCAATATCTGTCAGACAGGGGCTATGACCTGTGGCAACTGGAACCGACCAATGAACCGCTCGACGAACCGGGCGAGCCAGCACCGCTGACGGCCGCTATGCCCCCTGCCCCCGGCCCGCATCCGGGCAGCGAGGCAGGCGCCACTCCCGTCGTCCTCTCCACGCCTCAGCCTTACCGGCCCTGGCACAGCCTGCGGCCACGCTGGTGGTTCCCGGTGTTGCTGGCCAATGACGACAGTACCCAGGTGGGGTTTTCCACGAGCGGCCAGGACAGCCTGGGCGAGCATCAGTATGCGCTCACGCTGACCTGGGAAAACCGTAGCGAGGAACCGGCAGGCTTTGCCGCCTGGCAATTCAGTAACCGCTGGCAACTGTTCGGCGAGCGCGACCTGTCTTTCTCCAGCAGCGACGGCGAGGTCACCCGGGTACGCGCCTCAGACACCCTGAGCCTGTCGCGTCTGAATCTGTGGAATGCGCTGGATGATCGGCTGGAGCTGCGCGCGGGTGTCTTCATCGAGCGCGACAGCGATCGCTTTGTTGCCGAGGGCACAACGCCCTTTATCGACCGCCAGCGCGGCCTGGCAGGCATGGCGTTGCTGTATGACAACCGGCAGTCGTTCCGTTTCAGCATCAGCCCGGCCGCCGGGCGTCGCCTGGCCCTGATCGCTGAAACCAACGAAGCCATCACCAGTGATTTTACCGGCGAGGTGTACAGCCTGGATTACCGCGAATTCATTCACCTGGGGCGTTCCCATGTCCTGGCGCTGCGCGCGGCAGGCAGCTGGGGGAGCGACGCGCCCAAACCGGTCAGGCTGGGCGATCACCACGGGGAAAGCCTCGGCGTATTCGGGCGCGACCGCTATCTTCTGCGCGGCTACCCGGATAATGAACTGTTTGGCCGTCGGGTAGCACTGGGCAGTGCCGAGTGGCGTTTCCCGCTGGCCAGAATCCAGCGCAACGCGCAAACCTGGCCGGTCGGTGTGCGCGATCTGCATGGCGCCCTGTTCAGCGATACAGGCGCCGTATGGAACGACACGCCGGGGCCTTATGACGAGCAGGCCTTTACCGGCGTGGGCGCCGAACTCACCACAGAGCTGGTGCTGGGCTACAACCTGATCCTGCCGCTGCGCGCTGGCGTGGCACGCGGCCTGGACAACGACCTGGGCGAGACCCGGGGGTACATCGCCCTGGGCGCGGCCTTCTGATCAGAAGCGATGCTCGCCACCATTGATCTCCGCCGCAAGCTCGGCGGTCAGGGGCTGGTAATCGATCTGCCCCGGCAGTAATACATAGAGCGGATTATCCTGCCGGGACAGATCATAGCCTTCTTCCTTGAGACGGTTTTTCTGGTATTTGAAAGTGCCGGTGGTCTCCACGGCGTCATAACTGATACGCAGGAAAACCGGTACGGCGTAGATCGGCAGATAACGGTAGAGATGGTTAACAAAGGCCTCGAAATCAAACGCCGCCAGCGATACCTTCAGACATAGCCGCGCCATACCGGCACGGCCGTTGGTGTCCGGAATCTCCACGCCATACACCACCGACTCCTGCACATCCGGGTACTGATCGATGATCTGCTCCACTTCGGTAGTGGAAACGTTTTCCCCTTTCCAGCGAAAGGTGTCCCCCAGCCGGTCCACAAACTGCGCATGGCGATAACCGATATCGCGCATCATGTCGCCGCTGTTGAACCAGGCATCGCCCTTGCGGAAAACATCACGAAAAATGGATTTCTCGGTCTTGTCCTGATCGGTGTAGCCGTCGAAGGGCGTCTTGGCGGTAATTTCACCGATCATCAAACCGGCTTCGCCTTTTTTTACTTTTTTCATGAATCCATCGGCCCCACGCACGGGCTTGTCGGCATCCTTGTCGTACTCGACGATGGCGTAGGAGACGGTGGAAAAACCGACCGTGTTGTCGAAACCGAAGATATTGGCGAAAGCAACATTGCCCTCGGAAGAGCCATAGATCTCGACCACCCGCTCGATACCGAAACGGTCCTTGAAGGCCCGCCAGATGCCGGGCCGCAAACCGTTACCGACAATAATCCGCACCGGGTTGTTCGCATCCCCCGGGCGACGGGGCGCATCGTGCAGATACCGGCACAGCTCGCCTACATAACCGAATGACGTGCATTCATAACGACGCACGTCATCCCAGAACCGGCTGGTGGAAAAACGCCGCGCCAGCACCAGCGCCGCCGAAGCGCAGATGATCGCGCTCCAGCAGGCCACCATCCCGGTAGCGTGATAAAGCGGCAACGTGCAGTACATGCGATCGTCCTTGCTCAGGCCCACCGCAGCATGCCCCAGCCCCCCGTACGCTTTCCACCAGCGCCCGTTGTTGAAAATCACGGCTTTCGGCATGCCGGTGGTGCCCGACGTATAGATATAGAACAGCGGATCCCGAAGCACGATACGGTTCACGGCGTCGGGGTCATGATCGGACATGTCACGCAGTGCTTCCGCAAGGTTCACATAGCCTGGAGGGGCAACACCGGCCTCCTCGCGCGTATTGCGATCCGCCCAGAACAGAAAACCACCGCGCTCCAGGCTGAGTTCGGAACGCACCGCTTCAACGGCCTGATGCATCTCCTCGCCCACAATGATGGCTTTCGGTTCCACCAGGTTGATGCTGTGGATCAGCACTTTTTCACGTTGCGACGTATTGAGCAGCGCCACGCAGATGCCCTGCTTGGCGCAGCCCAGGACCGTCGCGATCAGCTCCGGGCGATTCTCGATGGCCACCGCCACGGTGTCACCCTTGCGCAACCCGCGTGCGGCCAGCGCATGCGCCACCCGGTTGGCCCAGGCATTAAGCTCGCGATAGCTGAAGCGCTGATCCTCGAACATCAGCGCCACACCTTCAGGGTTATTGTTTACCGCCAGCTGAAATCCCCGCGCCAGACCCACCGGTGTGCGGGTATCGGTGATTTTCGACATGCGGGCGCCCTTGATCAGGCCCGGAAGATTGGCGAGCACTCTGGGCAGTCTGGCGACCAGACGCGGTAACGTAATCACATCCGTATTGTGCACAAGCGTATCCCTCTGCTTTGTTGTGGAGGGTTCGAGAATAGCGGTGCAGGAGGCAATGCCTCAACCCGTATCTCGGTTAAGGCTGTGTTGAACAACAGGTGGGCTTTGCGACGTGCGAAGCCTGATATGGAGCGCCCACCACAAATCAGATGGGAAGTTGCGGGTCAGAGATCCTGAGCCAACCAGGGCAGCTGGGTGGTAAGTTCGTGCAGGCGGGCGTGCAGCGATGCCGCATCGCGGGTAAACAGATTGAAGTGCCCCATCTTGCGCCCGGGACGTACCGGGGATTTGGCATACCAGTGCAAATGCAGGTCGGAGATGTGCAGCCACTCCGGGTCCCAGGCTTCACCAATGATGTTGATCATGGCAGCGCACCCGTGCAGTTGCGGGGCGGCCAGCGGCAGATTGCACAACGCGCGCAGGTGCAATTCGAACTGGCAGGCACTGGCCGCGTCCTGGCTCCAGTGGCCGGAATTGTGCACGCGCGGCGCCAGTTCGTTGACCAGCAGGCCTCTGTCGGTATCGAACAGTTCCATGGCCATCACGCCGACATAACCCAGATGATCCATGATGCGGCCCAGCCAGTCTTCCGCTTCGGCTTGCAGATCGGCCACGCAGGCGCCCATCTCGGCCACGGGTGCCAGGGTCAGACGCAGAATGCCATCGCGATGACGATTTTCCACCAGCGGCAGGAATACTTTTTCGCCGTTGGCGTTACGCGCGCCGACCAGCGACAGTTCGCGACTGAAATCAATGTGCGATTCGATGATGGCGCTGTCGGCGGGGGGCAGATCGCCGCCCTTGTTCAACGCCCACTGGCCCTTGCCGTCGTATCCGCCCCGGCGGGATTTGAGCCGGGCGCGGTCACCGAAATCCGCCATGGCCGTCGCGGCGTCACCATGCCACAGGCCCCAGGGCGCGGTAGCGATGGCCAGTTCATCCAGCATGGTTTTCTGCTGCGCGCGGTCCGGCAGCAAGGCATAGGTGTCGGCGTTGGGGAACTTGTTATCGCTGATCAGGGCCTGCACCAGCGGCGTTTGCGGAAAATGTTCCCGCTCGGACGTGATCACGTCGTAACGCGCCAGCACGGCGTCGGCGTCCAGGGTCTGACGCAGGTCAGAGCCGCCGGCAATGATGTCGCCTTCTTCCGGGTGCAGCCGGTCGACCACCACCCCCAGGCGCACGCCGGCCTCGGCCAGCATCATGCCCAGTTGCCCTTCACCGATCACCAGTACATGACGCATCTGTGCTTACTTCCCGGAGTCCAGTTCGGAACGGTCGATGATGGCGGTCTGGCGCACTTCATCGGCACGCTCGGCCTTCCAGTCCGCCAGTTTCTGCAGCAGCGCCGGATCATGGGACGCCAGAATCTGCACCGCCAGCAGGCCTGCGTTATAGGCGCCTGCAGCGCCGATCGCCAGGGTGCCCACGGCCACGCCACGGGGCATCTGCACGATGGACAGCAGGCTGTCCAGGCCAGACAGTGCCTTGCTCTGCACCGGCACACCCAGCACCGGCAGTGGCGTCATGGAAGCAATCATGCCCGGCAGATGGGCGGCGCCACCGGCACCGGCGATGATCACCTGAACACCCCGGGTGTGCGCGGCCTTGCTGAATTCGAACAGGCGCTCGGGCGTGCGGTGCGCAGACACCACCTCCGCCTGCCAGTCGATACCGAACAGATCCAGCACTTCGCAGGCCTCGCGCATGGTGGGCCAGTCGGAACGGGACCCCATCACCACCGCCACGGGGGGCTGTTGCATCATCCTTCTCCACCTTGGTTCCGGCGCCATTCAGGCGGCACCGGCCGGCTTACGCCAGGGCGGCGCGCGGCCCCCGGGCAGTGTCCCGCCAGCAGAAATACCGGCCCCGTCACCGGCCAGAGGGGCGGCGATGCGGGCAATACAGTGAGGCGGGGCGGCAATCCTAGCATCATGGCCGGGGCAAGACCAATGGCCGTATCAGCCCACGGTCATGGAGAGGGTACGGCTGATATGGGCCTGGGGCAGCCCGGATTCCGCCTGCCAGGTGTTGAAGGCCGCCTGGGCCGCACGCCGGTCACGCTGGCTGGCCAGCGCCCGGTCCACCACGCCATTGGCAATCAGACCGGCCAGCACATCGCCGGTGGGGTACCAGGTATCACGGCCCACCATGCGCAGGAAGGCCGGGGCCGAACTGCCCCCCAGCTGTTTGCCCCGGCGGCTGAGGTCACGCCACAGCTCCACCAGGCGATCATCCGGCCACTGGCCGATAAAGCGCCCGAAGCTGCCATGTTCGCGGGCCACATCCAGCACCAGCTGGGCATTGTGGCGGATCGCACGCATCTTGCCGTAATGGCGGATCAGGCGGGTGTCCTGCATGCGCGCGTCCAGCATGTCGTCGGGCATCAGCACCAGCTTTTCCGGGTCGAAGCCGAAGAAGGCGTCTTCAAAGGCCGGCCATTTATTGTCCACCAGCCGGTGCGACAACCCGGCGCGGAAGATGCGCCGCATCATGTTGGACAGATAGAAGGCATCCGGCTTGCGCGCCAGCGCCGCTGGCGTCAGGACCTTGGGCATGGCGGCACGCACCGCCGCCTCGCCGCCGTGGCGCTGGCAGGCCAGGGCATGAATGTCAGCAAAGGATTTCATTCAGGGTCCAGCTCCAGCGAAGCCGAGTTGATGCAATAGCGCAGCCCCGTGGGCGCCGGGCCATCCTCGAACACATGCCCCAGATGCGCGTCGCAGCGGGCGCACAGCGCCTCAACGCGGATCATCCCCAGGCTGGTATCCCGCTGCTCACGGATCACCGCCGGGTCCAGCGGTTGCCAGAAGCTTGGCCAGCCACTGCCGGAGTCATACTTGGTGGACGACCCGAACAAGGGCGTGCCGCAACAGGCACAGCGATAGGTGCCCGGTGTCTTGGTGTCCCAATAGCGTCCGGTGAAGGCGCGTTCGGTGCCGTGCTGACGGGTAATGCGGAAAGTCTCTGGATCAAGCGTGGCACGCCATTCGTCGTCGGAGCGCCTTACCTTGTCATCTGCCATGATCATCTCTCCTGCCTTCATATACAGCGCAGGAAGCGGCATTGTAGAATGCTCGCTCCCTTTCCTGACCAGTCTGATATTCATGAGTGCGGATCAATCCCTGATTCTCAAGTCCGAAAAGCTCAAGGGTGTATGTTACGACATCCGCGGCCCGGTGATGCGTGAAGCCAACCGCATGGAAGAAGACGGCCACCGGATCATCAAGCTGAATATCGGCAACCCGGCGCCGTTCGGTTTTGGCGCGCCGGACGAGATTCTGCAGGACGTGATTCACAATCTGGCAGACTCCACCGGCTACTGCCATTCCAAGGGGCTGTTCCCGGCACGCAAGGCGGTGATGCACTACTGCCAGGAAAAGGGCATCGACGGTGTCACCATTGATGACATCATCCTCGGCAACGGCGTCTCTGAACTGATCGTCATGGCCATGCAGGCGCTGGTCAACAACGGTGACGAGATCCTGATTCCGGCACCGGACTACCCGCTCTGGACCGCCGCCGTGCGCCTGTCCGGCGGCACCCCGGTGCATTACCTGTGCGACGAACAGCAGGACTGGCAACCGGCACTGGATGACATCCGCGCCAAGATCAACCACCGCACCCGGGCGCTGGTGATCATCAACCCGAACAACCCCACCGGCGCCAACTACAGCCCGGCGTTTCTTGAAGAACTGCTGGAGCTGGCCCGGCAGCATAACCTGATCGTGTTTGCCGACGAGATCTACGACAAGATCCTGTACGACGGCGAGCAGCACACCTCCATTGCGGCCATGGCCGATGACCTGCTGTGCGTGACCTTCAACGGCCTGTCAAAAAGCTACCGCGTGGCGGGCTTCCGGGCGGGCTGGATGATCATCTCCGGCACCAAACACCGTGCGGCAGACTTTATTGAAGGCCTGGAAATGCTGGCCTCCATGCGCCTGTGCGCCAACGTACCGGCCCAGCATGCCATCCAGACCGCCCTGGGCGGCTACCAGAGCATCAACGATCTGGTGTTGCCCACCGGGCGCCTGGGCAAGCAGCGTGATCTGGCCGTGTCCCTGCTCAACGACATCCCCGGCGTGTCCTGCGTGACGCCCCGTTCGGCGCTGTACCTGTTCCCGCGCCTGGACCCGAACCTCTACCCGATCGAGGATGATGAAGCCTTTGCCCTGGACCTGCTGCGCCAGGAGAAGGTCCTGGTTGTCCAGGGCACGGCCTTCAACTGGCCGAAGCCGGATCACTTCCGCATCGTCTTCCTGCCGAACGTGGATGACCTGACAGAATCCATCCAGCGTATCGGCAACTACCTGGAACGACTCAGAAAATAATGGCGGACCTTCACATCGACGACTTCTGCCGCGATGCGGCCCGCATCCTGATGCACCTGTACAACGGCTTTCCCCGCCCACAGGCGGTGTACGTGGAGGACATCTCCGGGCCCGATGAACCCGACGAGGTCGGCCTGCATTCACGACGCTATATGGCCTGCCTGGGCACCATGCTGTGGCTGGCCGATGAAGGCTTCCTGCGTTACGCCAACCTGATCTATCAGGACGGTATCGATCAGGCGGTGCTGACCAACAAGGCGTTCGTGCTGCTGAGTGCGGCCAGCGACGTACAGCTGGCCCCCCTGCAACCGGAACTGCCGCGTTCCCTGCTGGCCGAGCGGCGCACCCTGGTGGAGCAGATCCGCACCGCCCTGCGGGCCGGTACCTCTGATGACATCAGCACCATCATGCGCTTCTTTCTGTCACGTCGGCCGGACGCCGTCATCAGCCCCGCCGCTGTGGAGCAATTTCCATCCGGCGGTTGTCAGACCGATATCACTTGAAAACCAGGCAAAACCCCACAATATTGAGGGGCAACGCATAACTCGACTGGAGATTGCACAACAATGATGCGAATCGGCCTCTTTCTGCTGACTAACCTTGCGGTACTGGTAGTGGCGGGTATTGTTCTGAGCCTGCTGGGCGTGGATTCCACGCTGCAGTCCAACGGCGTGGACCTGGATCTGCAGGCCCTGCTGATCTTCAGTGCCGTGTTCGGTATCTCCGGCTCCCTCATCTCGCTGCTCATGTCCAAGTGGATGGCCAAGCGCGCCGCCCGCGTGCGGATCATCGACCAGCCGCGCACCCCTGGCGAGCAGTGGCTGGTGGCCACCGTGCGCGAGCTGTCCACCAAAGCCGGCATCCAGATGCCGGAAGTGGGCATCTTCCCGGCCCAGCAGGCGAACGCCTTCGCCACCGGCTGGAACCGCAACAAGGCCCTGGTCGCCGTCTCCGAGGGCATGCTCCAGCGCTTCTCGCCGGACGAAGTCCGCGCGGTCATGGCCCACGAAATCGGCCACGTGGCCAACGGGGATATGGTCACGCTGGCGCTGGTTCAGGGCGTGGTGAACACCTTCGTGATCTTCTTCTCCCGCATCATCGGTCATGTCGTCGACCGGGTGGTGTTCAAGACCGAGCGGGGTTATGGCCCGGGTTACTACATCACGTCCATCGTGGCGCAGATCATGCTGGGCATTCTCGCGTCCGCCATCGTCATGTGGTTCTCCCGCTTCCGTGAATACCGCGCCGATGCCGCGGGTGCGCAGCTGGCCAACCGCCAGGGCATGATTTCGGCTCTGGAGCACCTGAAAGCCGAATCCGGCGTACCGAACCAGATGCCGGAATCCATGACCGCCTTCGGTATCAACATGGGCGTGCGCAAGGGCATGAAAGCCATGTTCGCCTCGCACCCGCCGCTGGACGACCGGATCGCCGCCCTGCGCGAAAATCGCCACGGCTGATTCCACCCGTCATCAACAAAAAGCCCGGTACACCACCGGGCTTTTTTGTTGGTGCCACCATGCAGGCTGCGCTACGGCGTACCGGCATCCGTGGCGACACGGTAAAGCACTTCGTCTTCGTAGCCAGCGATGACCGGCAGCAGGCCACACAGGGCCCGGTCCAGCGCCGCATCGCCGGTATCCACCAGCAAGGGCCGCCCGCCCAGCGACGCGAGCTTGCTGCGCGTCGCCAGCACATGCAGGTTGTCGCGGCCCACACGGCGAATCACTGCCGGGCTGAGCTGCTGGTTCCCCCGCCCGAACAGATGGCCCTGCCCCCCGATCACCGTCAGCACCGCCCGCGCAGGCCCGTCACCCAGTTGCGCCAGAATCTGGTCGGCCGTGACGTCGCTGGCCAGCAGGGCGCCATCGCGCACCAGATCCACCCCCAGCAGGGTATTCGGCAGACCCAACTGGGCCATCAGCTCGGCTACGGTCGAGCCTGAGCCCATCAGATACGTCACCCCAGGCGCCAGACGCTCTACCAGCCAGGCGCAGGCTTCCGTCACCTGCAAGTCCTCCTGCTCCGGCGCCCCGCACTTCACCTGCTGCAGCAGTTGCGCATCCGCGGGCACGGTCAGGCTGCCGTAGTAACGTGCCCGCACCTGCCCGGCACGGAAGGCCTCCTCGTCGATATCGCGCACCTCGCCCTCGGTGACATTCACCATCTCGCCCCGGGCCAGCGCCACCAGCAGGCGCCCCGCCGCTTCCGGGTTCACCGCGTAAACCGCTGAATGCATCTTGCAGCCCGCCGGAATACCCAGCACCGGCACCGCCGCGCCGACACTGTCCAGCACATCCCGCGCCGTACCATCGCCGCCGGCAAACAGCAGCACGTCTATGCCCGCCGCCAGCAGGGCAGCGGCGGCGGCCCGTGTATCCCCGGCGGAGGTCATGCCCGCGCCCGGCTGGCCAACGACCTCCGCGGACAGTCCTGCGGCATCCGCCCACCGGGCGCCCATATCGCCCCCCCAGACCCGCAGCCGCACCGGCACCTGCGCCTCGGCCAGCAACGCCAGCGCCCGCTGTGTGCGTGGCCCGGCCTGCGGCACCGCCCCCCGCGCCAGCGCCTCCTGCACCACCTGCGCGCCGTCGCTGCCCTTGAGCGCCACGGCACCGCCCAGCCCGGCGCAGGGGTTGACCAGAAGACCGATAACCAGCGGATTTTCCTGAGAATTCATACGGGTGTCATATCTCGAAACAATACTTCACTTGGAGGCAGCAGGAGACCGGCGTTAGGGTAATCCTGTCGGCAAGCCCCACGGGCTGCAGCCTTCAACATCATCAGCCCCCATTAAAGGTGCTCCATGAGCCAGAAAACCGCGAAACTGTACGCCGTAAAGCAGAAGCCGGATTTCCACGGTGCGGCCCTCATTGATGCCCAGGGGCGCGAAATCCCGATCACGGAAGACATGATACAGCAGGCCTGCGAGCGCCTCGAACATGTCTGGCATTATCCTGCACCGTCCCACGCGGCACACCACCGCGCGGGCTGATAGCGTCGGCGCCTGCACGCCGTCCCTGTCCGCAGTAATCAGTACCCTGTAGCAGTAAGGTCCGAACGCCCGGTGTATACCCCTGACACCGGGCTTTTTTATGTGCCCGGTTTACGTGTCAGATTCCGGTGCACGGCGGATTGTCACGCCCAGCGCGGCCAGTAGCGGCTGCCAGCGCGGCGCCACCAGACCCTCCACCGTCACCCCTGCCAGTTCGTGCCGCACCGGAAACTGCCTGCGCAAGCGATCGAAGCCTGCTGCCTTGCCTTCCGGGTCGTCCTCCGCCAGCACCGCCGCCAGCGCGGCATGGGTATCACGCATATCCCAGCGCTGGCGCAACAGCGCCAGCACATCCTCAGGCCCGGTCACACCCGCCTGCCAGCGCATCGGGGCAGGCTCGATCTGCGAGGACACCGCAGGTGGCACCCCGAGGTGCTCACACAGCGCCTGGTAGACCATCAATGAGCCCCGAGTGCGTCCCTCCACACTGTATCCGGCGATATGGGGACTGCCCCGACGCACCCGCGCAAACAGCTCGGCGGGGACCTGCGGCTCGGTTTCCCATACATCCAGCACCACAGAAGGGCCGCCGGACGCCAATCGGGCCAGCAACGCAGCGTTATCGATCACCGGCCCACGGCTGCTGTTGATGAGCAGCTGGGCTGGCCCCAGACGCGCCAGCGCAACCGCATCCAGCAGATGACGTGTGGCATGCGGGCCCTGCTCTGTGAGCGGCACATGCAGCGTGACGACATCACAGGTCAGCACCTCGTCCAGCGGCTCATCCAGCGCCAGGCCGTCGCCGTCCATGCGCTCCCCTGCCGCCACCCGGGGCGGATCGCAACCCCGCACCTGGCATCCCGCAGCGGCCAGCAGCCGTGCCACGCGCCCGCCGGCATTGCCGACACCGACCACGCCCACCGACAGCGAATCCAGCGAACGGCCCTGCTCACAGGCCCATTCCAGCACCGCCTGCAATACGTACTCGGCCACCGCCATGGCATTGCAGCCCGGCGCATGGGCAAAGCCGATGCCCGCCTGCGCCAACCAGGCCGTGTCCACATGATCGGTACCAATGGTGGCAGAACCGACAAAGCGCACGGGCGTATTCGCCAGCAAGGCGGCATCCACCCGGGTCACGGAGCGCACCAGCAGCACCTGTGCTTCGCGCAGATCGGCCTGCGTCAGCCCACGACCGGCACAGCGCGTGACCTCACCCAGGGGCGCAAACAGCGCCAGGGCGGGCATGTTTTCATCGGCGGTGATCTTCATGGTGTGGCGTCATCATCCGGCACGGCATCATTTTCCAGGCACAGGGGAACCCCGCAGTGCTGGGTATGCTCGCGAGTATAGACTGCCTTCAGACCATTGTTCAGGCTGTCTCACCCCCATCATTGATGAGCCATCATCCGGGCGTTATTCAGAAGCACCCGGCTCCAGCACACGCGTGATCACATAACCCACTTGCGCAATCGGCGCCAGATGATCATTGAACTGATAGTACTTGACGTCGTAGTGCCCCGGTTTCCAGGCAGATTCCGGCCTAAAACTGACCCAGTTCTGGTGAGCATCCGCAGTGATATTTTTCTGCGTGAACAGGAGCAGCCGACCGGTATCGCGGTGCTTCCAGCGAATGAACACCTGCCCATCGTGGGGCACGACGCCATAGGTATCAAAATGCGCGAACAGGGTCTGACGAGGCTCAACCTCGAAGACATCCGTAGAAAAACCGGGAAACTCCCGAGAGCTTGACATAAAAGCCTGCCCTGAAAGGAGCGTGGAGGGATCAAACTCCTTCAATGCTTCTTCAACCAATCGGGTGGCAAAGGCTCGTCGGTCATGAATATGATCATTGAGATCACTGTCGCGAAGGACTCTGCGTAATTGCCGGTCGATTTCATGGTCCGGAAGTCGCTGAACCAGAGCAAGCAGATGATCCGGGGCAAGCCCCTCAACATCCGCCAACAAATCCGACGTTTCTTCCGGGCTCTGGTCGCCTTGCGCTACTTGCAAAGCCAGAATCTGATCGCGCAAATGCTCATCATCTGCGAACCAGGAAACGTCTGGCGAGGCAGACTGGCTCGCCGTAGCAAGCCAGTAACCCGCACCAAACGCTGCCACTATGCAGGAAGCCAGCAACAGTCTATGCATGATGTGCATGGCGCGGCCGCCCAACCCTTGTCATTCACAATTCAGGGTTATGCCGTTGATACTCAAGCCATTGGAGAACTGAGACCCTGAGCTGACGACCTGAGGTGCGGTAAACCCCGTTCCGGTCAACAGCCTGATCGCGCTGCCAGAGGACACACAAACCCCGGTCTGATCATTGCCGGACATCTGGAAAATGCATCCTGCGTCAGTCACAGTGACTGAGGTGCCGCTGACACTGCAATGCTCAGTGATCACCGGAGCATCGCCCGGGCAACCGGACTGGCAGGAACAACCGCTGCAATCGCCGCCCTGACAGTCAGTGAAAGCGGACTGGGAGGTGCAGTGATACGTCACACCACCGCTCGTGAAACTTCCGGAAAAAGAAGAGTCGCTACTGCCGCCGCCCCCACAACCGGCCAGCATAAACATCACCATAACGCCGAATACCAAGACAACCTTTTTCATCCCCAAGGACTCCATTTCCAATGAAAGTTCAGAATTATAATCACACCCATAAACCGCAAAATCCTGACGCAGCGGTACCACCTGATACCGTCACGGGTGTCTTTTCAAAAGCAGAGATGATGAGACAAGGAAACCGTATGCCAACGACATCGGTGATGCTGCGTACACGCTTCCTTGCCTGTTTCCCCATGCCCCCGGGAAAGACTGATCCTGCAGTGGCGGCGGAGTGTAAGAACAAAGCGAGATACAAAAAGTGACACGGCTCACAACTTGCAAACCAGGCGGCTCACCTCTCCCCGATGCATTTCAGCGGCCCTGGAACCCCTCAGGAGACCCGGAAGGCACGCAAGCGTTAGCACATGCTAACTTGATTTAAGCCTTTCTTCTCAGTTACAAATAGCTACATCCGCTGATCCCCGAGGGGAGGACGGTGGAGTCAGAACAATAAGAATGCCCATAACAAGAAGACTGGCAGCATCCAACATCAGGCCAATAACAATGAAAATTCGTAATGGATTCATGGCCTTGGCGGTCATGTTCCTGCTCTCTCCGGGGTCCTCTGCCTATGCATCCGATGCACTGGCCGCCACACCACTGTCCCAGCGCATCGAAACCCTGCGCCAGGAAGTCCTTGCCCTGAACCGGGACATCACCCTGCTGGAGGAAGAGCTGCTCTACCCCAGCTCCCAGACGGCCGTGTTCCTGTCCGTGGATGTGGGCACCCCGATCCGGCTGGTGGACGTCAACCTGACCCTCAATGGTCAGCATGTCGGCTATCACTCCTATACCGAGCAGGAATTCGAGGCCCTGACCCAGGGCGGCATCCAGCGGCTGTTCAACGGCAACGTGAAAAGCGGCCGTAACGTGCTGGAAGCCACCATTACCGGCTACGACCCGCGCGGCAAGGACTACCAGCGCAACGCCACCTACACTTTCGAGAAAGGACCAGGACGCAAGTGGATCGAGTTGCGCGTCGTCGATGACCTCGACGCCATGCAGCATCGCTTCGAATTCCACGAATGGGACCAGTGACCATGGCTCGCAATGCCCGGCTTGCCGCGCTGCTGGCCTGTCTCCTGACGTCCGCACCCGTTGTGGGGGGCAACCCTACACGGCTGGTGCTGTTTGACGATCTGCCCACCGGGCCCATGGCCCTGGGGAAAGAGGAGCAGCGCTACCTGGCGTTCGGCGAGGCGATCTTCGATTTCTACAGCGATCGGCAGTTCAGCACCCTGTCCAGCCTGGTGGTGAACCAGGCGCGCGGCTTGTTCAACCCGGACACCACCTATGCCGAACTGCTGATGGGCGAGTTGTATGTCAGCTATGGCCTGCCGGGCGAGGCCGAAGCGATCTTCGACCGCTTGCTGCGCCAGGACATCCTCGCCCAGACGCGGGCGGAAACCTTCCTGCACAAGGCACAATTGCATTATCGCCAGGGCGAATATGCCACGGCACGGCGGCTGCTGGAGAGCCGGGCCTTGCAGGCCCTGCCAGCGGAACTGGCCGGGCAACGCCAGCTGATGCTGGCCAATATCCTGATCAACGAAGCGGACTTTACCGGCGCCGCACGCCAGCTGGAATCCGTGGACCCGGGCAGCGTGGCCGGTGCCTATGCGCGCTATAACATGGCGGTGGCGCAACTGCGCGGCGGCGACATCAGCCGCGGCATGCGAGCCCTGTGGGAGGTGATCCGCCTTCCTCCGCAGGACGGCCAGATCAATGCGCTGCGCGACCGCGCGGCCCTCACCGCCGGGCTCACTGCCCTGCGCGAGGGGCAGCCGGACGACGCCCGCAACGCGCTGCTGCAGGTGCGGGCCGATGGCCCTTTTTCCAATGAAGCCCTGATGGTGCTGGGGCTGGTCAACTTCGAACGCGGCGATGCCCGCGCGGCGCTGCCGCTGTGGCTGACCCTGGCGCGCCGTCACCCTGCCCATGAATCCGTACAGGAAGCCCTGCTGCTGGCGCCACGCGCCTACGAAGAACTGGGCGCCGACAATCAGGCTCTGGCCGGGTACCGCGTGGCGGCGGAGCGCTATCGCAGCGCACTGCATCAGGTAGAGCAAGCGATCCGCAACGTGGACCAGCCCGACTGGCTGAGCACGCTGGCCGATAACGGCGGGCAACGTCGCGACGTCGATCCGATGGCGCGCCTGACCCGTTTCGAGCAAGCCACCGGCGAAGAAATGCCCTATCTGTATGCCCTGTTTGCCAGCCACCGGTTTGCCGAACAGCATCATCAGTACCAGCAGATCGTGCGCCTGCGCGAGCTGCTGGAACGGCACCAGCGGGAATTGCCCGTGCTGATCGACACCGCCCTGCAACGGCAACGGCAGCAGGAACGTGTCCTGGGCAATGCCGAGCAACGCCTGAAGGCACTACGCGCTCGCCAGGAACAGCTCAGCGAACAGGCGGAAATGCTCGCCATGGCCATGCCCTCGCGCCTGGATATGCAGGCCCCCCAGGACGTTGCCGACCTGCCGCAGTCGTTCATGTGGCAGCGGATCGAAGCCTTGACGGCACAGCCCATGGATGCCCGCCAGCGACAGCGGCTCGAACGGGTACGCGGCCTGCTGTTGTGGGAAATTGCCAACGACGCCGAACCCCGGCGCCGCGCCCAGAGTGAGCGCGTCAGCGGGCTGCGCGATGAAACACGCGTGCAAGGGCTGCGCACAGCCGCCCTGGCACAGCTGCTGACAGACAACCGCGAGGCATCGCGCAGCAATCTGCCCGCACGTCTGCGCGCGGAATCGACACGCATCGACGCTCTGCTCCGTGACACCGACGACACCCTGGCCGAGCTGGGCCAACAGCTCAAGAACGAGGCGCTGCGGGTGCTCGCCGATCGTCGCGCCCGACTGGGTGAACAACTCGGCGAGGCCCATCTGGCCATCGCCCGTATTCAGGATGCCGCCTACAGTCGGCGTGGCACCGGGGAGGCACGCCCATGAACCCCTGCACAGGACGCACAACGTGGCGGCCCACCCTGCTGGCGCTGGCACTCGCCACGCTGAGCGCAGGCTGCACCTCGACACCGGCTGACCCTGCACCGCGCTATGGCGGCGCCACCCTGGCAGACCTGGAGCACGCCGACATCACCATCGAGACGGGCAGACTGGAAAACGCCTCGCCCGAGGCCGCGCTGGAAAGTTACCGGCGCGCCATCGAACTGTTTCATGATCCGGCACAGCGCGCTGCGCCACTGCGGCGCATGGCCGATCTCGCGGTGTCCGCCGCCGAAGACCGTGGTTACGCAGAACAGGACCTGAGCGAGCAGCCGCAGGTCGATACCGCTGAAGCGTTCGACCGCAACATCGACAGCATGCTGTATGAAAATTTCATGCGCGATGCCGAACGCACGCAGGACCGCGAGGAACGCTTTGCCCTGCTGGGGCTGGCCAGCGGCATGGCGGCGGAGCTCGACGGCACCACGCTCGACACCAGTTTCGATACCGCCATTCGCCTGTATCACGCCCTGCTGGACAGCACCCGCGATCCGCAGGAACGCGCCGATGCCTGGTACCAGCTCGCCAAAGCCTACGACCTGGCCGGCGACCTGGACAATTCCCTGCGCGCCCTGGACACCCTGGTGCGCGAACACCCCGACAGCGAATACGTCACAGAGGCCCAGTTCCGCCGGGGCGAGTTGCTGTTTGCCGACAATGAGTTCGACACCGCCGCCGACGCTTACGCCGCCGTGGTCGGCGTCTCGCCACGCAGTGAGTTCTTCGAGCAGGCTCTCTACAAGCAGGGTTGGAGCCATTACCGGCTGGGTGACTACCAGCGCTCGCTGAAGGATTTCTTCCAGCTGCTGGACACCTTGCAGGCCGACCGCCAGAGCCAGACCGACGGCAGCATGCAGTCGAAACTGCTCGTGGATACCCGTCGCGTCATCAGCCTGGCCTTTATCAATCTTGATGGCCCGGCCAGCGTGCAGCGCTGGTTCGCCGATCACCCGCCGCGCGAGTATGAAGCCGATATTTACCAGAGCCTGGGCGAGGTCTATCTGCAACAGGAGCGTTTCCGCGATGCGGCGGACACCTTCGACATGTTTGTCAGCGTGCACCCTGGCGACGCGCGCGCGCCGGACTTCTCCACCCGGCAGATCGAGGCGTTCCAGCGTGGTGGTTTCCCCGCCCTGGTACTGCCCGCCAAGGAACAGTTCGTAATGCGCTACGGCGTGAACAGTCCCTTCTGGCAAGCCAATCCGGCGCAGCGCGCGGATTATATCGACCAGCTCAAGGGGCATATCCTGGATCTGGCCCGACACTACCATGCGCTGGCGCAGCAAAGCGGCCTGAGCAGCGACTATCCACATGCCGCGCGCTGGTACCGCGAGTATCTGGACACGCCACCGGCCAGCTCCGATCAGGCGGACATCAACCACCGTTACGCGGAAGTCCTGTTTGCCGGCGAGCAGTTTGCCGAGGCAGTCGTGCAGTTTGAGCGCACAGCGTATGAGTACGAGGCCTATGCCGACGCCGGCAATGCCGGCTACTTCGCCCTGGTGGCCTGGCAGGCACGAATCGGCCAGCTCCCCGCCGCTGATGAAGCCCAACAGGCACAACGCGATGAACTGCTGGGGCACAAGATCGACAGCGGCTTGCGCTTTGCGCGTACCTTCCCGACCCATGAGCGCGTGCCCATGGTGCTGCGCAGTGTCAGCGAAGATCAGTTGGCTGCCGGCGACCTGGAGGGCGCGGTGCGCACGGCCGGGCTGCTGGTCAACCTGACGCCACCGCCGGACGACGCCCTGCTGCGCTATGGCTGGGCCACCATTGCCAACGGTGAATTCGACCTGGGCCGCCACGACGTCGCCGAATACGCCTACAGCACCCTGCTGACCCTGCCGGGCCTGAGCACTGAGGATCGCGTGACCTATCGTGAGCGCCTTGCTGCCAGCGTCTATCGCCAGGCGGAAGCCTTGCGCGATGCGGGCGACCCCATGGGCGCCGCCACCCAGTTTCTGCGCGTGGCAGAGGTCTACCCTGACGCCAGTATTCGGCGCAACGCGGAATATGATGCGGCCAACCTCTACATCGCTGCGGATGAACACCAGGCTGCGATTGCCGTGCTGGAGGACTTCCGCCGCCGTTATCCCGACGACGTGCTGGCCGAAACCGTGCCGGACAAGCTCGCCGTGGCCTATGAAGCCATTGGCAACTTCGGCGCCGCCGCCCGCGAGCTGGAACGCATTGCCGATCTGCATCAGGAAAGCGACCCCGAGCTGTCGCAGCAGGCCCTGTGGCAAGCCGCTCAGTTGCAGGACAAGGCCAACGACCCCGACGGCAGCATTCGCCTGTATCGCAAGTACGTCTGGGCCTGGCCGGAACCCATTGATCTGCGCGCCGAAGGCCAGCACCGGCTGACCGAACTGTATGCCGGCACCGGCGATGAAGAGCGCCGCGAATTCTGGCTGAACAAGCTGGTGGAAACCCTGGCCGACGCCGGCAACGACGCCAGTGACCGGGTCGCCTGGCTCGGCGCCTGGGCCGCCTTCTCGCTGGCCGAAAAAGACTTCGAGACGTTCAGCCAGATCCGTCTGACACAACCCCTGCGTCGCAGCCTGGAACAGAAGACCCGCGCCATGCGCACGGCACTGCAGGGGTACGAGGATGTGGCGGCCATCGGCGTGGCCGAATATGCCACCGCCGCGCAATTCCAGATTGGCGAAATGTACCGCGTGCTGGCCCGCGACATCATGGATTCCGAACGGCCACGCGGGCTCGACGAGCTGGAGCTGGAAATGTACGAGCTGCTGCTGGAAGAACAGGCGCTGCCCTACGAAGACCAGGCCATTGACCTGTATATCGCCAACACCGACATGGTGGTGGATGACATCTACGACGACTGGGTAAAACGCAGCTTCAAGGCGCTGGGCGAGTTGTTGCCGGGCCGCTATGCGAAATACGAACAGGTGGAACCCTATGTCGATATCATTTACTGACCTGCGCGCGGCGGCCGCACCAGCGCTGCGCGTCATGCCGCTTCTCCTGCTGCTGCTCGGCGGCTGTGCCAGCCGCCCGGATATCGGCCTGGACGGCGCCAGTGGCGACCGCACGTTGTCACGCCATGCCGAGCAGCGCGATGGCGCCGCGGCCAGCGACAGCGATGCTGAACATATTCCGCCGGTGCCCCATGACCCGGCGGTGCGACCGATTGCGGAAGCGGCCACTCAGGACTATTTCCGTGGCTTGCAGTATCTGCGCAACAACGAGCTGGAGCGCGCCCTGGTGGTATTCCAGTCGCTGACCAGCCGCTACCCTGCGCTGTCCGGGCCGTGGGTCAACATCGGTCTGATCCACCTGCGTCAGGAAAACTGGGCGGCGGCAGAACGCAGCCTGCGTGAAGCGATTGATACCAACGCGCGCAACCCCTATGCCCACAATGCGCTCGGGCTGGCCTTGCGTGAGCAGGGTCGCTTCATCGACGCGAAACAGCATTATCAGCACGCCGTCACCCTCGACCCGCTCTATGCCCGCGCCCATTTCAATCTGGGCGTGCTGGCCGAACTGTATCTGCAGGACCTGCCCGCCGCACTGGGTCATTTTCGCGAGTACCAGGCACTGCAACGGCAACCGGACCCCACAGTGGCCAACTGGATTGCCGACCTGGAACGGCGCGCGCCCGCCCTGGCTGACCGGAACACGGAGGAACACTGATGCGCCCACCGATCCGTTTGCTCATAGCCCTGCTCACGACATTGCCCCTGGTGCACCCCGCCCTGGCCGAGACGCCGCGCGGCGAAACCGGCACCAATATCATCGGCACGCAGGAAGCCCCCACGGTGCTCAACGTGGTGCCATGGAAAGACCGGGAAGTGCGGCTTGAACGCAAGGACCCGACCACGGCCCTGCTGGACCGCGTACTGGAACCCCTGGATCAGGATGTGCTGCTCAGGGAAATCGATTACCACGAACGGCTCAGTGTTCAACCCGATTAATCAGCCCGAATAACAAACAAAACCTTGATACAGGAGATACACATGTCAACGTCCACCCTCGACGCCGCCACACCGGTGGCAGATCCGGGTCTGCTGGCCACCGTGATCGGTTTCATCCAGGACGGGGGGCCTTTCATGTATCCGATCCTGCTGGTGCTGGCCGTGGGCCTGGCCATCGTGCTGGAGCGGGTCATCTACCTGCAGAGCGTCAAGTTCCGCAACCAGAAAACCTGGCGCGAAGTATTCCCGATGCTGTCCAAGGCGCAGTTCCGCCAGGCCCTGGAAAACCTGCGCGACCAGGAAACCGGCCTGGCACGGGTGATCGGATATGGCCTGGAGCGCGCCCGCACCTCACGCCGTCATGAGGATGTTGAACTGGCCATGGAAGAAGGCCTGATGGAAGTATTGCCGCGCCTGGAAACCCGCACCGGCTACGTCGGCACCCTGGCCAACATCGCCACCCTGCTGGGTCTGCTCGGCACCATTCTGGGCCTGATCGCCGCGTTTACGGCGGTGGCCAACGCCGACCCGGCGCAGAAAGCCGACCTGTTGTCGGCGTCGATTTCCGTGGCCATGAACACCACCGCCTTCGGTCTGATGACCGCCATCCCGCTGTTGCTGGCCCATGCGTTTATCAACTCGATGACCAACAAGATCGTCGACAGCATGGAAATGGCCTCGGTGAAGTTCATCAACGTATACCGCCAGGCCCTTTTGCAGCAGGAACAGCGCAAGGCTGACGGCGAATAATCGAGGAGCCCGGTATGCGCTTTCGCAGACGAGAACGTGATACCGAGGTGGAACTGAACATCACTGCCTTCCTGAACCTGATGGTAGTGCTGATTCCGTTCCTGCTGCTCAATGCAGTATTTGCCCAGGTAGCCATCCTGCAGCTGAACCTGCCCTCGGATGATGCCGCGCCCTCGGAATCAGAAGACAAACGCCCGATCGTGCTGGAAGTACTGATCTATCAGGACCGTTATGAAGTGGTCGACCGTCAAAGCGGCCCTTTGAAGATCCTGCCGAATCAGGACGGCGAGCATGACCGCGATGGCTTGCACCAGTATCTGCTGGAGGTGAAAGAGCGCTTTGCTGAGGTCACCGACATCACCTTGCTGTGCGAGGATGACACGCCGTACGAGTTGCTGATCCATACCATGGACACCGTGCGCCTGCGTGATGTGCGGCTCAATGGCCAGATCATCAAGCGCGAGCTGTTCCCGGATATCGGCATCGGTGCCGCACCGCCCGATCCGCAGCGCGCGGCCGGAGGTGACGCATGAAACAGCAGCAATCGGCACGCAGCCGCCGCAAGGTGCGTCACTACCGTCGACGCCGGAAAACCAATCCGCTGAACCTGACGGCGCTGATGGATATTTTCACCATCCTGGTGTTTTTCCTGCTGGTCAATCAGACCAACACGCAGCAGCTGCCGGACAACCCGGATCTGCAACTGCCCACCTCCATCGCGCAGGAAATGCCCGACGATGTACTGACCGTGCAAGTCAGCAGCCGTGACATTCTGGTGCAGGAGCGCCGCGTGATGAGCGTCAGCGACGCCATGGCCGGCGACGAACGCGTCATTCCCGCATTGGCTGAGGTGCTCAACAGCTACGCCGAGCGCGCCCGCCGTCTGGGAGGCGCCGACGAAGAACGTGAGCTGATGATTCTCGGAGACCGGTTGATGGACTTCGCGCTGTTGCAGCGCATCATGTTCACCGCCAGCCAGACGGATTACAGCCGCGTTGCCTTCGCCGTGTTGCGCACCCACGGGGAGGACGACGAATGAGCAGACAATTCGACGGCACCCTGCCCTGGGACCCCTTGCCCGGAGAGCGCGTCAGGCAGTACGGCATTCTGTTGCTCCTGCTGCTGCTCTGTGTGGTCCTGATCTGGCTGATCCAGAGCACCGAGGTGCCACGCCGGGACACCAGCGCCGACCCGATTCCCGAACGGCTGGCGCGGCTGGTGATCGAGCAGAAGCAGGAACCCCCTGCCCCGCCCGAACCGGTACGCGAGGAAGCCGAACCGGAAGCGCCGCCCGAAGAGGTGCCGCAACCGGAACCGGAGCGCCCGCGCCCCGAACCCACACCGGAGCGTATCGAACAGGCCCGCGAACGCGCGCGCCAGGAAGTGCGCGTGTTCGAGGATTCACTGGCCGGTCTGCGTGATCTGGCGCCGCCGGTGTCGTCCTCCCGCGATCTGCGCCGCGGGGGTGACACCCAGACAGAGGTGCAACGTGATCTGCTCACCAGTCGTTCGGGACGCAGCTCCGGGGGCATCAATACCGGCAGCGTCTCCAGCGGTGGCGGCGGTGGCGGCGAACTGGCCGGGGGTGATGTGGCTCAGGTGGAAAGCGGCATTGCAGCCTCCGCCGCAGCCGCCTCGGAAACCGAACGTCGGCCGGACGGCACCAGTCGCCGTACCAGCGAGCAGCTCCGGCAGACCTTCAATCGCTATGCGGGCCGTTTCAACAGCCTGTATCAGCGGGCGCTGCGGGAGAACCCCGCCATGCAGGGCACGGTGGTACTGAATCTGGAGATTGCACCGGATGGCAGTGTCAGCGATGCGTCGATCCGCTCCTCGGAGCTGAACGATGCAGAGTTGGAACGGCGCATTCTGCTGGTGGTCCGCAACATGGACTTCGGTGCCCTGCCCGTGGAGACCTGGAAAGGCGACTATCCGCTCAACTTCTTCCCGGGTTGATAGAAGCCGGAGAGGGTGTGTAGCCAGCGTGCCCAGCGCTGGTTACGCCTCTGCGCACGATAATGCAGCGCCTGGTGTGCCACCGCCGTCGCAAAGGCCGTGGCATCACCCGTCTCCCCCTCCAGATTGTCCAGCGATACCGCAAAGGGATGCCCGCAGGCTTCACAGAACAGCAATTCCAGCGCCTGCGGCTTGACCTCCACCTGCTCGAAAGCACGTTGCTGCGCCGCATCGCGGCCATCCGGGGCATACCAGTAACCGTAATCCGGCAACTGCCGACGTGCCGCGCCGGCCACACACCAGTGCGCCACCTCATGCAGCGCGCTGCGAAAATAATCACGGGTGTACAGAATCCGGTGCGGCCGCCCCGGCTGATAAAACGGCTCTTCGGCGCCACCACACAACAGCGTGTCGTGGCTGTCGGCAAAGGTCTGCGCGAACAGGCGCTCCAGGTCCCGGGCATCAAATCGCGCCTGCGCCGCGACGGCCGGTTGCGCTATACTGTCCGGGCCGCTGTACCGGTTCTTGTCGATCATCGAATTATCGATCCTCTGCCACAGGACACTGCCTGACGTGCTACCCCGCGCCACTACCCACCGGGCCGAGCTGGGCCTGCTGCTGCGTCTTGCCCTGCCGATTCTCGGCGGTCAACTGGCGCAGACCGCCAACGGCTTCGTCGACACCGTGATGGCCGGTCGGGTCAGCCCCACCGACCTGGCGGCGGTGGCCGTGGGCGCCAGCATCTGGGTGCCGCTGTATCTGTTCATGACCGGCGTGCTGATGAGCGCCACGCCCATCCTGTCACGCACCCTCGGGGGCGCAGCTTACCACCGCATCAGCCCGCTGACACAGCAGGCCCTGTGGCTGGGCCTGGCCCTGGGTGTGGGGGGCTTTGTGCTGTTGCGCAGCGTCACCCCGGTGCTGGTTCTGATGGATGTCGATGAGAGCATGCGTCCCATGGTCAGCGGTTACCTGAAGGCGCTGAGCTGGGGCATGCCGGGCGTGGCCCTGTTCCTCGCCCTGCGCAGCTACACCGAAGCCATGAACCACACCCGCCCGGTGCTGTGGATCAGCATCATCGGCCTGCTGATCAATATTCCCGCCAACTACGTGCTGATTTACGGCAAGCTCGGCTTCCCCGCGCTCGGTGGCGTCGGCTGCGGCTGGGCCACCGCCCTGGTGATGTGGTGCATGGCCCTGATGATGGCCGCCTATGTCGCCCGGCACCGCGTCTATCACCAGGCGCGCCTGGCCCTGCTGCCGTTGCGCCTGGAACCCCGCGCCCTCGGCTACATGTTGCGCCTCGGCCTGCCCGTGGGCCTGTCGATCTTTTTCGAGGTCAGCATCTTTGCCGTGATCGCCCTGCTGATCAGCAGCCTCGGCCCCGTCGTGGTGGCCAGCCACCAGATCGCGCTGAACTTCGCTTCGCTGCTGTTCATGGTGCCGCTGAGCGTGGCCATTGCGGTGACCGTGCGCGTGGGACACGAACGCGGCCGCCGCGATGAAGCGGCTGTGCGCCTGGCCGCCAATACGGCCCTGCGTGTGGCCCTGGCCTGCGCCCTGGTCGCGGCCTCCCTGTTGCTGCTACTGCGCCATCAGGTACCGCGCATTTATACCGACGATGCCACCGTGCAGGCCATGGCGGCCGGGTTGCTGTTGTACGCTGCCCTGTATCAACTGTCGGATGCCTTTCAGGTCACGGCCAATGGCGTACTGCGCGGCTTCGAAGACACCACCGTACCGATGCTGTACACCCTGCTCGCCTACTGGGGCA
Source organism: Isoalcanivorax indicus (assembly GCF_003259185.1). Lineage (NCBI taxonomy): Bacteria > Pseudomonadati > Pseudomonadota > Gammaproteobacteria > Oceanospirillales > Alcanivoracaceae > Isoalcanivorax > Isoalcanivorax indicus. The sequence goes on from NZ_QGMP01000001.1 coordinate 1,967,504, forward strand.
TCGGCCTCCCGGTGGGCATTGTGCTCGGTCGCACCGATCTGCTGGTACCGGCCATGGGCCCCGCCGGCTTCTGGATCGGCCTGCTCGCCGGCTTGACCAGCGCCGCAGTATTGCTGGGCTGGCGACTGCGCCATCGCTTGCGCCAACCCGCGATCTGAACCGGCGCCCCTTGCGGCGCCACGCACAAGCGGCTAACGTGATAGAAACTGGTGAAACGCACTGCAAGGAGGGCACCATGCCCAACATGCACCACCAGCACGGCACCGGGCAGCACGACAACAAGATCGTCTCCCTGTGTGATCACCGCGCCCGGCATCGTGACGAGTCACCGCGCGGTACCTCGCCCCGCATCCTCCGGCTGTCGCCGGAATATGACGGCATAGAACTCCTTTACGCCAACGACCGCCACCCGGACAAACTCTTCTCGTTGAAAGTGCTGGCCTGGGCCCGACTTGATGACGGCAGCGTCACGGCGCTGGTGCCGTGGCTCAAGAAGGTGGCGCCCGCCGAGGCACTCGCCGACCCACTGAACGGACGCTGGATGGGTTATCGCCTGCCGGAAAGCGAGTACCTGTTTACTGAGGCCCCGGAACACAAGGTGCAGGAGCTGGATGCCGCTGTCGCCTTCTTCGGCGAGCCCTCAGCCAGCACCGACATCATTCCCCAACAGATCCCCGACACCATCGGCACCCATGCGGTCTTTTCCAGCGACGGCTTTCACACCATCAGTCTGGTGGAGGTAGTGAGCTGGCAACTGGACCGGCATGGCACGGTACACGCACTGGTGGCCGATGAAACCCGTATCACCCGCACCCCGGTGCTGCCCAATGATCCTTGCCTGATCGATGCCCAGAAGAAAACGGATTTCCGCTATTTCTTCCAGCACGGCATCGCCAACCGTATCAAGGATCAGGATCCGGAGGCGCTGGCGGCGATCGCCACGCTGGCCGACTAGACACCCTCGCTGAGCGCGCCCTGCCGACGTGATAGCAGTTTGCTATCAGAGGCATCAGTGATTTGTACTTCCGCAACGACAGGTGAGCCCCTACTCTGGCACCCATGGGCTGCTGTGGCCCAAACTGTTTACCTGGCGCTCACCGCCAATATGGATGCCCGCCCGCGATCAAGGGAGACGCGAGCGGGCATTTTTTTGTCTCTCGTTTCCAGAGCGTTCCATTCTGCCTGGACCAGTGGCCATGGCCCTCGGGGGGCGGGCAGGGGTGTTCAGGACACGCCGTAAATACGTCCCTGTAGGCTTGCGTTCGGCATCCATGCCTCTCGACAGTCCTGAACACCCCTGCCCGCCCCCCGAGGGCCGTCATGTGCAGCCCGTTCGGAATGGACTCAGCCAACGGCGAGTTTTGTTCCTCCAGAGAGCTCGATAGCCGCTAAAGGCTGAATCTTCCACCAGCGGTGAGGCGGGGTATGCCCTGGAGGGACATCTTTGGCCATGGATGGCCAAAGAAAGAGCGCCCAGGGAGGGCTTGAGCGGTCCCGGAAGGGCATACCCCGCCTCAACGCCTCCCTGCTGGAGGGTGACCCACTACCCGACATCATCAAACCTATTTACGCCGAATCCAGTAGCGAAACAGCGGTCCGCTTTCGGCAGGTTCTTCGTGCTCGTGCAGCAGGGTATGCCCCAGGAACTGGCAGAATTTCGGGATATCGCGCTGGGTGGATGGATCGGTGGCCAGGACCTCCAGCACCTCCCCGGACGCCATGTCGCGCACGCGGTTGTGCAGCAGCATCACCGGCTCCGGACACACCAGGCCGCTGGCATCGAGATGATGGGTCGCCTCGGGAGGCAGGCTGGCAGAAGCATCAGTCACGGCAGGGTTTCCAGGTCGCGAGTGGTCGAAGCATGGCGGCGCAGGTGCCACCATACAGGGATCGCCATTATAGCGGCCAGACACAGCCCCGCCGAGAGCAGGAAATGGTGGCTGTAGCCGAACCAGTGCGCGCTGAAGCCGCTGCCCAGCGAGAACAGCCCCACCGCCATCAGTTGCATGGAGGCCTGCAACGTATAGTCCGCGCCCTCATGCCGCGGCCGGCAGTGGTCCATCATCACGGTGAACAGGGCCACCGTGGCCATCGCATCCGCGCATTGTTCCCAGATCGCCACCGCCCAGATCTGCCAGGTCAACGGCGCTCCACCCGCCAGCCAGGCCCAGCCCGCAAAGGCCGCCGCATGCAGCAGGCCGAACACCACCAGCGCCATGGCCCGTGACCAGCGCATCATCAGCATACCGCCGACGAAGGCGGCCGCCAGGCCAATCACCGACACACTCAGGTCGAGCACACCGATCTGCGGCAGCGACCAGCCTGCGTCGACCAGAAACGGCTTGAGCATACGCGAGCCGAAGCTGTCACCAACCTTGTAGCCGAGCAGCAGCAACAGCCACCAGAGCATGCCGGGGCGGCCCCAGAAGCGCACGATCGCACGGCGCCAGGCGCGAAAATCCAACCGCTCGTGCTGACCCGGATCGCGGGCCACCGCCGGCTCGGGAAAACGCCAGATCGGGTACAGCATCGCCAGCAAGGTCAGCGCCACCAGCAGGAAGGTGGTGGTCCAGCCGAGCAGGCCGACCCAGATCAGCAGCGCGCCGCCACCCAGCATCAGGCCGACCTTGTAGCCGGTCACCTGGATACTGTTGCCGGGTCCGCGCAGCGCCGGGGTCAGCATCCGCACCGCCAGGCCGTCGGCGGCAATGTCCTGGGTCGCGCAGGCGAGATTGAGCAGGCCGATCAGGAAAATCAGCACCATGAAGTGGGTGGTGAAGAGCGCCGCCGGATCAACGAAGGCAATGCCCAGCACCACCAGGGCAGCGGCTGTCTGGCAGGCGACGACCCAGCGCTTGCGGTGGTTGGCGCGGCCCGCGCCGAGGCGGTCCACCCACGGCGCCCAGATAAATTTGAGCGCCCAAGGCAGGGCGGCCAGCGACAGCAGGCCGATATGCGGCAACGGCATGCCGGCATCACGCGCCAGCGCCGGCAGCGCCTTGGCCATCAGCCCGGACGGCAGGCCCTGGGCAAAATAGAACAGGGCCAGCACACCGAGCAGTTGGCGGTGCTGCCAGAAGGGGTGGCGGTGCCAGCCCATCAACATTGGCCCTCTGGCCATGACTGGGCGAGACGGCGCACAGACGCTACACTTGCGCCCGCACACGACCACGAGGGAGCGCAAAGGTGATCCGGGTACTGATTGAAAGACAGATCGTTGAGGGCCTTGAACAACCCTACAGCCAGGCCGTCACCGGCATGATGCAAGCCATCGTCCGGGCGCCCGGCTTCCTGTCCGGGGAATCCCTGCGTGACGCCAATCGCCCCCAGCATCACTTCATTCTCTCCGCCTGGCAGAGTCGTGCCGCCTGGATGCGCTGGCTGCATTCCAGTGAGCGCCGCGAAGCGCTGGACGCGATCAGCCCGTTTCTGGAAGAGCCCGAGCGCATCACGCTGCTGGAGCCCCTGTATAATCGGGGATGAAGGTATAACGGCACCGTCATGCGCCCCCCTGCCCCGGCAACACGACTACGGTGATTTCCTCGCGGTCATGGTAAAGCTGGGCCGCGCGGATCTGCATCGTCAGACCGGCCTCGGCCAGAGAGGCTTCCAGCCGCGCCAGCAAGCTCGATACCGTCGCCTGGCGCTGCTTCATGGGCAGCTTGAGGTTGAACAGCGCCACCTTGGCCCAGCCACGCACCAGCCACTTCTCCATCAGCGCCAGGCTGCGTGACGGCTTGTCGACGATATCGCAGACCAGCACGTCCACGGGCCTGGGCGGGCGCCAGGTGAAGGCGTCCGCCGACACGTGGCTGACGGGATACTCATCCAGCAGGTGCGCCGCCAGTCGGCCATGGTCCACGCCGGTGACGCGCAGGCCACGACGGGCCAGTTGCCAGGTCCAGCCGCCCGGGGCCGCCCCCAGGTCCACGGCGGTGCGCCCGGCGGCCAGCCAGTGGGCCTGCTCCGTGTCGCTCATCAGCCGTAACCAGGCTTCTTCCAGTTTCAGCGCCGAACGGCTGGGGGCCGCGGCGGGCAAGCGCAAGCGCGGGATGCCCTGCTCCCAGGGCGATACCGACGCAGCGGCGGCGCAGCCAAACAGGCCGCGCCCCGAGTCCTCGAAAAACAGATGCAGAATCCGGTCGGCACTTTCGTCCCACAGCTGTGCCTTTTTCAGCGCGGGTTCCAGTGCCTTGCGAAACCCCCGCAGGAAGCGCTGCAGGGTACGCCCGGTGTTGGTATCGGCATGCTCCAGCCGCAGCGCACTGAAAGGACCGGCGGGGGCCACCTGCGCCAGCAGCGGGCTGATACGGTCGTGCTGTGGCAGGTCCTCGAAATGCCCCAGCACCGGCCAGGCCGTGCGCGCAAACACCAGCCCTCCGCTGTGCAGGGTACGCGGCATCAGGGCGGCCACGGGCTGCCCCGGCTGGTGCCAGGTCAGCCAGCCCGCCTCACGGGTCGCACGGGCGTAGCCGCCCTGCCCTTGCCCGGCAGCGCGCTCGGTCAGCTCGGCGGCGCAGTCAGCCTCGAACCCGGCCCGGCAGAGCAGCAGCAAGGTATCAGCGTCGCGATCATGGATGATGGCCATTTATCACCTGGGGTGGTTACAATGGGCGCTATTGTCGTCTCTATAACAAGTAAAACAAACATGACAACACCACTGAAAAAACGTAACGCCCTGCACACCCTCGCTCTGGCGGCCCTGCTGCCGCTGCTGGCCGGTGCCGACACCCTCGAACCGCCTGATGTCGATCTGTTTGCCGAGCTGCAATACAGCCAGTCCGACCTGCGCGCCTTTGGCGAGGACCACCGCGCCGAGGGCTACCGCCTGCGCGGCGGCATCTGGTTCAACAGCCTGGCACGCCACGGGCTCGAATTCGGACTCGAAGCCGCGTTCAACCAGCTGGTGCGCAATACCCGCGACACCGCCTTCAATCGCGCCCCCACTGCCGCCGAGCTGAACAATCCCCCGAACGGCATTGGCACCCTGGAAAGCGTGGATGTGCGCGCTCAGGACCGGCTGGATATCAGCGGTTACGAGATCGGCGGACGCATCATGCATGAACGGCTGGTGTATCTGCGCGGCGGCCTGCTGGCCTACAACATCAAGACCCGCTTCAGCGAAGTGCTGACCTACCGGGGCAGCAGCGACGACCTCACCGGGCCGCCGTTCACGGATGTCGACAGTGTGACCGGCACCGGCCTGTATGCCGGTCTGGGGCTGCATATTCCGCTGGTGCGGGATATTGCGCTGGTGATTGATGCCAGCCGCTATCGTATCGAGTCGGAAAATGTGGACAGCTTTGCCGCCGGGGTGCAGCTGCGCTTCTGAGGTGCCGCGACGCAGGGCCACCCGCCTCAGCGGGTGAACACCACGGTCTTGTTGCCGTCCACGATCACCCGGTCTTCCAGATGCCAGCGCACGGCGCGCAGCAGCACGCCGCGCTCCACTTCCTGCCCCAGTGCCTTGAGTTCCGCCGGGCTGTGCCGGTGTGACACCCGCGCCACGTTCTGCTCGATGATCGGCCCCTGATCCAGATCATCCGTCACATAGTGACTGGTAGCGCCGATCAGTTTGACGCCGCGCTCCCAGGCCTGCTGATACGGGTTGGCGCCGACAAACGCCGGCAGGAAAGAATGGTGGATATTGATGATGCGGTGCGGATAGTGCTGCACGAAATCCGGACTCAGGATCTGCATGTAACGCGCCAGCACCACCAGGTCGGCCTGACCTTCCAGCAACTGCAACGCCTGCTGTTCGGCCTCGACCTTGTTGTCACGGGTCACCGGAATATGGTGGTAAGGAATACCGAACCGCTCCACCTCACCACGCAGGTCATCATGATTGCTGATGACCATGGGAATCACGGCAGGCAGGTCGCCGCCCATGGTCCGCCACAGCAGTTCCAGCAGTGCGTGGTCATGGCGTGACACCATGATCGCCATGCGCTTGCGATCTGCCGCCAGGGTCAGTTGCCAGTCCATGCCGTACTGGCGCGCGACCCGGGTCTCGAAATTGCTTTTCAGGGTATCCCAGGAGCAGTCCAGCCCCGGGGTCTGGAACTCCATGCGCAAGAAAAAGGTACCGGCGTCCGGGTCCGAAGCGTGCTGGTCGAAATCCGTGATATTGGCGCCATGGTGGTACAGGAAGGTACTGACAGCACTGATGATACCCGGCTGATCCGGGCACACGATCAGCAGGCGAGCGGTGGTGGCAGCCACGGCCTCCCGCACATCAGACGATGAGGCATCAGAACTGGGCTGCGTCGCCAAAATACTCTCTCCGGTAGGCGGACGGCGTCTTGCCGGTCCATTTCTTGAAGGCACGGTGGAAGGAACTGGCTTCACTGAAGCCCATCAGCAGCGCGATCTCGTCGATCGACAGCTCCGGCTGCGACAGGTAGTAGATCGAGGCATCCTTGCGGATCGTGTCCTTGATCTCCTGATAGCTGGTATTGCCTTCCTTGAGGCGACGGCGCAGGGTTTGCGGCGTCATGTTGAGCTTTTCACAGATCTCCGAAAAATCCGGGAAGTTGTTGCCGTATTCCTTGGAGATGATAGCCCTGATCTGTGCGGGCAGGCCGACATTGTGGATATTGCCCTCAAGCAGCTGGGCCAGCGAGTCCTTGAGGAACCGCGACAGCGACAGCTGATTCTGAACCAGTGGCAGGTCGAGATAATCGCTGCTGAACACCAGGCAGTTGGTGCTGCTCTCGAAGGTCACCGGGCAGGTGAACACCGACCGGTAATCGTCATCGGCACTGCTGACCCGGGAAAAATCGAACTCCACGCGCTGCGCCTCGATGGCCTTGCCGACCAGCCAGTTCATGAAGCGCAGCGACAGCATCAGGGTCGACTCGATGATGACCTCACGGAAATCCAGCCGCGGATCAGCGTGCACTTGCAGCCAGGCCGTGTCTTCCGAGCGATGCAGCGTGGTATGCACGTCCAGATCGAACAGCTCGTAGAACTGGATACCGCGGCGCACCGCCTTCTCCAGATTCGAGCAGTTGATCACCGCGTGCGCCATCATGCTGAAGGTGCCGGGCTTGGACTTGCGCCCCTGGCCGAAGCCCAGGAACTCATCCTGGGTCTGCTGCATGACTTCCAGCATCAGCCGGATAAAGGTATCCCGCTCGATGCGGGCGTCCGGGTCATCCAGCATACGCCGGGGAATCCCGGCCACCTCGAGCAGCGCCGGGATCGAGGCGCCAGCCCGCGCGGCCCCCTGCAAAACCCGGATCACATGACTGATAGCAATGGTGTTGCGCTTGAACATCCTGAAAGCCACTGCGGCATCCGCCGCCCTTCTGGGTTAATTTTGTATTGTAAATCATGGCGTTGCAGTTTCCATCCCCAGCGCCATCCCGAATCCGGCGCTGGCCCCGGCGGTAAACCGGCACCCATGATAAATAATGTCAGCCAGATTGGCACATTGCGTCATTGAGAGGCCGGCGCCGGGGTTCCAATAATGCCGCCTGTAGGGACAGCCACCAAAACACAACCCGGGACCCGCCATGAAACGCACGCTCTTCACCGATGACCATAGCATCTTCCGCGACAGCTTCCGCAAGTTCTGCCAGGAAGAAGTGCTGCCTCACCAGGAACGCTGGATCGAACAGGGCATTGTCGACCGCGATGTCTGGCTGAAGGCCGGGGCCAACGGCTTTCTGGCGCCCTTCGTCGAGGAACAGTACGGCGGCCTGGGCCTGGAGGACTTCCGCTACGCCCAGATCATGATCGAGGAGCTGTCCCGCATCGGCGAGTCCGGCTTCGCCCTGAGCCTGCACAACGACGTGATCGCCCCCTACCTGCACACCTATGGCACCGAGGAACAGAAAGCCCGCCACCTGCCCGGCGTGGTCAGCGGCGAGACCATTCTGGCGATCGCCATGACCGAACCCGGCACCGGTTCGGATCTGCAGGCGATCCGCACACAACTCGAAGACCAGGGCGACCATTATATCCTCAATGGCCAGAAGACCTTTATTTCCAACGGCATCCTTGCCGATCTGGTGATCGTCGCCGCCAAGGCACCGGAAGGCATCACTCTGGTGCTGGTGGAGCGCAGCATGGAAGGCTTCAGCCGTGGCCGCAACCTGAAGAAGATGGGCATGAAATCCCAGGATACCGCCGAGCTGTTCTTCGAGAACGTCGTGGTGCCGAAGGAGAATGTGCTGGGCAAGCCGGGCATGGGCTTCATGTACATGATGCAGAAACTTGCCCAGGAGCGCCTGGTCTGCGCCATCGGCGCCATCTCGGGGGCCTGGTTTGCCTTTGAAGAAACCCTCAAGTACGTCAAGGAGCGCACCGCCTTTGGCAAGCCCATCGGCAAGTTCCAGAACACCCGCTTCATGATGGCGGAAATGAAGACCGAAATTACCATCGGCCAGCATTTCGTCGACAACCTCGTGCAGCAACATCTGGCGGGCGAGGTCACGCCGGAAGAAGCCTGCATGGCCAAGTACTGGACCACCGACCTGCTCAACAAGGTGGTGGATGACGGCGTGCAATTGCATGGCGGCTATGGCTACATGCAGGAATACCCGATCTGCCGCGCCTATACCGATGCACGCATCACCCGTATCTTTGCCGGCACCAATGAAATCATGAAAGAAGTGATCGGCCGCGGCATGGGGCTGTAAGCCAACACAGAGCGAGGAGCACACGATGTCCACACTGCGTTTTGATGACAAGGTCGTGGTGGTCACCGGCGCCGGTAACGGCCTGGGCCGCAGCCACGCCCTGTCCTTTGCCGCCCGGGGTGCTCGGGTGGTGGTCAACGATCTCGGCGGGTCGGCAACCGGAGAAGGCGCCGACCGCAGCGCTGCGGATCAGGTCGTCGAGGAAATCACCGCCGCCGGTGGCGAGGCGGTCGCCAACCATGACTCGGTCACCGATGGCGACAAGATCGTCCAGTGTGCGCTGGACAACTTCAACCGCGTGGACATCGTCATCAACAATGCCGGCATCCTGCGCGACAAGTCGTTCCACAACATGACCGAAGAAGACTGGGATCTGGTCTATAACGTGCATGTCAAAGGCGCCTTTAAAGTCACCCATGCGGCCTGGCCACACCTGCGTGAGCAGGAATTCGGGCGCGTCATCTTCACCGCCTCGGCCGCGGGCATCTACGGCAATTTTGGTCAGGGCAACTACGCGATGGCCAAGCTCGGCCTGCACGGCCTGGCGCAAAGCCTGGCCATCGAGGGCGCCAAGCGCAATATCGTGGTCAATACCATTGCCCCGATTGCCGGCAGCCGCATGACCGCAACCATCATGCCACCGCAGATCGTCGAGCAACTGAAACCGGAATTCGTCACCCCGCTGGTCCTCAAGCTGTGCCATGAGGAACACCGCGACAGCGGCCAGCTCTATGAGGTCGGCGCGGGCTGGATCGGCAAGCTGCGCTGGGAACGCACCAAGGGCCATGGTTTCCCGATCTCGCAACCGCTGACGCCGGAAGCCATTGTCGAGCAGTGGTCAGGCATTACCGATTTCAGCAACGCCGATCATCCCGGCAATGGCCAGGAAGCCATCATGGCCATCATCGGCAACCTGCAGAACCGCTGACCTGCCCCGGCCGGTCGGGGCGCGGTTGACGCCACCTTGACCGGCACTCACCAATACTGACTGGATACCTTCACGGGGGATCCAGTATGACCGACATCGACACGCTCACCGGGCTTTACCGTCAGGTGCTTGAAACCGTGGGCGAAGACCCGCACCGCGAAGGATTGCGCGACACCCCGAAACGGACCGCCAAGGCGGTGGCCTTCCTGACCGAGGGCTACACCCGATCACTGGCGGAAGTCACCAACAACGCCGTGTTCGAATCCGCCAATGACGAAATGGTCGTGGTGCGGGACATCGAGTTCTACTCGCTCTGCGAACACCATATCCTGCCCTTCTTCGGCACCTGCCATATCGCCTACATCCCCGACGGCAAGGTTCTGGGCCTGTCCAAATTTGCCCGCGTGGTGGATATGTTCGCTCGCCGTTTGCAGATTCAGGAGACGCTGACGCATCAGGTGGCGCATGCCATTCAGGCAGTCACCGGTGCCCGGGGCGTGGGGGTGGTGATGGAAGCACGCCACCTGTGCATGATGATGCGCGGCGTGGAGAAACAGAATTCATCCACCACCACCTCGGTCATGCTGGGCACCTTGCGGGAGTCCGCCGCAGCCCGCAGTGAGTTCCTGTCATTGATCAAGGGTTAGGGCGTGAGCGGCAAGCTGGTACTGATCCTCGGCGACCAGCTCACCGACACCCTGAGCTGTCTCGCCGCAGCGGACCCGAAGCGCGACAAGGTGGTCATGGCGGAAGTCCTGGCCGAGGCCACCTATGTGCGCCACCACAAGAAGAAGATCATCCTGATCTTCTCGGCCATGCGTCACTTTGCCGACACCTTGCGCCGCAAGGGCTGGCACGTCGACTACTTCACCATCAACGATGGCCTGCCGGATATCGCGGCGGCCGTGGCCCGTAGCGCCGCGCAACATGACAGCGAACGGATTGTGACCACCGAGTGTGGCGAATGGCGACTGGACCAGGACATCCGCAGCTGGCCTGAGCAGCTGAAATTGCCCGTCGACATCCTCACCGACGACCGTTTCCTCTGCGACAAGGCGCAATTCGCTGATTGGGCCAGCGGCCGCAAGCAACTGCGCATGGAGTACTTCTACCGGGACATGCGTCGCCAGACGGGTCTGCTGATGACCCCGGACGGCAAGCCCGAGGGCGGCCAGTGGAATTTTGATGCCGAAAACCGCAAACGCTTTGACGGCAGCCGCCCTCTCGCACGCCCGATGCAGTTTACGCCAGACGCCATCACCGACGCGGTCATTGCGGATGTCGAAACACACTTCCCCGATCATTTCGGTGACAGTACACCCTTCTGGTTACCGGTGACACGAAAACAGGCACGCCAGGCGCTGACGCATTTCATGGACCAGGGCCTGCCCGCCTTCGGGGATTATCAGGATGCCATGACCAGCGCCGACGACTTTCTGTTTCATTCGGTGTTATCGCCGGCCATCAACTGCGGCCTGCTGACTCCCGGTGAGGTCTGCCATGCCGCCGCAGAGCGCTACTACAGCGGTCATGCACCGCTGAATGCCGTGGAAGGTTTCATCCGGCAGATCATCGGTTGGCGAGAATACGTGCGCGGTATCTACTGGCTGACCATGCCCGGGTATCTCGACGAAAACCGCCTGGAGAGCCATGCCCCGCTGCCCTGGTTTTACTGGGACGGCAACACGCGCATGCGCTGTGTCAGCGAGGCGGTCCGCGCCACCCGCGAACACGCCTACGCCCATCACATCCAGCGCTTGATGGTCACCGGCAATCTGGCGCTGTTACTGGGGGTGGACATCAAAGCCATTCATGAATGGTATCTGGCGGTCTACGCAGACGCGTATGAGTGGGTGGAGTTGCCCAACACCCTGGGCATGGTCATGCATGCGGACGGCGGTTATCTGGGCTCCAAACCCTATGCCGCCAGTGGCAAATACATACAGCGCATGTCCGACTATTGCGCTGACTGCCCCTACTCCGTGAGCACCGCAGAGCAGGACAACAGCTG